>JBFHML010000021.1:0-35652 GCA_041594335.1 Porticoccaceae bacterium
CGCTCGCAGCCTTGCGCGATCACCACAGTACCGGGGGGCGGCAATCTGTTGGTCGCCACCAGTGTGACGCCAGCGCTCGCGCGCCGAATCGGCCACGATACCGGCCTGGCAAGGCTCGTTCTGAAATAGTCGGCCGCCAACCGCCGAACCCCTTGTTGCACGCGTCGCCGGCGTGCGACGGTGCCGATATGCTTTATCGTCCCGTCACCAGACTAGGCCTCCAAACTTCGACCCGAGACACGCCATGAACTTCGACATCCCCAAAGACCTCGCCGATTACCTCCGCGAGCTCGACGATTTCATCGAACAGGTAATCAAGCCGCTCGAAAACCAGGACGACAACATGCGCTTCTTCGATTACCGCCGCGAAGACGCCCGCACCGACTGGGAGCGCGGCGGTCTGCCCAACGATGACTGGGAAGCGTTGCTGGAAAAGGCCAAGCGCCTCGCGGATGCCGCCGGCCACTACCGCTACCCCATCCCACGCCAGTACGGTGGCCGCGACGGCACCAACCTGGACATGGCGATCATCCGCGAACATTTGGCGAAGAAGGGTCTCGGTCTGCACAACGATCTGCAGACTGAGCACTCCATCGTCGGCAACAACGTCGGCGTACTGCTGATGCTGGCCTACGGCACCGAGCGCCAGAAGGCGGAATGGATCGAGCCCATGCTGCAGGGCAAGCTGAGCTACGCCTACGGCATCACCGAGCCGAACCACGGCTCGGACGCGACCCACATGGAAACCCGCGCCGAGCGGCACGGCGACGATTGGGTCATCAATGGCGAGAAGACCTGGAACACCGGCATCCACAAGGCGCCCTACGACCTCGTCTACGCCCGCACCAGCGGCGCGCCCGGCGACGCCCAGGGCATCACCGCCTTCTTGGTGCCGATGAACGCGCCGGGGCTGAAGATCGAAGAGATGCTATGGACCTTCAACATGCCCACCGACCACGGCCGGGTATCGTTCACCGACGTGCGCGTGCCCCACGATGCGATCCTCGGCGGCGAAGGCAAGGGCCTGCAAGTGGTGCAGCATTTCTTCAACGAAAACCGTATCCGCCAGGCGGCGTCCAGCCTCGGCGCCGCCCAGTTTTGCATCGATGAGGCGGTGGCTTACGCGCGGCAACGCAAACCGTTCGGCAAGGCGCTCGCCAGCAATCAAGGCATCCAATTCCCACTGGTCGAGCTGCAAACCCGCGCCGAGATGCTGCGCGCGCTGATTCACAAGACGGCCTGGAGTATGGATACCTACGGCAACTTCACCGTCTCCGACAAGGTCTCGATGTGCAACTACACCGCCAACCGATTGTGCTGTGACGCCGCCGATTGGGCGATGCAGGTACACGGCGGACTGGGCTATTCCCGCCACAAGCCCTTCGAACACATTTATCGACATCACCGCCGTTATCGGATCACCGAAGGAGCCGACGAGATCCAGATGCGCCGCGTCGCCGGTTACTTGTTCGGCTTCATGGATCGGCAAAAGCCCAAGGGGGTCGAATAATCGCGATGGCTTCGCGGCCCTAGCCGTGCGGGGAAGTCCTCAGTAGGGTCTCGATCTATGCTGAGCGGGACAGTCGCTGTGGTTCGGGAATCTCCAGCTCCCCCCCCGTACAACGCTTCGGGCGTGCAGGACTCGAAATCTCGCCGCGACCCAACGGCTATCGCCCCAGCGTTTCTCGTGTCGCCTCGCGATCGGACCGCCGCCCCCACGAATTCAGCGGCGGCGTTGGAGCCCTGGATCGATGGCGGTTCCGACCCGGCGCTTAGGCGCGGCTTAGAGCACGGCACGCAGTGCCGGCGCGAGTTCGGGAAACCGAAACGGGTAGCCCGCCGCCAGCAACCGTTGCGGCACTACCCTGCGGCCATGCAGTAGAAGCTCCTCTCCCATCTGTCCGAATAGCAGGCGTACCATCCAGGCGGGCATGTGCGCTGGCGTAGGGCGCCGCAGCGCGGCGCCCAGTGCGCGGGTAAAGGTCGCATTGGTCACCGCTTCGGGAGCCACACAATTGATGGGGCCCGCCAGCGTCGGATCCGTCAAGCATCGCTCGATGATATCGAGGACATCGTCTCGGTGAATCCAGGGCATCCATTGTCGGCCGCTACCCAACCGCCCCCCCAGACCCAGACGAAATGCCGGCAACATGCGATCCAGTGCACCGCCATCTGCGCCCAAGACGACACCCAAGCGCAGCAGGCAGATGCGGACGCCGTGCGCCGCGAGCCGACTGACAGACTGTTCCCACGCTCGACACAGTCCACTGGAGAAACTGTCATCGCCGCCGTCGGCCTCGACCACCTCGTCGTCAACCTCCGCGATGCCGTAAAAGCCGACCGCGGAGGCATTGATCCAAACCGATGGCTGAGCCTGTCGTCGGCACACCCAGTCGACCAAGGTTTCCGTGAAGGCGATCCGGCTATCGCGGATCCGGCTACGTTGCGCCGATGTCCAGCGCCCCCGCGCGATCGGCTCTCCGGCCAGGTTGATCACCGCATCAAAGGGCGCGCCTCCCGCCACCTCATCCAGCGCTGCGATACCCAGAGCGGGAGGCCGGACCCGGGCCGGGTTTCGGCTCAAGACCACCAGCGAATATTGGGCATCGGCGAGACGCCGGCACAGTGCGCCGCCAATGAAGCCCGTGCCTCCGGTAACCAAGACGCGCATGCGAATCCCTCCTCCCGTCCCGGCTGTTGATCCCCAACAGTGGGCCCTGCATCACTCTTCTCTCTTGGGCAGCTGCAGAGCGCTTTTCGTTCCCCACTGCGGCGCTAGCGAAGCCTGCGGGGAGCCGGCCCCCGAACTCCAGTCAGTGGTGGGTACGCGGCACCGGTCTACGGTGGGGCTCTGCCTCCACCGCCAGCCCCTTGCGGACCCGTTTGCCCACCAACACGGCGGCCGCGGCAAAGGCTTTTTCTGCCTCCTCGGCGCACCAATCCCACTCGGATGGATTATCTTCCAGCCGCACACGCCAATGCGCCGAGATATAGACTCGACCGAGCTTCAGCTCTACCGACCAGTCATGCCAGGTAATTTCATCAGTGGCATCCTCGACATATTCCTGCTCGATCAGCCGGCAATGGTTGTCGCTGTGATCGTCGATGGCACTGATTTCAAACACCACCAACTCGTGCTGGACGCAGGATTCCCATCCGGTATGGACAGAGCCGGCGGACCAGAACAGCGCGTGGATAAGCGCCGCCGGGGCGAGCTGCAAATCAATGGTGGTATCCCAATCCGGCTCGTGACCGCTATCGACTCGGCTCATGTCAGTTTCCAACTCCATACGTCGGCTGCGTCTGCGCAGGGGGGGCGATCCTCTGCTGCCCTGCGCCCCACGTCAAGGCCATCACTCTAGGGGCATCGCTGTCGCCGGCAAAGAGGCCCTATACTGCAGTCCGCGCAGTACCGGTCCATCTCGCGGCCACCGGTTTTGACGCTCCCGATACAGCATCCCGCCGGATCCGAACCAGCCCCCGGCGGAGCCAAACGGATCAGTACACCGAGGTTTGGAAGCGTGAAACCTGCATTCCATTTCGCAAGACAAAAAATCCATGCGGCGGCCGCCCGGCTAAGGGGCCGTCTCATGGTCGAACACGAGACGATGACCACGGTCGATGGGATCGCGCGATTCCGCGTCTATGTCAATCCGGAATACGCCGACCAGGGCGCCTACCTGGTGGTGCGCGCCGGCAGCCAGCGCGGTGAGCCCATCCCCATCACCACGGCCGGCGGACCAGTTGGGGTCGGCGTTCAAACTCGCTTGCTTCCCGAGGGAAAATGCCGGCTGGTCTTCGAGCTTTGGGTGGCCGACGTCATGGTGAAGCACGCGGCGGAGGACATTCTCGTGCACAACCCCGGCCCGCTGGCCCAAGAAGTCCGGCGAAGCTTGGCACGCAACGGAACCAGCCTGAGTTTTGGCGGCGACTGCGATGCCACGCTCTATCCCTATGACGATACTGCGCTGACTGCGTGGTTCGATCGTCCCGACGCACACGAACACATTGCGAAACTCACACGGCAAGGCACGCTGACCGCTGCCGATGCCGACCTGCTGCGCCATTTCGTCGACCACGGTTATATGGTACTGGAGCGGCTCATCGACGACGAATTGCTGGCGGCGGCGAATCGCGACATCGACCAGGCGGTTCGCGACGGCTATCAAGGCTATCGCTATGGCTCCAGCCAGCGGATTGAACACTTGCATCACAAAGCGCCCGGCATCCAGCGATTGTGGCTCGACGCGCGTTATCTACGGGTGATCGACCTCCTCTTTGGCGTCCGCGCGCGTCCCTGCCAAACACTCACCTATGTGTTCGGCAGCGAACAGGACCCTCATCAGGATACTGTCCATCTCACGCCATTTCCGGCCGGATATATGTGCGGGACCTGGATCGCCCTGCAAGACGTAGCGCCCGATAGCGGAGAGCTGGTGATCTTTCCCGGCAGCCACCGAGAACCACGATTACGCATGCAGGAAAGCCAATGCAACAAAGTCCGCAACGGCGACTGGTCTGAATTCGGGGCAAAATTGGTGCCACAATGGCAGCAAATCAGCGCGCGCTACACCCCGCACATCTATCGTCCCAGCCGGGGGACCGTACTCATCTGGCACGAAAATTTGCTGCACGGTGGCTTACCGCGCCGCAACCTCGAACTGGAACGCCGCGCGCTCGTCATTCACAACTTTGCCGAAGGAGCCATCGTCTACTATGACGCGACAGGATTGGCCGGAAGCACGGTCGATCCCACCGCCGTGCGCGCTTTGGGCTAGCCGGGATCCTTGTCGGGCGACCAGCCCGCCCCCACGCCAAAACCCGATACTGCGCGACGCCTCCCCATGAGAAGCGCGCAGACACCGCGCCCCCGTTTTCAAACACTCCCAGCAGTTCAGTCCCCAGGGCAGCAGCCGACCAGACGGGCGCCTAGGGTGTCGCATGTTCGATGGCGCGCGGCTCGCCGCCGGCCCGATCGGCAAGCGGCGCAGCAGACCGAGACAGACAATCGGCGGGAGCCGACACGCTCTCGGGAGTCCCCAGCCAATGGCGTAGCGACCACTCCCAGTGCACCATGTAATGCCGCGGTGACTCCAGCAATTCCCCCGCCTCATTGAACAGTGCCGTCACCCCCCACATTCCACGCCGGGCATTGGCCTCCCGACCGTAGCGAAGATCCGAAAGCTCCACGCGCCAACCCTCGGGCTCTCGGCGCAGCGACCAGGTATCGATACCCGAGGTAAACCAAGAAAAAATCGCCCCCTCACGCGTTTGCCGCAAACGTTCCACCCAAGGGTCAGGCTCTCGTGATGCCCGGTCCCAAGTGATGCAGCCGGGATCAGCGGCATCAACAAAGCCCACCCAGGCTTCCCGTCCATTCAAGGCCACCACACGCCGCGTCGACATCTGAAAAAAAGCGGGGAAAGCGTGCACCTCGGCGCGCACGTCGCGATCCGCCAGCTGGTCTTCGGCAGCCCGGATGGCGCGCTGATTGAGCCACCATCCCCAACCCAGGTAACCGCTAGAACAGACCAGGGTAACCAATGCCACCGCTCCGGCCCGACGGCGCGATCGATAAGCCAACGCCAGGCCGACCATCAGAATCAGCGTATAGCCGGGCTCGATCACCGGCACCGCGTGCCAGGCAAAGCGGGCATCGGAAAAAGGCGCCAGCAGCTGAGTGCCGTAGGGCGTACAGACATCGAGCAGCGGATGAGAGAGCAAACCCAGCACGAACACCCGCAACCATGGTGCCAAGGGTTCTGCTTGCCCCCTGCGCGCGCGCCATCTCACGTACAGCCCAGCCCATAGCGTACCGACGACTGGGCCGAACCACAGCGCATGGGTGACGCCTCGGTGTAGCCGCAGCTGGGAGAAAAAATCCCGGCTAAACAGCATGTCCAGATCGGGAACGGCGCCGGCGACCGCGCCCCAAAGCGCGGCCCGGGACCCCAACTGCCGACCGGCCGCTGCATACCCGACTACGGCACCGAGGAGCGCCTGAGAGAAGGGATCCATAGGGGTCCGCCGGCCTCCCTGTGCAGTGCTGCGGCTCCGGAGTTTCCAGTGCCACGCGGTTGTTGAACAATAGCCACTCGGCGGGGCTCTAATTTCTGCAACCCTGCGATCGCGGCTGGCGGCAAGTATGACAGGCTCGAACAGGCTCTGGTGATGACGACAAAGACTGCGACGCGCATGCCGGCTTCCGCTGGCGGCACGCTCAGGCAGTGGTGCCGAACGCTGCCGATCGCCGTGATCGCCATCGGCGGCGTGGCATCTGCCGCACCCGACGAGGCGGAACCAAGCCTGGATGCCGCGGCACGCGAGCTGGCAATCTATGAAAAGACACTGGAGGATGCACTGACTGCACAGGGTCCCTACAGCCCCGCATTGGCCGAAACCTATCAGGGATTTGGGCACTATCTGCAACAGCTCGGTCGGCACCAAGATGCCCTGGCCGTGTTGCGCAAGGCGCGCCATGTGGCGCGGATTAATCAGGGGATTCACGGTGCAAGTCAGATTCCGGTCCTGCAAGCCATGATCCGCAGCCTGCGCGCGACCGGACAGCTCACCGCTACGACAACCACCTACCAAGAACTGGTGTGGGTGATCGACAAGGGCTTGCCGGCAGGGGATCTCCAACGCGTGCCCGCGTTGCGCGATGCGGCCCATTGGCTCTTCGCGGCCAGTCGGCTCGACGCCGAGGAGCACCGGCTCGCCCATCTTCTCGCCGCCCAAGACCTGATCGGTCAGGCCGAGACGCTGGCGGAACAACAACCCATCGACGTCCAGACCCGCGCGGCCCTACTCCGGGACCGCGCCCTACTGCACTTCCACGTCCTGCGGGAGCGCGATACCCGCCACCGCGCCCCACAAATGCCTCCGGGCTACCGATTTGTCGGCGACGCGCCCCATACCGGCGTGCAAACCCTGCCGGCAAGCGCCAGCGCAGCACACGAACTGCTCGATGCCCGCATCGCCCTGCTGGAACGCGAACGCCCGGCGGGCCATGCCGCGTTACGTCACGCCCGTCTTGAGCGCGCCGACTGGGCACTGATGTTCGGAGACCTCGAGGCGGCCACTGCCGCATACCGGGCCTGGCTCTCCGAAGCGACCACGGCTGATCGGGAATCACTGGCGATCCCGCAACCGCTCCCGATGCCACGGGACGACCGCGGCCCGAACATCCGCATCCGCGTCGACATCTCCGCCGATGGCAGACCCCAGAATGTCGAGCTGCTGGACGTCGGTCCTTTCACGGACTCCAGCGATCACCACAGGATGCTGCAAACCGTGCGGGAAACGCGGTTTAGACCGGCGTTCCTGGAGGGGCAAGCCGTCGCCTCCACCGGAACCCTGATCACTTTTCCATTGGCGGACTGAGGCCTATGCGCACTTGCAATCAGCGCGATGAAAAGCGTGTTCAGCAGCTCGCCCGCAGCTTCCTGCTGACACTGTTGCTCGCCGGCTGTCAGACTAACCCATCGCCCCGTGAAGCGGAGCCACCACCGGAGCCGACCGCCCCGGCAACGAGTGCGGCGGACGCTGCAGAGACTCCCGCTTCCGCACCCGAGCGCCCCCCATCCGATACCGCCGCGCCGTCGCCAGCGGTGGGCACCACCGCCCAAGAACGCGTCGAGGCACTGGATCGAGCGTTGGAAACGTCCTATGAGGAGCACGATGCCCTGCTCCGCGACCAGCAGGCCAGTAACCGTGCCGAAGCCGCCGAGATCGCCGCCCAGCGAACGGATAGTGGCGGCGATGCGGACACAGAAGCTTTTGAGCAGGGCGGCCTGTATGAGGGTTTGCCGGGATTCGGGACACCGCCACCGGAGGCCAGCGCCGATACCGATAGCGATACCGGCAGTGACGGTGAGGTCACCACAAGAACCATCGACGCCGAAGACGCCGGGACGGCCTTGACGAGCGGCACCCGTGACCAACCCGGCGGCCAGTCCGGGGGCGCCGCGATACCGACAGATATTCCCGACGGCCGCGACGACGATATCGTGGCGCGACAACTCCGCGAGGCGGCACAAATGGAAAAGGATCCCGCGTTGCGGGCAAAGCTATGGGACGAGTACCGCAAGTACAAAAATCAGCAAACCACGCCATGAAGATGGGCTGGTACGGGTCGCTGGCGCTGATCAGCCTTGCGCTGCTGTGCAGCTGCAGCACCGCGACGGTAAAGAGCACCCGTCATACGCCGTTGGTTCAGGAAACCCAGACATTACCCCAAGCACAGCTCCTCGACGTCGGCGTCATCGCGCTCGAGCCCGGGATTGAGCCCCCGGAAAATGCCGAAGGGCAGATCGCCGATACTACCCCGGCAACCATCCGCAACGCCGAGGGCTATTATCTGGCCAATCAACTGCGCGAAGCCATCGAAGCCTCGGCCGGATGGGGCGCGGTGCGCCTGCTGCCCTCCACCACACCGGTCGTCGATGTCTACGTCAGTGGTCGCATCCTGCAATCCGACGGCGAGATATTGGAGGTGGAAATCGAGGCCCGAGACAGTGCCGGAGAGCGCTGGTTCCAACGCAAGTACCGAGAGGTGGCCAGCAAGTACGCCTATGAGCGCCGCGAGGCGCTCGGCCGCGAACCGTTCGCCGGCCTTTTCAACCACGTCGCCAATGATTTGCTCGACTACCGCCGCGACCTCGACGGTGCTGCGCTGGAGCGGTTACGTACGATTTCCGAACTGCGCTTCGCTGCCGACTTCGCTCCCGAATCCTTTGCCGAGTACCTGCGCGAAGACCGCGCCGGCAGACAGGAGATTGTTCGCTTACCGGCACGTGACGATCCCACACTGGCCCGTATCCGCGCCATGCGGGAGCGTGATTATCAGTACATCGACACCCTCCAGCAGTATTACGATAACTTTTCGGCGCGCATGGAAGAGCCCTACTTCAATTGGCGCAGCGAACGCTACGATGAAGTGCTGGCGGCGCGCGAACTGCAGCGCCAATCACTGCTCCGGACCGTCGGCGGTATCGCCGCCATCGTCGCTGGGGTCGCATTAGCCAGTAACAGCGACAGCAGCGCCGGTCAGGTCGGCGCCATCGCCGCGGTCGGTGCCGGAGCCGTCATGGTGCAAAGCGGGCTCGCAAAGCGCTCCGAAGCCAAATTACACCGCGCTGCCCTGGAAGAGTTGGGTGAGTCCCTGGCCGCTGAACTCCAACCGCGGGTCGTGGAGCTCGAAGACCGCACGGTAACGCTGACGGGCAATGTCAACGCGCAATACGAACAATGGCGTCAGCTGCTACGGGAGATCTACCACAACGAAAGGGGGGGGTTCTGAACCATTCCGAGACCAGCAACGATGACGGCGGCGAGACCATCACACCGGTCACCTTCACGCCCAGTGTCACACCCGCCAGCCGCGAAGATACGCCGCGCGGCAGGTACAGCCCGACGGTACTGTTCGGCTTGGGGAGCTGTGTTCTGCTGGCCATCGCAGTAGTGGTCCTCTTGCCACGGTGGATTGAGCCCCGGTTACTGCCAAAGTCCAGTACCACCGAGACGCCAAACGACATCCGCGACGCACCGCACATCGAGGCGCCTGTCATCGACAGCGCGGCACGGCGCGCAGCCCAAGACGCCTTGGCCCGGGTGCAGAAATTGCGCGTGGAACTGGAAGCCGCCGCGGTGGAGCACTGGGCCGCCGAACCCTTTGCCACCGCCCAGGCCGACGCTGAGCGCGGCGCCCTGAGCTATCGCGCCCAAGACTATGCGATGGCGCAATCGGCTTACGAAAAAGCGGCCCACGCCTTCGCCGAGCTGCGCGCTCAGATCGAACCCCGGATCGAACGGGCCTTGACGGCCGCCGAGGCTGCCCTCGCCGCCGGCGACGGCGCAGCGGCCCACCAAGCCTTCACCAGCGTACTTGCGATGGCGCCCGACCATCCCCAGGCCCAAGTCGGTCTGGCGCGAGTCGCGACCCTACCCCGAGTCCGGCAACTCAACGACCAAGGCGAACAGCGACTGGCGAGCGGCGATGCCAGTGGAGCGGCGGACGCCTTCCAGTCGGCACTAGCACTAGATTCAGCGGACACCGCAGCGCGCCAGGGTGCGCAACGGGCCGCGCAGATGGCGGCTCAACAGCGCTATCAAACCGCGCTTGATGCCGGCTATACCGCATTGCAGGAACAGCGCTATACGGAATCGGAACAATTATTCACCCGCGCGCTGGCACTCCGCCCCAATGCCCGAGAGGCCCGCGACGGACTGACCGAAGTCCGCAGCCGCGTGCGTATCACCCAAATGAATCAATCGCTCGATGCGGCACGACAAGCCGTTGCGGCCGAACGCTGGGCAGCGGCTGTCGCGCAATACCGCGCGGCCCTGTCCCTCGATGACGCGGTGATCGAAGCGCAGCAGGGGCTGGAAACCGCTTCGGCGCGGGTCGACCTGGACAACCGTCTCACGGCCACGTTGGCCGCGCCGCAGCGTCTCGGCAGCGCCGAGGTGCAGCGCGCAACCCAGGCGCTGCTCAGCGAGGCCCAGTCCGTTCCCGAACCCGGACCACGCCTGCGTGGCCAGATTCTCGCGCTGGAGCAGGCCTTGGCGACGGCACGTATCCCTGTGTCGGTCACCTTACACTCCGACGGTAAGACCGAGGTCACGGTGCTGCGAATCGGCGCTTTGGGCAATTTCGAACACCGCACCGTGGAGCTGCCGCCTGGCGACTATGTCGCACACGGCGAACGAGCCGGTTATCGGGATGTCCGGGTCCCCTTCGCGGTACGCGCCGACACCCCGCCTCCTACTGTCGTCGTGCGCTGTCAGGAACCGATTTGAATGTCGCCCCCCCGCCAAGACCCCTACGCCTCGGATCGCCCGTCTGACACCGAGCGTCCGATTACGCCTGTCAGCTTTCGCCCATTGACAGCGCCAGACGACGGGCGCCGCTGGCGGCGACCGGGACCATTGGCATGGGCCACCGGCGCCGCGCTGCTGGCAGCGGCAGTTCTACTCAGCTTTGTTCTCGGCGCCCGGGGGGTAATCATCGAGACGCAGCCTGTCGATGCCGCGGTCCAACTCGACGGCGGCCTCGCCTTGCACTGGCGCGATCACTGGCTCATCTGGCCTGGCACCTACGGCGTCACCGTCAGTGCGCCGGGCTATCGTAGACTGCGCCTTGAGCTCGAGGTCACGGCTGCGACCGCCCAACGTCACCGGCTGGAGCTGGAACCATTGCCTGGACATGTGGCACTGACCAGCACACCTGCCGGCGCCCGGGTATTGCTCGACGGCGAGGCCCGCGGCACTACCCCACTGCAGCTGCAAGACCTGACCCCGGACACCTATCAGTTGGAGCTGCGCTACCCGCGTTACCAACCTTTGACGCGGGAAATCGAAGTCACAGGAGGCGACACGACGCTCGCCCTGGACCTGCCACTCGACCCGGCCTGGGGGCAGGTACAGGTTGACTCCCAACCATCCGGCGCGCGGGTCTTGGTCGCCGGAACCCCGGCTGGAACCACGCCCGCCCAAGTAGATCTGATCGCCGGCGAGACACTGCGTCTCGAGCTCAAGGGCTACCAAAGTTGGCAACGTACGCTCGACCTCGCCCCCGGCGAAACCCATGACTTGGGCACCATCACGCTGGCACCTGCCGATGCCAACCTGTCGATACGCAGTGTACCGACCGGCGCCGGCGTCCTTCTCAATGGCCACCACCAAGGCAAAACACCGCTAACCCTGGAAGTTGCGCCCGCGCAGACGCACCAAATCGCCCTGTTTCTGCCCGGCTATGCCGACACCCGCCGCACCGTGCGCTTGACCTCCGGCCAGACCCAGACCCTGGACATACCCCTCGCCCCGCGCCTGGGCCAAATCGATCTCCAGCTACAGCCCAAAGACGCCGAGCTCTACATCGACGGACAGCGCCACACCGGTGCCCGTCACCAGCTGGAATTACCAGCGCGGCCGCATCAGTTGCGGGTCGCACGCGAAGGCTATCTGCCCGAGGAGCGTACGCTGATCCCCACCCCCGGAGTGCCCCAGGCGCTGCGCATCACGCTGCGCACACCGGAGCAAGCGCGCATCGATGCGCTGCCGCCACGCATCGAGACGCCCGCGGGCGGCACCCTCAAACTGTTTCACCCGGCAGCCACTTTCACCCTGGGCGCCAGTCGCCGCGAGCAGGGACGACGCAGCGACCAGATCGAGCGTCCGGTCAGCCTACAGCGCGCGTTCTATCTCGGCACCCACGAAGTCACCAATGCCCAGTACAAACGCTTCGCCCCAGGCCACAGTTCTGGTCATGCCGGCGGCAATACCTTGGATCTCGCCCGCCAGCCGGTGGTTCGAGTCTCCTGGATTCAAGCGGTGCGCTACTGCAACTGGCTCAGCGAGCAAGCCGGACTCCAGCCCTTTTACCGCATCCGCGGCGGTCGTGTCGTCGAGGTGGATGCCGGCGCCCAAGGCTACCGGCTGCCCACCGAAGCGGAGTGGGCGTGGGCGGCGCGCATCGATGATGCGGGCCGGAGGCGAACCTTTCCCTGGGGAGAGGCTTTTCCGCCGCCCACAGCCAGTGAGAATATCGCCGGCACAGAGGCCGGCGACCTGGCGGCGACGCGAATTCCCGGTATCGACGACGGATTCCCGGTGAGCGCGCCGGTCGGTAGTTTCCCCGCCAATTCGAAAGGCCTCTGGGATCTCGGCGGTAATGTCGCCGAATGGGTGCACGACCGTTATGCCGTTCCCCTGGCGGACCGCTCCGTGATGCGGGATCCGCTGGGGCCGGCGGAGGGCAATCGCTGGGTGATCCGTGGTGCGAGCTGGCGTCACGGCAATCTTGCGGAACTGCGTCTGGCGTATCGTAGCCAAGGCGATTCCGGCCGCGACGACCTGGGCTTTCGTCTCGCCCGTTATGCTGAATGAGAAATCCAGATGCGTATCGCTTACGTTTGCTTACTACTCAGCTTCGGACCGCAACTTCAAGCCCAGGACAACCCTGCGAGCGCTGCGCAGTCCGCTCCGGCGAGTCCGGAATCGCCCCAGTCCGAGACCCAGGAATCCGGTACCGCCACCGAACCCACGACCGCGCCGAAGCCGCGCCTGATCTTCCGCCCGAGCGAGACGATCTCCGAGGACACCGCCGTCCCCTTCCCCGCAGACATCTGATAGTGTCCGGCCCACCGGATCGGGAAATACCATGCGCCGCCGCTACGCTCACGAGTTTCTCTACCAGATCTTCGCCCTGCTGCTGGTAATCATCTTGGTGCACGCGCTCTACGTACTTTGGATTCGGCCGCAGGCCGAATGGCTGCTCGCCGCCCAGCAGGTAGCCGAAGCCCCTGTCAATGGACAATCACTGTTTATCATCATCAAGGATTATGAGCAGGAGACCTGCCTGATACTCGCTCTGTGGGCTCTCGCGATCATGGCCTACAAGGCCCGCGACGGCCGTCTCGAACGGCGCTTGCTCGCGCACAGACTACTGCCCGTAGACGAGGGCCACCGGATTTTGCCGGAAGATACTCGACAACTATCGCGGCCCCTCGAAAACCTATTACCGCGGGAGCGCGAATTGCTGCTGCCACGGGCCCTGCTCGCCGGCCTGCGGCGTTTCCACGCCACGCGAGATATTCAGGATACAGCCGCCACCATAACCCAGCAATGCGACAGCGAAGCCGACCGCCTCGATGCCGAATTGGCGATGATCCGCTACATCACCTGGGCCATTCCTTCGATCGGTTTCATCGGCACCGTGCGCGGCATCGGTATGGCGCTGGGCCGTGCCCACGAGGCGGTGGGTGGAGACATCGTCGGCGTCACGGAAAGTCTGGGGGTGGCCTTCAACTCGACCTTCGTCGCACTGGTACTCAGCATCGTGGTGATGTTTTTCCTGCACCAATTGCAGTTGCTCCAGGAGCGCTTGGTGCTCGATACACAGGGCTACTGTGAGCTGCACCTGATCGACCGCCTGAAGGCAGCGTAAATGGATGAGACAGCGGTCATTGAGCTCCATGATGTTGCCTTGCGCTGCCGTGTCGGAAGCCACTTCGTCGAGGCGCCCGGGCACGCGCTGATCACGCCCCGCGGGATCGTCACGGGCGCTGAGGCTCAAGCCCGCGCCTGGCTCGAACCCCAGCACAGTTTTGATCAATACTGGCAACAACTCGGCGTGACCCCGTTACCGACCGGTGGCCGCCACGCTCGTCACTTCGCCGACCTCGCCCACGCGCAACTACTTGACCTGCATTGCGCCGCGGGCCGACCCGCACAGGTCATTTTCGCGGTTCCGGGATACCTGACGCGCGACCAACTCGCCGTACTGCTCGGCATCGCCCATGCCGCTCCCTTCAGGATCGCCGGGCTGATCGATGCAGCGCTGGCGGCGACCGCCTATAGCACCTTATCCGGCGACATACTTCACCTCGACCTCCTGCGGCACTGTACCCTGCTCACCAGTCTCCACGCCGGTGCCGAAATCGAGCGACGCGAGGTTCGCGTATTGCCAGAGATCGGGCTCAACCTGCTCCACGAACGCTGGGCGCGACACATCGCCGAGCGTTTCATCGCCAGCCATCGCTATGATCCACTGCATACCGGCGCCGGCGAGCAGGCGCTGCGCAACGCCCTGCCCGGCTGGCTAACGGCACTGGGGACACGCCCGGAGATCCACGCGCGATTGCAGGGACCCCGCGGCCCGCTGCAGATCGCCCTCACAGCCGCCGAACTCACGGAGCGGGCGGCACCTCTCTATGCAGCGCTGGACAGCGCCCTGGCCAACTTCGATAACGCCACACGGTTGCTCACGCCCTCCCTCGCCCTGCTACCGGATATGGTCCATCGTATCCCTGGACGGACACTGGCACCCGAGGCCGTCGGCGCCGGTTGTCTAACCTATCTCCCGCACATTGCGGCACGCCCGACCAATGTGCTGATCACCCGGCTCCCCGCGCCTGAAGTCGCTCAGCGTACAGTAACGGCCCCCACGCAACCCACCCACGTACTCTGGCGTCACCGCGCCCACGCGCTGGGCACCGGGTTGGTGATCAGGCGACACCAAGATGCACTCTTCCTGCACCCGCCCGCTAGCGAGCCGAGCCCAGATGCTGCAACCGAGGTACGTCTGACGCGCGTGGCGGGCAAGCTGGTGCTAACCGGCAAAGCAACCGGCTTAGAGGTCGAGGTCGATGGCGATGCGACGGACCTCCGCGTCGGCGATCGGTTACGCATCGGCGAAGAGGTGCTGGAGCTGATCGAGGTGCTCTGATGCGGCGTAGCCGACGGCCAGGAGCCGCTCTCAGCCTGTCCTTTCTCGATATCATGGCCTGCGGCTTCGGTGCCGCCACACTGCTCTTTCTGTTGCTGAAACACGCAGAAATCACCCGCCCCTCGGCCCCCGAGCCGGCGTCTGGGTCCGAGATCAATTTGCTCGTCGCCGATATTCGCGAGGGGGAGCGGGAGTTGGCCGAGCTGCGCAATGCCCGCGCCGCCTTGGAACAGGAGGTGCGTGCCACACAGGGGCTGGCCCGCCGGCTACGCAGTGAGCAGCCCGAGCCTGAGCGCAGCTTGCGCACCGATCCCGACCAGGAGCTGGCGAGCCTACGCGAGGAGATCGCTCGCCTGGAGGCGGAAATCGAACCCCTGCGTGGCGAAGGCAGGGGCGCAGCGGTACTGCGGGTCGCCGGCGAAGGCCGCCGTCAGTATCTCACCGGACTGCGCCTGGGCGGCGCCCGGGTGCTGATTCTGGTCGATGCCTCAGCCAGCATGCTCGACGAAACCATCGTCGAGGTGATCCGCCGTCGTATCCGCGACGACGACAGTAAACTCCGGGCGCCGAAATGGCAGCGCACCACCCGCACCGCCGCCTGGCTGGTGGCACACCTGCCGAAGACCAGCGACTTTCAGCTCTATGCCTTCAACACTGAAGCCCGACCGACGACACCGGACAGCGCCGGCCGCTGGCTTCGGGCCGGCGACCCTACCGCCGCCGACACTGCGGTGCGCCAACTGCGCGCTACGGTGCCGCAAGGCGGCACCAGCCTGGCCAATGCCTTTGCCGCGGCGGGTGTCCTGAACCCACCGCCGGACAATCTGATCCTCATTACGGACGGCCTGCCGACCTGGGGCCGCAAAGCACCGCGCGGTACTACCGTGGATCCAAACCGCCGCGAGCATTTCTTCCGCGAAGCCGTCGACACACTGCCGCGCGGCCTGCCGGTCAATGTCATTCTCCTGCCCATGGAGGGAGATCCTGCCGCAGCCAGCCTGTTCTGGCAGCTCGGCGTGGCGACGGGCGGATCCTTCCTCAGTCCGGCGAGGGACTGGCCATGATCCGCCGCCGGGGCGTACCGGAAAGCAATGTCGCCTTTCTGGACGTCATTAGTGCGGGTTTCGGTGCGATATTGTTATTGTTGCTGATCGCACGCATCGCGCCACCGTCAGCGCCCATGGACACCGAGGCCGACACCGGCCGCATCGAGACCCTCCAGGAAGCGCTTTTCGAAATCCGAGGCCAAACCCGCGTGATCCATCGCGAGTTGACCGAGCTGCGCGAGCAGCTCTCCGAGCAACGGCGCCGCGTCGCGCGTGCCCAGGCGCAGCTGGCCCGCGCCCCCCGAGCTCCCCAGGAAATCGACAACACTGAGCGCGAACAGCTGCTCGCTGCCCGCCAGAGCCTCACCGAAGAAATGCGCCGACTGCTCGCTCAGCGTCAACGAGCGGCGCACGACTTGGTCGGAGGACTCCCCGTAGATAGTGAATATCTGATTTTCATCATCGACACTTCGGGCAGCATGTATAACTACGCATGGCGCCGCGTGCGGCAGGAAATCGTCGCCATCCTCGAGATCTACCCACAGGTGAAAGGCATTCAGGTGATGAGCGATATGGGCAGCTACATGTTCCCAAGTTATCGCGGCAAGTGGATTCCAGATACCCCAGCCCGCCGCCGCACCGTGATCGAGCGCCTGGCGAGCTGGACGCCGTTCAGCAATTCGAGTCCGGTCGAAGGCATTGAGCGGGCCATCCGGGCCTACTATGTCACCGACAAGAAAATCAGCCTATTCGTGTTCGGCGACGACTTCACCGGGGGAGCGATCGCCCCCGTGCTCGATGCCGTAGGTCGCATCAATCGCGAGCGGCGCAGCGGCGAACGCTTGGTACGCATCCACGCCGTCGGGTTTCCCGTCCACTTCCTCGCCCCCGGCGGGAACCGCCGCACGGCCACCCGGTTCGCTCATTTGATGCGCGAATTGACGCTCGCCAACGGCGGCACTTTCGTCGGTCTACACGGATTGGACTGACCATGACGCCACCCATCGGTTTTCACGGCCCGCTCGGACGCCACTGCGACGCCAGCGGCCTCCTCGTCTTGCTCACCTTGGCCATCCTACTGACCGGTTGCACTACTCATGTCGATGTCGCCGACGGATTCCCGACACCGGTCACCCGCCAGTTTCCGATTTCCGCCACCCTGGTTCTGGAGCCAGGGTTTCGCGACTATCTTTTAGAAGTCAGCGAACCCCATCCCGTGAGCCTGGCACTGGGAGCCTCGCAGGCCGACTTGTTTCATACGATCGCGAACGCCATGTTCCAGAAACTCCGGATCAGCGACCGCCGGCCCACCCCCGCAGCCACCGACCTGATCCTCGTACCCCGTGTCGCGGAGGTGCAGATCGCCACCCCCGCCGAGACGCAACTGCAGATCTTTGAGGTCTGGGTCAGCTACCGAGTGCAGCTGCTCGACCGTTCCGGCGAGCTGATCGCCGACTGGTCGCTCGCCGCCTATGGCAAAACGCCCTCGCGCCTGCTCGAAAGTGCCAGCGACGCTCTCGAGCAGGCAAGCATCATGGCGTTGCGCGACGCCGGCGCCGCCATGGTCACCAGTTTCGCGCAAGCGCCCGGCGTAGCGGCCTGGCTTAGCCGCCAAGGCGCTTGGCCCGCCGCAGACCCGAGTATGCGCTAAGGGCAGTAGCACCGCAGTCCGGGGCCGCCGCCGACCGCGTTCGCGGCACGATAGTCGCACATCAGTCTGGGGCCTCGGCGGGGATTGCGCTACCGTAGCGTCCTTGGTGGCCGCGCAAAAGCACAGTGCAAACCATGCCGACCTCCCCCGAGAGAGGATCACCGTGCCCGTTGGCGGCCAGCTTTAGCGCCGCGACGCTCGCCATCGGCTTTGCTCTGCTGCTCACCACCCTCGCGGTAGGCTGCACCCACACCGTCATCGACGAGTACCGGGAAAGCGGTCGAGCCCTGCCGTTGGGGCGGGGCGAGCAGTTGGTCGTGCTGGGTCGTCGACACGACGGTGAGTACGAAACCGAGCCCGAACTGGTCCAATGTATCGCCGGGCGCCTCGATGACCGGCTGCCAGTGATACCGGAGCAGCGATTCATCGACCAAGTCTATCCCTGGTTCGAGCCGCGCACCGCGCCACTCGGCCTACGTCGCCTGCAGAAGATGCTCGATGATCCGGAGGTGGGCCACCGCCTGCGCGAAACCGGAGTGCGCTACATGATTTGGGTAGACGGCAACACCGAAACCACCGACCGCGGCGGTTCCATGAGCTGTGCGATCGGCCCCGGCGGCGGCGG
Organism: Porticoccaceae bacterium; assembly: GCA_041594335.1. GTDB lineage: Bacteria > Pseudomonadota > Gammaproteobacteria > Pseudomonadales > Porticoccaceae > JAGPUQ01. The sequence continues at coordinate 18,552 of JBFHML010000021.1, forward strand.
TTGCTTCGGCTTCGCTACCTGGGAGAAGACCGCAAGCTACGAAGCCGTGATCTGGGATCTCGGCGAGATCCGCGAAGGCGGTCGCGTCAAGGTCGACGCCAAGGGGGCCTCCTATGTGATTGGCGTGCTCGCACCCATCCCCCTCATCGCCCGAGTACAACATGGCGCCTGTGAGGGATTAGGGAAACAATTGCGTGCCTTCTTTGCCGCCAGTCCCCCTGAACGTCCGGTACGCCCCTAGCCGGGCAGACCCAACAACCGGGCTGTATTGCTGCGCATCACCTTGCGCACCTGGGCGTAGTCGAGCCCGGCGAGGCCGTCGGCGAATTCCAAGGGGTGCGCCAATCCTTCCGGGTGTGGCCAGTCGGAACCGAACAGTGCCACCTCGGGCCCCACAGCTTCGATCAGTTCGGGGATGTCATCCTCCGGGAAGGGGCAGACGCGGATGCGATCGAGAAAGATTTCGCTGGGCCGCCGGTCGATCTTGCCAAAGGTGAAGTTGTCACCGGCAACCTTGGCGGCCTTATCCAACCGGCTCAGCAACGGTTTCACCCAGGCGGAGCCATTCTCGATGGACGCGACCACCAGCCGCGGGAAGCGGCCAAACAGATCGTGCAGAATCAGCGCCGCCAGGGTGTCGTGCACCGGTCGCTCCATCATGCCGATCACGTGTTGAAAGGCGGTCACCCGGTGGTGCGGCGGCCGTGGGTGCTCACCCCAGGCGGCAGAAACCAACTCCTCGAAACCCGCGTTGCCGAGGTGAAAACTGACCGGGATACCCGCTTCCTCGCAACGCGCCCAAAACGGATCGAAGTGCGGGTCGGCCGGTGAACGGCCATAGACTGGGCCGGGCAACAGATTGATCAGCCGAGCACCCTCGGCCAGTACGCGCTCCAACTCGGCGACGGCAAGATCAACATCCACCAGCGACAATTGAGCCGCGCTGAATATGCGGTTCTGATAGTCCCAACCCCAGTCGTCGCAAATCCAGCGATTAAACGCACGGTGGTTAGCCATCACCACCTCGGGCCCGGCATCGCGCAACTCCATTTCCACCCCGACGCCGAGCGACGGCAGAAAGATACCGGCCTCGACGCCGTGTTCATCGAACCAGCGCAGGCGCGCGGTTCGCTCCATGGATTCCGGTAGCTCGAAACAGGAAATGGGGTCGGCTGCGAGGATGTGCGCACCCTTGGGTTGGTCGCTGCGATAGAACTCCTTGTAGGAACCGGGACGGCCGGCATGTTCACCCGGCGGCGCGCTGAAGAAGCTGACGCGCCGGCCGCGAAAATGCACTTGGGCGTGTTTGCTCAGCCCGCGTACCACGGTGATAGCATCACCCCTGAACCGCGCTTCCATGTGTCGGGTATAGCAATCGTCCGGTTCATAGTAATGGCAGTCGGCATCGACCAGCGGGTAATCCACCAAGGCACGGGGCTCGAGCGACGGGATACTAGGCGAGTTCATGGCAGCTCCGGAAACCGGCAAAGTGATATGACAATATGCTGACCCAAAGCAAAGCAAATGGCCAGCATCCAGAGCGCACACCTGCCCCCGCCGATCAGCGCGGTTGCAGCGGCTGTTAGAATGGGCGCATGCACCCACTTTCGTTCGACAACCGGTTCCAGGCGCTGGGCGATGCGTTCTTCACCGCACTGCAGCCCACCGGCTTCGCTCACCCGCATCTGGTTGCGGTGAACCCCGATGTAGCGCGACTGATCGGCCTGGATCCCGCTGATCTCGACTCCCCGGAGTTTCTCGCCTGGCTAAGCGGCAACACCACCCTCGCCGGCAGCGCGCCCCTCGCGATGGTCTACAGCGGTCATCAGTTCGGCGGATACACGCCGCGGCTAGGCGACGGCCGGGGCTTGCTCCTCGGGCAGGTTCGCACCGCCGCCGGGTTGATCGATTTGCACCTCAAAGGCGCGGGCAAGACGCCCTATTCTCGCTTCGCCGACGGGCGGGCGGTGTTGCGCTCCAGCATCCGCGAATACCTGGCCGGCGAGGCACTGCACGGACTCGGCATTCCCACCACCCGGTCTCTGGCCATCGCCGGCAGTGACGAACCGGTGATCCGCGAGCGAGTCGAAACCGGCGCTATGCTGCTGCGTGTGGCGCGCACTCACATTCGTTTCGGGTCCTTTGAGTACTTCCACTACCGTGAGCAACCCGAACTGGTGCGGGCACTGGCCGATCACGTACTCGAGACTTACCTCCCGGAGAAGGCTCAGGGGCGCGACCCCTATACTGCGCTGTTTCGACACGCAGTGCGTGCCACCGCTCGGCTCATCGCCCACTGGCAGGCGGTGGGGTTTTGTCACGGCGTGATGAATACCGACAACATGTCCATCCTGGGTGAGACCCTGGATTACGGCCCTTATGGTTTCCTCGACGCCTACGATCCCGCGCATATCTGCAATCACTCGGATTATGAGGGACGCTATGCCTACCATCGCCAACCGGCGATCGGCCTGTGGAACTGCAACGCCTTGGCGCATGCACTGAGCAGCATCGTTCCTGTCCCTGCACTGCGTGAGGCGCTGCTCGAATATGAGCCACTGCTGCTCCGCGAGCTGCGCCGACATCAGCGCGCCAAACTAGGTCTTACTCAAAGCCTGCCGGGCGACGACGCCCTCATCGACGATCTGCTCGCGTTGTTGGCGGCCGGAGGAATCGATTACACGCTGTTCTTCCGACACCTGTGCGACTTTCGCGTTGGTGCGGGCAACCCCCTGCTACGCGATCTCTGCCCGGACCGCGCCGCCTACGATGCCTGGGCCCATCGCTACGCCGAGCGACTGGGGGCCGAACAATGCACCGACGCCGAACGCGGTGAAGCCATGCGTAGCGTCAACCCCAAATACATCTTGCGCAACTATTTGGCGGAGATCGCCATTCGCAAGGCCGAAGACGAGCGTGACTACCGCGAAATCGCACTATTGCGGCAGGTACTGGCGCGCCCTTTTGACGAGCAGCCGGAGTTCGCCCGCTATGCCGCGCCGCCGCCCGACTGGGGGCGTACACTGGCCATCAGCTGTTCATCCTGAGCACTTTCGCATGTCTTGCGCCCACCGCTATCTCGGCCTCTGGTTCGCACCCATCCTGATTCTTTCTGCGACCCTTGCACACGCGGAACAGGTGTCGTTCCCGATCCGGATCGAGCCCCATTACTTAAACGGCATGGTCGCAGAGGCACTCGACTTGGACCGCGATGGACGCGGCATTCTTACCGAAAGCCCCTGCAATCAGGTCGAACTGTCCAACCCGAGAACCCGAACTTCCGGTCGACAGTTGGAGGTAGAGCTGGCGCTAACGGCCTACACCGGGGTCGAGCTCATGGGCGCGTGCCGTGGCCCCCAGCCCTGGCGAGGACAAATCATCGCTCAGTTAGTACCCGAGGTGGACGTTTCCGGGCTCGCGGTGAAATTCACCCCGACCCACACCCGGTTGCTCCGAGCAGACGGCAAGGAAGGGCTATTCACCAAACCCGTTTGGGCCCTGACCGAGAGCCTGATCCTGCCCCAGCTCGGCTTGGTTCGCGTGGATCTCTCCTCTCCATTGGCGGCCATCGACAGTCTCATCTCGGAATTATCGAGCACCCCAACCACTGACCTTTCGCCACTGACCGATCGCACCCGGATCCGAGAGCTCGCCGTGACGTCTGAAGGCCTCCGCGCCACCCTGGGCTTCACTGTCGCACCACGCACCCAAGCGCTACCGGAAGAACCCCCCCTGGATCCGGCCGAACTGGCGGCCTGGGCAACCCTCGAAGACGAGTTCGACGGTTTCCTGACCACGGTGATCACCACCCTCGCGGAGGCGACCGAATCACCGGACTTACGTTTCGAACTGCTGGGCGTTTTGCTCGACACCCGCCATGCCATTGCCGTGGCGCTCACGGAGGACCAACCTGGACGAGACCCGATACGGTCGCTGTTTATCGAAGCCTGGGACCGTCTGCGACCCTACCTGAGCGCCCTGGATGCCGGCGATACACCCCTGTTTCACGATGACCTCCGCCTGGCCGGATTTATCGCCGGAGGGGACGCGCTCCGCGCTCTGGATGCACTGGGCCCGGAATACGGCATCGACATTACGCGCGACGGCCTGCGTCGCCTCGCGCGCTTGCTGCTGGCCGACGGAGCACCCGCCTCCTTTACACCACTGCCACTGGAGGTGGACGAAAAACTGAAACGGCTGTTCTACCGGGGCAGCAAAGCCAGCCACACCCATCAGCGCCCGGTCGCGACGACCCTGGTACGCTGGCTCATCCCTACCGCCGAGGCCGCCGCACCGCCGCTGGCCTACCAGGTACCGCAACCCGGTCAATTGCGCCCCTATCTGGAACAAATTGCAGCCCTGCTCGAATTCCAGAGTCGCCACCGGCTCGACAACGGTAGCCGACTACCGGACCGACTGCGCGAAATCTTTAACCCACTGGTGCAGGCCACTGCCTGGAAGGAGTCCTGCTGGCGACAATATATCGGTAGTCCGAAACAGCCCCGGGTGCTCATGTCGCCGGTCGGCGCTTTGGGCATCATGCAAATCAATGGTCGGGTGTGGCGCGGGCTCTACGATCTCGACCGACTCACCAACGATATCGGCTATAACGTCAACGCCGGTGCCGAGATCCTTGAGCACTATCTAGTGGATTATGCGATTCGTCGTGGCGAACATCGTCAGCCCGGCGGCGACGAGAACCTGATTCGCGCCACCTATGCCGCCTACAATGGGGGTCCCGGCCAGCTCGCGCGCTACCGGCGCCAGGACACGCCGGCTCAACTACGCTCGATCGACAAGCTCTTTTGGGACCACTACCAGAAGCTCAAGACGGATGGCTGGCCTGAGGTTTCCACTTGCTATCCGAGCATATCCTAAGGTGTCCCGCGGTCAGCTCCCGATCACCCGCGATCCGAGCTGTATGACGAGTACGCCCGCAACGATCAACGCCAGTCCAAGCAGGGCCGGCGCATCCAGCACCTGTCCAAAGAGTGCCCAGCCGAGCAGCGCGATCAACGCCGTCCCCACCCCGGACCAGATCGCATAGGCAACCCCCACGGGGATAACCTTCAGCGTCAACGAGAGACAATAAAAAGCCGCCGCGTAACCAGCAACGACGGCCAGGGATGGCAACGGTTTGGTAAAGCCCGCCGCGGCCTTGAGCGCAGAAGTGGCCAAAACCTCGGCAATGATCGCAGCGCCCAGATACCACCAATGCATGGCGACCGCTCAGCGCTTGCGTGCCAATGTCAGGCCATCACCGATCGGCACCAGGCTCAGATCCACTCGGTCATCGTCACCCAAGCCGAGGTTGAAGGACTGAATCGCCCGCGTGTCGGCATCGGCGGTCGCCCCGTCGAGCACACGACCACTCCACAGCACATTATCGACCACGATCAAGCCTCCCGGTCGAAGCAGGCGGAGACATTGCTCGTAATAGCCCGCATATCCCTCCTTGTCCGCGTCGATGAAAGCAAAATCGAAAGATTCCTCTCCCTCGGCGACGAGCAACTCCGCTAACGTCTCTGACGCGGGCGCCAAGCGCAGGTCAATGCGCGCGTCCACCCCGGCCCTTCGCCAATACTCCCGGGCGATCGCCGTGTACTCTGCGCTCAGGTCACAGCCCACCAGATAGCCCTCTGGCGGAAGCGCCGCGGCAACACAGAGCGCGCTATAGCCCGTATAAACGCCCACCTCAATGGCGCGCCGCGCCCCCATTAGGCGTGCGAGCAAGGCCATGAACTGGCCCTGTTCGGGTGCAATCTGCATCCGGCTGTCCGGCAACGCAGCGGTCCGTGCGCGCAGGTCGCGCAGCACGGCGCTCTCACGCAGAGAAACTTTCAACAAATAGTCATAGAGTGCCGGGGTAAGCGCAATGCTCTGATTGGACATCTCAGCCTCCTGGTGGATTTCGAATGCCGCCCATCGGCGGCGCTTTCCCGGTGCCGCCAAAATACAAACGTACCTGTTTGACCGATTCCAATTCACCCAGATCCGGCTCGGTAATGCCGGTCTGTATGGCGACCAGCCGATAACCCGGGATCGCGAAGCGCGGCACGCGAGAGTCGGCAATCAGCACCGACTCGGCGCGCGTCAAAAATCGCTCCGCCAACACCAGATTGTCCGGGTCATAGAGGACGTCGGCTGCACACAGCAGATCCACTGGCCCTGACACCGCGTCCAGAGATGCCGCCAACTGTACGGCAACGCCATTGCGCGCTGCATTGGCGGCCGTCGCGTTCAGCGCTTCGGGGTTGTTGTCACAGCAGATCACTTGCGCGGCGCCAGCACGCGCGGCCGCGATTCCCACGACACCGGAGCCACAGCCGAAATCAAGCACCCGCTTGCCCGCCAGCCATTCTGGGGCTGCGAGCAGCGCCGCTGCCATCACCTTGCCCGCTCCCCAGCAAAAACTCCAATAGGGCGGTGTCTCCCAAACCGCGTCGGTTTCCCTCTCGGTCAACGGCCGTGCCATACCATTCGGATCGAGTAGCCAGAGAGACACACCGCCCGGGGGATACGGTTCAGTCGCGCACAACCGGGCACCGGGTACCAATCGCTCCAGCGCGGCCACGAGAGGATCGGGCGGCCTCACTCTCGAGCCTCCGATTCGGGAGCCGGCAAAGGTGCCAGGGGCGGCGGTTGACCTTGACCGAGCATCAAACCCAGCCAGCGGGTATCGGGATCGTTCTCGAAGGCAATCTTGACCAGCATCGTCAATGGAACCGATAGAAACATGCCGATCGGTCCCAGCACCCACCCCCAAAATACCAAGGAAACAAAAACCACCAACGGCGAGAGATTCAATCCCCGACCCATCCAACGCGGCTCCAGGATATTGCCTACGACCGTATTGACGGCGAGCATCAAAGCCGCTGCCAGTGCGGCACTGGCCGGTCCTAACTGCACCAGCGCCAGCAGAATCGGCGGCGCCGCCGCGAGGATGGAGCCTATGGTCGGCACATAATTGAGCAAGAACGTCAGCAAGCCCCACATGACCGCATAATCCACACCAATCCACCAGAGCCCGAGTCCGGCAACCACCCCGGTCAGCAAGCTGGTCAGGGTCTTGAGGCCAAGGTAGTGGTTGACGCTCTCGGTAAAGCGACCGATGGCGCCGAAAGACTCCACGGGGATGGCACGTGCCTGAGCCAGCTTGTCGCGAAAACCCACCTGCTCGGCGAGGATAAACACCACCGTGAGCAAGATCAGGAACCCATTGGTCGTCAGACTGGCCAGGGACGCCAGGGTATTCCCGGCAAACTGCATCACCGCACCCGGATTGACGCCCTCTCGCCAATCTCCAGCTTCAAAGATCAGCCCCCTGCCATTCAGCCATTCCTGCAGCCCGCCGCTCATTTCCACCAGTCGCTGCTGATAGCGCGGCAGGTCTTCGCGAAACTCCGCGATCGAATTTCCCACCAAGGTGCCAATCAGCCCCGCAGTCACCAGAACCGCAAGCACCATCAACCCGATCGCCGCCCAAGCGGGTACCCGATGGGTCTTGAGCCACGCCACTGGCGGCCCGCAGATCAGCGCGATGAAGATTGCCAGTAAGAAAGGCACCAACAGGGAGGCCGCCGCCTTCAAGCCCGCGACCACCACCACAAAAGCCGCGGTGTAGAGCAAGAAACGTCCGGCCAGCGACATCCCTCCGGTCATCATTTGTCCTCCTGCATGGATTCCAGCTCGCACAACACCGCCTCGAGCTGCGCTCGGCCCGCTGGACTGAATTGCACCGTCTCCATATTCACTAACTCCGTGTCGGCGATCTCTCGGCATCGGCGCCGCAGCCGCGCCAGCTCTGGGTCGTGCCGTAGCGGCGCGGCTACCAGCAAGGTCCAGTCCTGGGTGAGCGCCTGCTCATCGAGCACCAGATTCAATACCCGCGTCATCTCGTTCCGGTCGAACCGGTAATAGGGTGTGCGCACTTTCAACAACACGCCCAACACCACGCCGAGCACCACAACCGCCAGCCCCATGGTGATCAATGCAGTAGTCATCTTCTCCACAATAAATGCAACGCCATCGCGAGCGTAACGACAACGAGTACGGGCTGGACCAATCGCGTGCCGCGCCGAATGACCAACCCAGAACCCCACCAAGCGCCCAGGATCTGTGCGCCGGCCATCGCCAGCGCCAGCCCCCACTGCACCCTGCCGGTAACCGCGAACAACAGCGCGGAGATCCCATTCACCACTAGCACCAAAGCCTTGGTATGGGCGGTGGCTTTGCGCAGGTTGTAACCACGCAGACTGACCAGGAAAAACGGCAAAATCGAGCCCATACCTGGGCCAAAAAAACCACCGTAAAAGCCTATCGCCGGCGCCGCGCCATAATCAAAAACTCGCGGCGCCACGCGTCGCGGAACATCGCGATCACCGATACGCGGCGACAATAAAAAATAGAATGCGATACCCACCAACAGTAGTGGCAACAGCGCTTCTAACAGTGTGGTGGACAGCCGTTGGACTGCCAATACCCCACCAATAGCACCCACTCCAGCAAAGCACAGCCCGCGCCGGGCATCGGCCCAACACAGGTGCCCCGAACGCATAAAGTTTAGTGTCGAGGTGAGCGTGCCCAAGGCGCTCTGTACCTTATTGGTACCAAGCGCCAGCAACGGCGGCAGACCCGCCCACAACAGCGCCGGGAGGGTGATCAAACCGCCGGCTCCGGCCATCGACGACACGAACCCCGCGACAAAGGCGAGCGCAACCAGTAGCGCTACCATAGCGCTGGACAGTTCCGGCATGAGTCTCCTGCAGGGCGGTGGATAGTTCGCCGCGGATGGTAGCAGAGCGGGCCGCTTGCCGATTCCAGCCACAACGACAGTGGGTGACGGGCTCTGCGGCACGTTGCCGCTGGACATGGAACAGATCCGTTCGCCCTGCCTCGCAAATCGCTGCGCCCGAGCGAACTACGACGACCGAACCTTACGTTCTGTGGGCGTGCCCCGTCTCCCCCAGAAAACCAGACCGCCAGGCCTACGCGCTCGATCCCCCTTTCCAGGGCAAGTCAATCGGTGATCGGCGCCTCAGCCCGCCGCCCGCCACTCGGCCAACAGCTGCAACGCGCGGCGGCGCAGCAGTTGATCGTAAATGTCGCAGGTGAAGAACAATTCATCAGCGCCGGTTCGTGCCAGCAGGGCATTCAAGTGACTACAGACGCGTTCCCTGCCACCGATGGCAGCGACCCCGAGCAACTCGCCGATCGCGGCCTGCTCGCCCGGGCTCGCATCCAATGGCGCAGCAGACGGCGGGGACAGCTGCAGGCTGGCACCGCGCAGCAACGCCAGCCAGCGCTGGCGAAGACTGGCGGCTAGTAATTCTGCCTCCGCATCATCACGTGCGGCCACCAAGGGAACGCCGAGCGCGGCATAGGGCGCAGCCAGCTCGGCGGAGGGCCGGAACTCGGCACGATAGCGCGCCAAGGCGGCGTCCAACTGCTGGGGCGCAAAGTGCGATGCGAACGCGTAAGGCAGGCCCAACTCGGCGGCGAGCCGGGCACTGGACAGACTGGAACCCAGGAGCCAGAGCTCGACGTCACTGTCCACACCCGGTATTGCGCGCAATCGTTGGCCGGGTTGCCCCGGTCCCAACAGGCGGCGGATCTCGGCGACGTCGGCGGGAAACGCCTCCGCACTGCGGCCACGGCCCAAGGCTGACGCCGTCCAGGGATCGGTGCCCGGCGCCCGCCCCAGCCCCAGATCGATGCGCCCGGGGTGCAAGGCTGCCAGGGTGCCGAACCGTTCGGCAACCGCCAACGGGGCATGGTTGGGCAGCATGACGCCGCCGGCTCCGACCCGGATCCGCTCGGTCTGTACTGCGAGATGGGCGATCAGCACCTCCGGAGCGGAACTGGCGATGCCATCCATGTTGTGATGCTCGGCGACCCAGAAACGGGCATAGCCCGCAGCCTCGGCGCTACGCGCCAGCGCCAGACAGTGCCTGAGCGCCTCGCCGGCGTCACCGCCGCGGCGAATGGGTGCCAGATCCAAGACCGAAATGGGCGTCTTGCGTAACCACGACATTCAGCGTACGCGACCCTTAGTCCTGATTCGTCCAATCAAACGCATAGCGAATCCAGTTAGCGTCAGCAAACTGCAACTGAATGCCTTCGGCAGCGACGTCAAAGCTCCCCTGGCCACACTCTCCGCGCTTCCAGATAAAACCCTGGGCGAGATCGATGGCGACGCGATGGGGCTCGCCAGTGACGGGATTCTTGAGTGTGGTGCCCTGGGCACTGCCAACACCGGGAATGGTGAAGCCACTGTCCAGATCATCGTCGATCACCGTAATGGGCGCCCGCACCACGCCGGTAACCGCAAAGGTCGTCCCGAGAATGACCCAGGGTAGGCCACCTAACTGGCCGGTGAAGATCTGCGCCAGCGCATCCAACTGGTCGTCCGTGACTTCCGGAGGCACCACGAATACGGCGCGACCACCGCCTTCGTGAATCGCTTTGGGCCAATCCATAATCGCCACCGCATCAATGCCCGCCAACGCAATCTCGCCGCAATGACCGCTGGCAACGCGGGTCAGCACCGCGGCCTTGCAGCTACCATCCGACGAGGTCGGAAACCCGGAAAAATTGCAGGTACAACCGGGCTGGCAGTTGCAAAATTCGAACCCCGTACCTTGCAAGCGCCAGGGAGTCGGAATGTTCATGGAGCTACTCCTTCCCTCAGGGGAGAGGGGTCCAATACGCCAATGACGCGAACCACCCGGGATTCCACAGCAGCGCCGTCCCGGCCAACGCAAACATCATGGCGGCCATAAGCGCAGTCCAGCCACCCCCCGGCGCCGCTTTCTCCAGCAGGATAATCACACTCAGTGCCAGCATCCACGTCAGGTTCATGGTTCCCAGGGCCACCAATACCGCCATCATCGCCCAACAGCAACCGATACAGAACAGCCCATGCACGGCGCCCATACGAGTCGCACCGAGAAAGCCCCGCGCCCTCCCCCCATATTGCAGGAAGAAGGACAGAGGGGAGCGGCAGTGACGCAGGCAGGCCGACTTCCAAGGTGTCAGCTGCCAGATCGCCGCGCCCAGCAATACCAGGCCTGCAGACCGCCCCACCCAAGACTCCGTCCCGCCCGGCACCGGTGCGAACCACCGCGAGGCGATGTACGCAGGCAGCCCTGGCAGCACCCAAACCATCAGATAACCGAGCAGAAAAAACGGCAGCGGCGCGACGGCACCCCGCGCCGCGGCCAGCGCATACAACCGCACGGCAGGAATCAGCGCTGGCGCCATCATCGCCGCCATCATCGCCGTCCAGCCGACGAGAAACCCGGCTACGGAAACCATGGCGCTCATGGGCATCCCGGGCATGGTTTCCGCCATAGCGGCCATGTCCATCGCCATGCGCACCGACCACCACCAACCTAGAGCACCAACGGACAGCAGCCCTAAGGGTAGGATCCATCGGAGTCGCAACTCGCCTGCCACGCTCAGCGCTCCCCGGCTTCACGAACATTCCCCGGCAGCCCGTCGGGCACTCTCGGCGCGGCGCAGCACTGTTTCACAGCTTGGCCGCCAGGTAGCCGGCAACTTCATCGGCGGGCAGCGGCGGACTGAAGAAAAATCCTTGAGCCAGGCGGCAACCACTCGTTTGCAAGAATTGGCACTGTTCCGCGGTTTCCACACCCTCGGCGACGACCTCGAGATTCATTTTCAGGCCAAGGGAAATCGCCGCCTCCACGATCGAGGCATCCCCGGGATCTTTCGTCAAATCGCTAATGAACGTCCGATCAATCTTGAGGACGTCCAACGGGAAATGCTTGAGATAAGCCAACGAGGAATAGCCCACTCCGAAATCATCCACCGCAACGCGAACGCCAAGATCGTGCAGCCGACGCAGCATATCTCCCGCGGCCTGGGGATCGCGCATCATCAGGTTTTCGGTGACCTCCAACTCCAGTGCACCGAAAGGCATCTGTTCCTGATCGAGCACAGCGCGAATCTTGGTGATCAACTCTGGATCCGTGAATTGTGCCGCGGACACGTTAACCGACACCCGCGACGGCGCAATTCCCGCCTCACGCCACCGACGCGCGTGCGCGCACGCATTGCGCAGAACCCAGTTGCCCACGGGGACGATCAGTCCCGTGTCCTCCAACAGCGGCAAAAACTCCGCCGGAGAAACCAATCCGCGCTGAGGATGCCGCCAACGAATCAGCGCTTCCAGCGCTGACACCCTGCCGCTGTCGAGCGCGATTTGAGGCTGGAAGAACAGTTCAAACTCCTGCCGCTCGATCGCCCGCCGCAGATCTGCTTCCAGGGCAAGCAGCTCGTGACCGCGTTCGTTCATCTCCGGCGCATAAAATCGATACTGGTTACGTCCCGCCGCTTTGGCCCGGTACATCGCGGTATCGGCATTGCGCAGGAGAGTTTCCACTCCGCCGCCGTCGTGGGGATACACCGCAATGCCGATACTGAAAGTAACAAAGACCTCCTGGATCCCCGCGTCGAGCGGGCGCTCAAACGCTGCGCGCACTTTGCGCAACACCGCGAGAACATCCTCCATCCGCGCCAGATCGGTGGCCGCGATGGTGAATTCATCGCCACCGTGACGGGCGACCGTATCCGTAGGGCGGAGACAGCGTTGCATCCGCGTTGCAACCTGACGCAGCACCGCATCCCCGACTGCATGCCCCAGGGTGTCATTGATCCGCTTGAAATTGTCGAGATCGAAAAAGAATACCGCCACGATGCCGCCACTGCGACGCACGTAGGCCAGCTCTGCCTCGAGCCGATCGGTGAGCAAAAACCGGTTGGGAAGGCCCGTCAGACGATCATGTGTCGCCTGGTACTGGAGCTCCGCCTCAAATTCCTTACGCTCGGAAATATCACGAGCGACGATCGACAGATAATCAACTTGTCCTTCCCGATCTCGGTGTGCGACCACCAACTTGGACATCGGAATGTCACCGCGACCACCAGGCGCAGGGAGCACCACCTCGCCAAACCAATGTCCCTCGCGATGCGCTACTGGAAAGGCCTCACCGAGCAGATGTGCCGCGACATGCTCGGAGAATAGGTCTTGCAGGGAGCGATTCTCGAGCGTCCCACGATGATCCAACCCGAGCAACTGGCGGCCAGCGCTGTTGAGGAAGCTGAGTGCGCCGCCGGGATCGGTGATCGCGACCAAGTCGGGGGTGGCCTCCAACACTTCGGCGAGCCGCGCTCGCTCGCGCTCAACGGCCGCGCTCTCGGCTTCCAGCCGCCTTTGCTCTCGCCGGACACGGGCTTCCTCGAGCTCGCGCCGTAGCGCCGGCACCAGCCGCGACGGGTTGTCCTTGAGCACGTAGTCGCGGGCACCCAACCGCATGGCTTCCACAGCGCTTTCCTCGCCGAGCGTGCCGGATACAAAGATCAGCGGTAGATCCGGGAGACGTTCGTTGACCAACCGCAAGGCAGCCAGACCATCAAACCCTGGCATCGTGTAATCGCACAGCACCACATCCCAGTCCTGCTCCAGCGCTATCAACAATTCGCGCTGGTTCTGTACTCTGTGCCATTGAGGTCTCCAACCCCCGTCAACGAGCAAATCCAGGATCAGCAGGGCATCGTCTTCCCGGTCTTCAACGATCAATACGCGGATATCGTGTGGCTCGTCCATGGCTTCGTGCGACTGCATCTCAGTCGCTTTCAGGGGGGGCATTCAACACGAGCCAATATAGGCCCAACTGTCCTGCTGCGCGCACGAATTCGTCAAAGTCCACTGGTTTGCGCACATAGCTATTGGCACCCAGCGCATAACCTTCCAGACGGTCTTGATCCTCATTCGAAGAGGTGAGAATGACTACCGGCAGTAATCGCGTGCGCGGGTGCGCGCGAATTCTGCGCAACACCTCGAGCCCATCGATCCGCGGCAACTTCAGATCCAACAACACCACAGCGGGCAAACTTTCGGCATCTCGATCGGCAAACGCGCCGGTGGCGTACAGGTAATCGAGCGCCTCTACACCGTCACGCACCCTGACCACGGGATTCGCGATTCGATTGGCGGCAAAAGCATGTAAGGTTAGTGTGACGTCATCCGGATTGTCTTCGACGAGTAGAATGGATTTTCCATTCATGTGGCCTCCTGCGTACCCAGCGTGAAATAGAAAGTGGCACCGTTATCCTCTGCGGCCTCGACCCAGATGCGACCATGGTGCTTGGCTATGACCCGCTGGACGGTCGCGAGACCGATGCCTGTGCCGGGGAACTCACAGGCATCATGCAGTCTTTGGAAGGGACCAAACAGATTGTCGGCATAGGCCATATCAAAACCCACTCCGTTGTCGCGGACGTAATAAACCACCGTCTGCTCTTCTCGCCGCGAGCCGAACTCGACCATCGCGGGATCGCGCTTTCGGGAAAATTTCCAAGCATTATCGAACAGGTTATCCAGAGCCACCCGCAACAACCGGGCATCGCCCCGAGCCATCAGCCCGGGCGCGATATGCCATTCCACGGATCGCTTCGGCTCACGCTCATCAAAGCTTGCCGTCAACTCCAACGCCATGGAAGTCAAATCCACGGTGCTCGGGTGGAGCGGCCTGCGGGTGACCTGGGACAACTTGAGTAGGTCATCGATCAGGGCCGCCATATGCTGGGCTCCCCGACGTACGCGGGCTAGATGGGATTTACCCTCGGCGTCCAGCCGATCGCCGTACTCCTGTTCGAGAATCCGACTAAAGCCGTCCATGGCGCGCAGCGGGGCGCGCAGATCATGAGAAACCGTATAACTGAAAGCCTCCAGCTCGCGATTGGCACTTTCCAGTGCCGCGGCCTTACGCCGCGCCTCCTCGGCAGCCCGGTCCCGATCTCGCTCAGCGGCACAGCGCATGCTGACATCCTCGATGACACCATCGACAAAGCGGCTCCCATCGCCATCTCGACGCATCACAACCGACATCCGCGCGTCGAAAACCCTGCCTTGCAAAGTCACCATTTGGAGTTCACGCCCGGTGACTGCGCCCAGGGCATACAGCTCGGCGACCAAGGCTGCTCGCTGACGCTCATCGTGATACAGATCTGCCGGGCAGCAAGCGAGCAGGCGTGCGGCGCTGGCGGCCTCAAACATGGTGACCAAGGCAGGATTGACCTCCAGGAAATGCCGTTCATCATGCATCCGCTCAGTCAGGCTACTGCGAAAAATACCGAGCGGCAGGTTGTCGAACAATTGCTGGTGCCGGAACCTCGCGTCCTCTCGCGCCTGTTCCAGTTGGCGTCGCTCGGTAACATCGCGAACCACCGCAATCGCCATGCCACCCTCATCGGTCGCTACCGGGCTCAGCGCCAGCTCTACCTCGAATTCGCTCCCGTCTTTGCGTCGAGCCGTCAACTGAGAGTTGGCGCCCAAAGATTGCACGCGAGGCGCCGCGAGATACGTATCGCTCAACACCGCAAACTGCGCGCGCAGGCGCTCGGGCACCAAGATCTCCGCGGGCTGCCCGACCAGCTCGTCGCTGCGATAGCCAAACTGGCGCTCCGCCTGAGCGTTGACCAGATTGATGCGCCCCTCGCCATCCAGGATGACCACCGCATCCGGTACCGCCCCCAACATTTCGCGAAAACGAGTTTCGCTCGCCTGCAATCTATTCCAATGCTGGCGGCGACCGATCTGATAATGTGCCAAGACGAAGGCTGCCGGCAGCATCGCGAACGCCAACGCACCGAAACTGGAAAGCAACAGCCGATGCTGGCCCGCGGCAGCAGCCGCAACCACCCGCCGCGGCGAGCGGGTGACCAGCAGCCACCCATCGGCGCCAGGACCGGTCAGTTGCCAGTGATTGTCGGCTGGCGCAGGCAATACGCGACGCCAGGTGAAGAGATCGCCGTCGATTTCCGCCTGGCCGGTACTCCCCGGCGCAGCGTTACGCAGTTGCGACCAAGCTGCGCCATAGCGGTCCCCAAAACGAGCACCTTTCCCCGACGGCGCAAACTCAAAAGCCCAAGCTTCCTCCGGGCGCTGCGCCAACAGCCAATAGCCCTCTGGGTCGACTAACCAGACCCCGATTTCTGCAGGCTCCGTCGACAGCGCCGAGAGCTGCTCCAATAGGGCACGACCGCTGTAATTGACGGTGATCAGTCCGCGTGCGCCGCCCACATCGATGACCGGCAAACCAAACCGCAGCATGGGACGGTACGGTTGCTCCACGCGGCCGCCGTCGACATTGAGATCAAAGCGCGACACATGGATGCTCGACGATGGTTGCGCCAATCCATCGCGTACGAAATAGCGGTCGGATTTGTCCTGCAGTTGCCTTTCAGACACCAACCGGGGGCCGGCCTCGTCTTGATTGACCCGGACCATCTCCTGCCCATCGGCACCAAACAACCGCAGCTTGGCGTAATTGGGTCGATGCCGCGCCAACGTCAGCAGGTCGACCGCCACTTGCTCCAGGAGCTCGGGTTTGCCGATTCTGAGCCAATGGCGTACAGCGGGACGATCCGCCAGATAGGGTAAGTCTGCAATCGGTATTTGCAGCGTCGCGGCCAAAACACTGCTAGCTTGGTCGATGAGGGTGCGTTGCTGTGCGCCGATTGCCCGTTGTGTACTGGCATGCTGACCGCGATCCAGCATCCAAAAGGCTACGCCGAGCACCACCAGCGCCATCAGCCACCAGGCTGCCGTCCGCATCACCACCGCGCGCAGCGGATAACTCCTGCGCGCTACTTCTGCCTTTGCCATCCCTAAGGCCCCTCGGCCGCGTGCCTGGTACTGCACCCGCTTCACCGGCCCGCCGCGCCCTGGCCGGTCTCCATATACTGCAATGAGATTGACTCAACGCTTACATACTAGCCCGATGCCCGAGACGGGCAAACCGCGACGCGCGGTATAAAAGACCCAACGCCACCTTTTTTTTACTGAACGGTGGGCCACTACCGTTGGTCGGTCCCGAACGGCTTGGTCGGCGTCCCGGTAGCGCCCGCGCTGGCCGGTACGGGACCACCACCTTACACTGCGCGCTCCAACCGGGAGGTCGCCATGGAAAGCAAAGTCTTCTTGACGGTATTCGCCACCGTGTTGCTCGCCGAACTCGGCGACAAGACCCAACTCGCTACTTTCCTGTTTGCCGCCGATGGCGAAGCCAGCAAA
>JBFHML010000022.1:0-34461 GCA_041594335.1 Porticoccaceae bacterium
CCATCCGCCGCCAGCGTCAGCGTGCCGTAGGTGCCGTTCACCACCACACCCACACCCGTACCATCCGTGATCGCGACACCAGTGTCTCCAGACGCCACACCAGTAACCGTCGCCCCGTCCGCACCTACCGTGTCAGCACCGTTGTCTCCGTTCGCTTCCGCGTCCGTGATCACATTGCCAACCGCCGGACCAAAATCCCCGGCCGCAATGTTGTCCGTGTCATCCACCGCATCCGGCACGTCATCCACGATCCGCACCGACAGCGTATCGGTATCCGTATCGCCGTCGCTGTCGGTCAGCACCACCGCCAGGTTGTCGAACAGGTCGTTGGTGCCATCACCAGGCGCATGAGCTTCGTTGTCACCCAAGGTATATTCATAGGTGATGGTGCCGCTCGCAGCGTCATATCCGGTCACAACCAGCGTATTCCCGAGCGGTGTATTCACCGGGTTACCGGTGAGCCCACCAGCGTTGAGCACCTGCACCCCGCCAATGGTCAGGCTGCCCAGTCCATCCGGCACACTGATGGTGAAAGTCCCGATCTGAGTCAATGCCGCGGGGCTGGGTGCACTGCCGTCCGCCAAATGGGCCTCGTTGACTACGGCATCGCCACCTTCGGCCTGCGGCGTCAACCCACTGATATCGACCGGATTGTCGGGCGGCGGAGGCGGAGGCGGTGGTGGCGGAGGCGGCGGTGGTGCCTGACCCTCAATTTCGATGGTCAGTGTCGCTGTCGCGGTATCGCCATCGGCATCTGTGATCGTGTAGGTGAACACCTCGGTCTGGTCGGCGTCGAGTCCACTGTTGGCTGTGTAGACATAGCTGCCATCGGCATTCAGCACCAGGGTGCCGAATTGGCCATTAATCACCACGCCAACGCCGCTGCCGTCGGTAATCGGGGTATCCAAATGATTTCCGGAAATGACGCCGGTGATAGGGTTTGCCGTCGCATCGGCACCCAAGATATCGGCTTCGACCCGGTCAAGAGGGTCATCGTCAGTACCGGTAAACACATTACCGCCTGTGCTACTACCGGTGAGGACTTCGTCAATATCCGACACGGCCACAGGCACATCGTCAATGATGCGCACCGAAAGCACATCTTCGGTGGTGTCCCCATCGCTGTCCGCCAACACTACCGCCAGGTTGTCGAACAAATCGTTGGCACCCGCTCCCTGTGGGTGCGACTCATTGTCGCCCAAGGTGTATTCGTAGGTGACCGTCCCGGTCGCCGGGTCATACCCCGTCACAACCAAGGTATTCCCAAGCGGAGTGCTTACCGGATTGCCAGTGGGTCCGGCCGCATCCAGGACCAGTACGCCACCGATGGTCAGGCTGCCCAAACCATCCGGCGCACTGATGGTAAAGGTACCGGTCTGCGTCAAGGCTCCAGGATTCGGCGCGCTGCCATCGGCGAGATTGGCTTCGTTGAGCGTGACATCACCGCCTTCAAGGGCTGGCGTCAATCCACCGATGGCAACACCGTTGTCAGGCGGCGCCACGGCCTCGGCCACCGGACTGGTATCCGCCGTCGGATCGGGTAAAGACGGCGGAGCATAATCCGGATCGAAACCTGCCTGGGGATCGCGCGCGTTGGGCGCTCGCTCGAAGCGCACGCCGGCTGCGATGGAATCACCGCCACCCCCACCTTCACCGGCCGCGGCGGGGTCCAGTTCCTTACTCAGATCCCGGCCTTCAGCCAAAGCCTCCTGCAGTTCACGAAATTCCGGATTCTCCGTATCCGGGTCGCCGGCATCTGCTTGCGTACCGGCCTGCGCATTCGGTGCGGGAGCAGGCTCGCCGGGGACCTCTGGCTGTTGCTCAGCCGAGGGCTGAGCGTCTCGCTGGGATCCGGTTTCCTCGGCGGCCATGGCCTGCGCGGCAGCAGCTCGTTGCTCGGATTCGCGTTCTGCCCGTGCCTGCACGGCGCGTCCGACCTCTCGCTCGGCAGTCTGAATCGCCTCGCCTTGTTTGACTTCGTCGTTCATTGTCCTTCTCCCATGCTAAGACCTATGCGCCCAGCCTTTCTAACACCGCGCGCCTATCCCTCGACTGCGCCGGCCACCCGGTACCAAAGTCGTTTCCGACCCGCGGGCTTGCTCAGTTGCCAACCGCCACAACATCCCTGCCCCCTGCGCCGCGCCTCGAAATCTAGAGGCTAGCGCCCACGGTGGCCATCAAATCTCCCATCCCGTGGAAGATCCGGTATTCATTCAAGATCAGGTCATGCTTAGCCTCAATCAAATCGCGCTCGGCATTGACCGATTCGTTTTCGGTATTGAGCAAATCGAGCAAGGTGCGCCGACCCAAATCAAATTGATCGATGTAGGCCCCCTTGGTCGCTTCCGCGTTCTCTACGTACTGAAGCAGTATTGGAATCTGCGCGACCAGGGTGTCGTGCGCCACCCAGGCTAAGCGCAACTCTTCCTCGACCTCTCGACGAGCGTTGTTACGAATTTCTTTGGCCTTTTCGACGAGATAGGCAAACTGTTGTGTCCGTGCCTGATCCGCCCCACCGCGGAACAGGTTGTACCGCATACGCAACATCACCCGTAGATCGTCTACCTGCTCTTCAGAGCCATCGATGTTGTCGTTCAGGTCTCGCTCTACCTCAAGGTCAAAGCGCGGATAGAACGACGATTTCGTCTGCTCATAGGTATAACCAGCGGCCTCGAGATCCGTCTCAGCAACCTTCATGATCGGATGGTTGTCCACCGCACGGCTCACCGCTGCCTCGACATCGGCCGGCAGGTACTTGTGATACGACCCCGGGAACTCCAACTCGCCATCCGCCGGGAAGGCGCCGACCACCTGCTGATAGTTGATCCGAGCATTGCGCAGATTCGCGCTGACATTCTGCAAATTGGTTCGCGCCAACGCCAAACGACTCGAGATTTGATCCAGGTCGGCACGACTCCCGACACCGGATTGAAAACGTTCGTCCATGCGATCGAACACCGACTGATGGTATTCCAGCGTCTCCTGTGCGAGCTTCAGAATGGCTTCCTGCTTGAGCACTTCCAGAAATACTCGGGTCACGGACAACGAAATGTCCTCTCCCACCGAAACCGCACGATATTGGGCACTGCGTTGACGCGCCTGTTGGTTTTTGTGCTCGTAGGGCGTGTAAAAGCCATCGAACACCAACTGCCGGGCGCTGAGCTGCAGTTCACGGCGCTCCAGTTCATTACGCGTCCGCCCTACTTTGGCGAACGTGCGGTCGGCCGGATCGCGCTCCTGAAACCCGTAGCCTGCAACCAAATCCAAGGTCGGGTAATAGCCCGCCAAAGCTTGGCGTACTTGCCGGTCTCGGGCATCGGTCTCGCGCAGTTCGGCAAGTACCAGCGGGTTGCTCTGTACGGTGTCGGCAATAACGGTTTGAATGTCTACAGACCAACCCGGGCTGGCGGCGACTGCGGCGGTGACACCGACCCCAAGCAACAGGGCGCGGCGGCATTGGGCAAGCGAATGGGACAAATTGAACATGACTGTAGGTTCCTCCTTGGGGCTGGGTGCAGATTCGGACATTCCATCGACCGCACACCGCAATGGGAAGGACCGACCTGATTATCCGAATCGGAATCGGACCCTGCCGATAATGTGATTTGTATCACAGTGCGCGGCGGGCAAAGATACCGTTTATCAGTAGAATCCACCACTCATTCATCAAGCTGCGATTCTTTTGCCCAAACACAGCCGTTTAGTCCCGATGGGGCGGATCACCGCTCCCGCAGGGCGAGCTGCTTGGTCTTGAGAATCGGCTTGAGCAGATAATCCAGTACGGTTTTTTTACCAGTGAGCACATCAACCTGGGTGGTCATTCCCGGGATGATGGGCAAGGGGTCTTCCGCGCTGCCCAGCACGTTGCTTTCCGTTTTCAAACGTACTTGGTAGTACCAGATGCCCCGCTCCTTATCTTCGATGGTATCCGGACTGATCTGCGTGACACGCGCCTCGAGCCCCCCATGAACCGAAAAATCATAGGCGGTAAAACGCACCATGGCCTCTTGGTCCGGGTGAATAAAGGCGATGTCCTTCGGCAGCACTTTGGCGTCAATAAGCAGTGAATCGTCGATGGGGACGATCTCCACCAGATCCATTCCCGGCTGAATGACTCCACCGATGGTATTGACCAGCAGACGCTTTACCGTACCGCGCACGGGAGACTTAACTTCGGTACGCGCCACGCGATCTGCGTAGGCTTCGTTCCCCTCGCGCAGCCTACCCAATTCAGCGATTGCATCACTTAACTCTCGTCGCGCCTCAGTAGCAAAACTTTGCACATAGGAATCGATGTTTTTGCGGGCTTCATCATATTCGGCCTGGAGCCGCGGAATCGCGATGGTGGCTTTGCCAAGTTCGCCCTTCAGATCGTTGAGCTGGCGTTCGAGGCGCAGCAGCTCCACATGGGAAACGGCCCCCTTTTCCACCAGAGGCCGCGTCACCTCGAGCTCGCGCTGCAACAACGCATGGCTCTGGGCGAGATTGCTGCGGCTTAAGCGTACCGCGGAGAGCTCTTGGCGCTTTTGCTCAACCCGCTCCCGTAACACGTCGAGCTTACTGTCATATTCGCGGCGCCGTGATTCATGCAGATCCCGTTCATCTTGGATCAGCTTGGGATCCTGCGGCGTTTCCAGCTTGGCGAGCTCAACATCAAAATCTGCGCCGCGGGATTCGGCGCGCAAGCGCACGATCCGGGCTTGCAGCTGCGCTGCTTGCAACGAGCGCTCACGGTAGGAGGACGACACCATGGTGTCATCTATCAACAATAGCGGCTGTCCTTTTTCGACGATATCGCCGTCGGTGACAAAGAGCTTGGCGAGGATACCGCCCTCGAGGTTCTGTACCACCTGAACCTCACTGGACGGGACCACTCGGCCTTCCCCCCGGGTAAATTCATCAATCTCGGCAAAATACGCCCATACCAGCAATCCCAACACCAAAGCGCATATGCTCCAGAGCAACATGCGATGCAACCCCGGGGCTTGGAGCAACACAGCCTCGGAGGCATAAGACATGTACTTGAGATCTGCGGCGGGTCCGGATTGAAAGGTGCGCCGTAGCCTCTCCAGGCGATCGCGCGTCTGAGAGTCTGCGGTCGAGCGCGGCAGTTTCATCGGGTCACATCCCCTCACGCGGATCCGCGTATGTTGCCGGCCCGCAGTGCCTCGAGTATCTGCGCTTTGGGCCCATCGGCTACCAAGCGCCCGCGGTCAATCACCAAAATGCGGTCGACCAGCTCCAACATGCCCAGTTTATGCGTGGTGATGATCAACGTCTTGTCGCGAGCGAACTCGGCAAGCGCCCGCTTGACCCGCATCTCACTACCTTGATCCATCGCCGACGTGGGCTCATCGAGTACCAAAATGGGAGGATCGCGCAAAAATACACGCGCCAGCGCCAATGCCTGGCGCTGACCGCCGGACAGGGTTTCGCCGCGTTCCCCGACGATCATCGACAATCCCTCGGGATGGGCATTGATATGTTCGAGAATACCCGCTTGCTCCGCAGCGGCGACAATCTCCGGATCGCCAATCCCCGTGAGGCCGAGCGCAATGTTCTCCCGCACCGAGCCATAAAACAGCGTCACATCCTGGGATACATAGCCAATGGAGCGCCGCAGGCTGGCGGGATCGAGCTGCTTGAGATCGAAACCATCGTAGAGAATGGCTCCCCGCTGCGGCTGGTACAGCCCGAGAGCAAGCCGGGCAAAAGTCGACTTGCCGGATCCAACGCGGCCAATGATGCCGACTTTTTCTCCCGCTCCGATGCGCACGGACAACCCGGCGACACTGGCCCGGGGCTGCCCAGGATAAGCAAATTCGACATCCTGGAATTGCAGTGCGCCGGTAAAGGCATGCTCCTGCAGAAAGCGGGCCCCCGCGGGCCGCTCCACCGGCAGCTCCATGACCTCATCCAGCGATTTCAGCGCAGCCTCGGCATGGTCGTAGGAGGTCAGTAGCGCGGCGACTTGGCCGAGGGGTGCGAGCGCCCGACTGTTCAGGATGACGCAGGCGATCAACCCACCCAAGGTTAATACCTGCTCGGCAATCAAGTAGACCCCCCAGACGACAATCGCCACCATAGCCATCTGCTGCAGAAAATTGACCGTCATCAAGGCGGCATTGGATGTCATCCGCGCACTCAAACCCCACTGGGAAACATAGCCGACAGCCTGTTCCCAGGTACGCTGAGCACGGCTTTCCGCGGTCAGGGTTTTGATCGTCTCCAAGCCGACCATACTCTCGACGAGATTTGCGCTCTTGCGCGCAGCGCCTTGCATGACATTCATGACCATGGGTCGCAGACGCCGCAGCGCCAGGTAACCGATCAACAGCGATACCGGAATGACCACCAAGGGCACCATCACCAGCCAACCACCGATAAAGGCGATGAACAGGAGGAACAACACCAGAAAGGGCAGATCGATCAGCGTCAACAGCGTGGAGGAGGTGATGAAATTGCGCACGCCATCGAACTCGTGGAGGCGATTCACGAAGGCGCCCACCGAGGCCGGTCGGTGCTGCATCTTGATGCCGAGCATTCGCTCAAAAAGCGTCGCCGAGAGCATGACGTCCGAACGCTTGGCCGCCAGCTCGACCATGTATCCGCGCAGAATTTTGAGCGCCAGATCAAATAAGTAGACCAGCACCACGCCGACCGCCAGTGCCCAGAGGGTCTCCACGGCGCCGTTGGGCACCACGCGATCATAGACGTTCATCACGAACAGGGGTTGGGCGATAACGAACAGATTGATAAACAGCGATGCAAGCAAAACGTCTCGGTACAGGTGCCAAGACGACTTCAGAACCCCCCAAAACCAGTGCTCGCCAGGCGCGTGATAACTCTTCGGCGTGCGGGAGTCGAATTCCTGCATCGGGCGGAGATAAAAAAGATGCCCCGAATAACCCTCCGCCAATTCTGCCAAAGGGTACTGCTCACGCAATCCGGTGGTCGGTGACATGAGCACGCCGAAGCCAGCTTCAGCGTCGATATCGACCAGCACCGCCGCCTGGTGGTCGCCGTACAGCAACACCGCCGGCAAAACGTCGCGGGGCACCTCCGGCAGCTCGCGCGCCACCAACAAGGCGGCGAGCCCGGCCCGATTGGCCGCGCGAATGAAGAGATCCGGCGTGAGGCGTCCGGCTTCATCCAGGGGCAGCCCGGCGGTGACTGCGGTCGCGGTGGAGACCTTGCCTTCGATCCGAGCCACCAGCAATAGGGCGTCTAGCAGTGATGTCCAAGGCAGGTCCGAGGCGAAGCGGTCCCCAGCTGGCGCGTCCTGAGCCGGATGCGTGGTCATGCGCGACGGAACTTCATGTCAATGCTCCCCGAGCAGGCGGAACTCCGGGCAGGAAGATACAGCCGAGACCGATAAAAACGGCAATCGCCACCCCGCGGGCGCGAAGACCATGGCCGTCGGGCAGCACTTTACGTACACGGGTAGCAGCCACCGAATTCCATAAACTGGGAGTAAAGGCGCGCTTAAGACTCCTTGCCCCGCAGCGGCATCGCTCCCTATCCATCAAGCTTAGGATACCGCAGTGGAGCTCTCCCCCGCTGCGGTTGAGGGATCAACGGTTCAATCAACCGACCATCGGCAGCGCCTACCGATCCGCGTCAGCTCACGTTGTAGCCCAACAACGCTTTGATCTCGAGAAATTCTTCCAGCCCCCACACCCCGTGCTCGCGCCCGTTTCCAGACTTGCGATAACCGCCAAAGGGCGCACCTTGGTCCCAACGGGCACCGTTGAGCTCGACATGACCGGCGCGGATACGCCGCCCCACTCGCTTCGCGCGCTCCAGGTCGCCGGATTGCACATAGCTCGACAAACCATAAGGGTTGTCGTTCGCGATGGCGATCGCCTCCTCCTCGTCCTCGTAGGGCACCAAGGCCAACACCGGGCCAAAAGCTTCTTCCCTTGCAGTCAACATGTCGTTGCGAACGTCCGTGAAGACAGTGGGCTTGACATAAAACCCTTTGTCCAGCCCAGCGGGCCGCTCGGGGCCACCGACGAGTAGGCGAGCGCCTTCTTCGATCGCGCGGTGAATAAAAGCAATTACTCGCTCGTATTGCGCCCGATTCGCGATCGGGCCCATGTAGGTGTTATCGGCGCTGGGATCGCCAACCACAATTCCTTGTACCGTCTGCACCACGATGTCTTCGATCTCCTGCTGGTGCTGCCGGGGAATCAACATTCGGGTGGGTCCGTTACAAGCCTGGCCGCTATTGAACATGGCCTGGCGAACACCGCCCTTGACCGCACGCTTGAAATCGGCATCTGGCAGAATGATGTTGGCCGACTTGCCACCCAGCTCCTGTGCGACGCGTTTGATGGTCGGCGCTGCGGCCGTCGCCACAGCGGCGCCGGCGCGAGTCGATCCGGTCAGGGAAACCATGTCCACTTCCGGATGGGCTGCCAGCGCTTCGCCGACCTCCGGTCCCGCCCCCACGATCAAGTTGAATACGCCCGGGGGCAAACCGGCTTCGTCAATGATTTCGGCCAGGATGAAAGCGTCGAGCGGCGCGAGCTCGCTGGGCTTGAGCACCATAGTACAGCCGGCAGCAAGGGCCGGAGCGACCTTACCGGCAATCTGGTTGAGTGGGAAATTCCACGGCGTGATTAGCGCGCAAACCCCAATGGCCTCCCGTATCACATGGGTCTTGCCGTGGTCGGTTTCCCATGGATACGTACGTGCGAGCTCGGCCGCTTCCTTGAAGGTAAACAGCGGGTTGCCAATCTGGGTAGGCTTGACCAGTGCGCAGGGAGAGCCCATTTCGGAGGTGATGGCCTGAGCAAGCTCGTCGGTGCGCGCCTCCAGCCCCGCGACGATGCGATCCAGATAGTCGGCGCGCTCCGCGGGAGACGTCTGCGACCATCCCGGAAAGGCCGCACGAGCCGCTTGCACGGCTCGATCGACGTCATCTCGGTTGCCCATCGCGACACGCGCGATCGGTGCTTCGGTGGCGGGATTCACCACCTCGGTGGTGCTCTTGCCGGCGGGCGCTTGCCACTGGCCGGCAATGTAGAATTGATCTTTGACCAACATGGACCACTACTCCTGTCAGAAAACGGAACCGGGGACGCGGGGGCCCGCCATCCCCAATCGTGAAGAAAAGCTGCGAAGCCACATTGTGCCGAGTTTGCCGAAGGTCGATCAAGTTCGATGTCAGCGTCAACGATGGCTAGAATAGCGCCTCGATCTTCGCAATCTTCTTTCCCCGTGATGGCTGACCCCACCACTATGCCGCCTTATCGCCTTTGTGTGGCGCCCATGCTGGATCGCACAGACCGGCATTGCCGCGCCCTTTTTCGTCGCCTGGCGCCTCACGCCCTCCTCTACACGGAGATGGTCACCACTGCGGCACTGCTGCACGGCGATACTGCGAGACATCTGGATTTTGATCCCAGCGAACACCCGGTTGCGCTCCAACTGGGCGGCAGCGACCCGACAGCACTGGCCCAGTGTGCCCAGCTAGCCGAAGAATGGGGCTACGATGAAATCAACCTCAATTGCGGCTGTCCGAGTGACCGAGTGCAAGCAGGCCGTTTTGGCGCCTGCCTGATGCTTGACCCGGCGTTGGTCGCGGAATGTGTGGCCGCCATGATCAGCAGTGTGCGGATTCCAATTACCGTCAAATGCCGCATCGGGGTCGATGCCCAGGACGACTACGGAGCACTTTCCCGCTTCGTGACCCAAGTGGCCGATGCTGGCTGCCAACGCTTTGCCGTGCACGCGCGCAAAGCGTGGCTGAAAGGGTTGAGCCCCCGTCAAAATCGAGAAATTCCTCCCTTGCATCCCGAACGGATCTACCGTCTGAAAAGGGACTTCCCGCAGCTCAAGATCATCCTCAATGGCGGCTTGCAAGCAGCGGAAGCACTTCCGACCCTTATCGCCCAAGGCCTCGACGGCGTAATGATCGGCCGCGCCGCCTACGCCAACCCGGGACTACTACGGCTAGCCGACCAGCTGCTGTTCGATGCTCCCGCCAGCGACTGGGAGGACATTCATAGGGCTCTGCGCGCTTATTTGACTACTGGCCTTGCAGCAGGAACCCCTTTGCACCGCATGACTCGGCATTTGCTCGGTCTTCATCAAGGCCAGCCTGGAGCGCGGGCTTTCCGACGCCACCTCAGCCAACACGCCACTCGGCCGGGCGCGGGTATCGCGGTTTGGGATCAGGCGCTGGCGCTACTACAGCACGACTGCTTACCTCGCACGGCTACGGATTTGGATCATGATCGAACGCATTCGCTCCTTTTTTCATGAACGCATTCTAGAACCGCAAGAAACGCGCTCTGGCGACGCCATCCGCCTGGCGACCGCTGCGCTCCTCGTCGAGGTCATGCTGACTGACCGTCACCTGGATAGCGCCGAAATCGAGCGAATCCCCGCATTGTTGCGCCAGCAGTTTGCGATCGAAGCGGATGAAGCCGATGAACTCGTCGCACTCGCCCATCGAGAAGTCGAGGAAGCCGTTTCTCTCTACCAATTTACCGCGCTGGTCAACGAACACTTCTCGGCAGCGGAAAAATACGCGCTAGTTCGCAGCTTGTGGGAAGTCGCCTATGCAGACGGCGCGCTGGATAAGTACGAAGAGGCTTTGATCCGGCATATTGCGGAGCTGATCCATCTGCCACACTCCCGCTTCCTTCAGGCACGCAACGCCGCCCGTCCCTCTAGGCGCTCTTGAGCGCGCGATCGCCTGACTGCACAACATGTCTCGATAACCAGATCGCCGCTGAACCGTACGGCATCTGTTTTCAGATGCTGACGTCCTGTTCAATTGCGCGCACCAAGTCGAGGAACTCTGCTTCACGCTCCGGGTTGATGCTCGCCAGCAGCTTATGGGCATCGATGATACGCCGCTTCAGCTCGCTGGCCGGCGCGTCCACGGGGGGCAGCTCCTGCATGTCCGCAGGACGCGGCGGACGGGTCGGTAGAATGTCGAGAAATTCGTCCAGCGCCATGGTATGAAGGTCATGCAACAGGTCTGGGCTGTCGCAAAAGACCAGCGGTTTAAATTGAAACTTTTCCTGGCAATGCAAAGCGAGGCGCGCAATCAGCCCAAGCGTAGTGCTATCGAGCCCCGTGGCGTCGCTGAGATCGATGAGCACCTGATCGGGATGATCTCCGGCCCGAAAAATCCGTTCCATGTAACGTCCCAGCGATGCACAAAGCGTCAAGCGGATATAACCCCGCAATTTGACGAGATACGAATGATCAAATTCGCCGATCAGGATTTTGCCTTGATCGGGGCTACGCATGGCGAATCACCGTTAGCACGGAGACGTCATCTGGGGCATCTTCAATTTCTCCCAAGCCCAGTGCGGCACAAATCGCTTGATGATCGGGCGACACGCCGCCGAGGAGGCGTAACAACGTGTGTTCGCGGCTTTGATCCAGTGGCGCTTTCTCGACCTGCTCCAGCAACCCGTCGGAGGCAATCACCAAACTGGATTCCGGCGGGAAGATCCGCTCATGGACCTGCCATCTGGCGTCCTTGAATAGGCCCAGCGGTTTCCCTTGGCCCGGCAAAAAGCCTGCAACTCCGTCTTCTACCAAAATCGGCGCGGGAGACAATCCGCTGATCACATAACGAAGCCGACTCTGCTCTACATCGATGGCCCCGGCAAAGAATGTCAGGTGTTTATCGATATCCATCCCCAACATCTGCCGGTTGAGATGCTCGGCCAAGCCTTGTGGCGCTCGCGCCAACGCCGCGAAGTCGGATTCCGCAACATGCCGCTTACGTAACTGACGCAACAGAAACGCGAGCATTACGGTGATGAATGCCGACGAGGCGCCGTGCCCCGACACGTCGCCGAAGTAAAAGAGAATGTAGCGATCAAACGCCGAGTTGTAACCGACAAAGTCACCACTGAGATACAGCGAGGGAACAATCGAGTGCGTCACGCAATAGCCACGACAACACAGGGGCTCGCGCGGCAGGATGTCGCGTTGTACTTGACGACCAGCCAGCTGATCCATCCGCAGAATATTGAGGTTCTCGCGTAGCTCGCGGTTGGCGCGTTCCAACTGACCGCGGTAGTCCATATTCTCCTGGTAAAGATCTTTGAAGTTGCCGGCCCTGGAGACCGCGGCGAGCAATTCGGTCGCGCTAAATGGCGGGATCAGCACATCGATGGCGCCGCGCCGAAAGGCTACGGCGACATCTGCCGGTGCCGGTTTCCGGAGAATGACGATCGCGGCCAACCCGGAATCACGACATCGCTGCGCAAAGCTCTCTTCAACCTGTCCGGGCAGCTCATCGGGCTGTAGGTCGAGCAGCAGTAACGACGGCAGGAAATCTGGGATTCGAGCCAGCGCCTGGGAGCGCTGCTCGATTTCCTCCACGACCCAGCCAGCACCGAGCAGCGCCCGCCGCCACTCGGCCCGCTCCTGGTGAGCTCCGGAAACGATCAGCGCGCGCTTGTTCTCCACCACCTGGCTCCGGGCAATCGCGAAACTGGCGGCGCAGGTCTCATAGTGAGCTTCACCCGCTACTCACCGCGGGAGAAAGACACCGCTTTCCGCTCGTTCCCAAGCGGCCTTGGTTGGGCATTTCTGCTCCTCGCCGCCTACCGATATCCGCGCTTGGCACTGTAATCATCCCAGCTGCCTGTGAGGCGCGCAATTCTAGCCATGCTGAGGGGATCATACTACCGTCGGCCCCGAATGACGAAAGGCTCGACGGATAAAAAAACCCCCGCCGGCGGCGGGGGTCGAGAGACCGCGGGGGCTGCGGCCTTAAAAAGCGAATTGGATACGCCCTACCAGCGCGTCGCCATCGTCCTCGCCACCAATTTTTTGGTCGGTTTCCGCGTGGACGTAATTTACAGCGATCTTGACCAGCTCATTGGCATACCAATTGACGCCCAGGGTCAGAGTGTTTCCGGTTTCACCAGCGAGATCGATAAGCGGGTCGTTATTGTCCCCAAAGTCGAGCTCGTCGTACCGGGCGAACACTTCCCAGGCACCATTGGGGCTGCTGGGCTTGACCTTGTCAAAGGCAGCAATGCCGGTTTTGTAGCTACGCGTCTCGCCAGTCAGGATGTAACCCAGCTGGACGTAATAGCCTTCGCCCTCGAGATCCGGTGCGCCACCGACGCCAGAGAGTTCGCCGTCGAAATACTCGGCCATGGCGTGTACCGGCCCGAAGGAAGCGGCCAGCTCGGCGTTCCAGACTTCCATTTCGTCCGCAATCGCGCCGCCGACATACTCGGCTTCCACTTTGGTGGCCTTGCCGTCCTCTCCGCCCCGCACGCCGAGACGCGAATCGAGCGCGTCAAATCCCGCATCGTTGCTCTCCCGAGTGGTGTACCCCACACCCAAATGGATCAGGCCATCATCGCTGTATAGGGGGCGGACCACGAAACGGGCGGTGCTCGCGGTATCCAGTTCGTGTTCGTCGTCGAGATCCTGCTTGAAGACACCGGCGCTATAGGTGACGAAGTCATTGGCCCCGTGGAGCTTGACACCGACATTGTTGCCCGTGTCAAAGGCGTTGGCCGGCAAAGAACGCTCGATGGCCGTGATCCACTTGGAGCTGCCGGTATCTTCCAGGCCGAAGTTCTCTTTCTGCTGGCCGAAAGTCAGCTGAGCCATATCACCCCAACCGGTGTAGGTCGTGTTGAGCTGGTCGATCGAGCCGCTATTGGTCAGGTTGTAGGACATCAGGTAGGCCCAGTCATGGTAATGACCTTTGAGCTCGATACGCGCGCGACGGAAAAAGATGTCGCTGCCGTCGTCACCGATGGAGGTGGCGTTGATCACGCCGTCATAATCGTTGTAGTCGAGCTGCATGCGGCCGCCAATCTTGAAGGAAGCGGAACCGTCGGCGGTCTTAGCTTCGAAGCCACCCTTGGTCTTGATCACGATATCGGCGCCGTCGGTGGTTACCGTGCCCGCATGCGCGGCCGCTGCCGTTACCGCTGCAATCGCAACTGCCATCGCAGTTCTCTTCATCATTCTCCCCTCTTGGTGAACAAATATTTGGAGGTCGGCGACCTCAGCCCTTGGGCTGCACGCATTGTCGGAAAGGAATATGACTGCGCCGTGAATCTAATATGACAGCGACGTGACACGGACACTGCGGCGCTACGCCGCCCCTACGGACCCCTACCCACAAAAAAGCCGGTCTTGCGACCGGCTTTTTCGGGGTGGGGCAATATCCAGTTCACAGGGCGTCTTCGAGCTCCGGCAACGCCTTGAAGAGATCGGCCACCAGCCCATAATCCGCGACCTGGAAGATCGGTGCATCCGGATCCTTGTTGATCGCAACGATCACCTTGGAATCCTTCATGCCCGCCAGATGCTGGATGGCCCCCGAGATACCCACGGCAATATACAGATCGGGAGCGACAATCTTACCCGTCTGTCCGACCTGCATATCGTTGGGAACGAAGCCCGCGTCCACCGCGGCCCGAGACGCACCCACCGCGGCACCAAGCTTGTCGGCAATCCGATACAGCATTTCAAAATTATCGCCATTCTGCATGCCGCGGCCGCCAGAGATGATAATCCCTGCGGCGGTGAGCTCGGGACGATCCGACTTGGCGACTTCCTCGCCCTTGTATTCGGACAAATCGGTCTGCTGCACACTATCAATCGCCTCGATAGTCGCGCTACCGCCTTCCGCCGGCGCTGGATCGAACGCTGTAGTCCGCACGGTCAGCACCTTGATGGGATCGGCGGTCTGCACCGTGGCGATGATATTGCCCGCATAGATGGGCCGCTGGAAGGTATCTTCCGAAATCACCGCACTGACATCAGAGATGGCCTGCACATCCAACAAGGCAGCCGCCCGCGGCAGGATGTTCTTGCCATTCGTCGTCGCCGGCGCCAACACGTGGCCGTAATCCTTGGCGAGCTCAGCGATCAACAGCGCTGTGTTCTCTGCCAACATATGATCGTACGCAGCATGTTCCGCCTTCAGCACTCGGGTAACGCCGGACACCTTGGCCGCTTGGTCCGCGACACCGCCGCACTCTGAACCGACCACCAATACATCGATCTGGTCGCCCAGCTGCTGGGCAGCCGCGATCGTCGCCAGGGTCGCGCCCTTGAGCTCGCCCTTGTCGTGTTCCGCAATGACCAGAATGCTCATGGAATCACCTTCGCTTCATTCTTCAGTTTATCGACCAGTTGCGCCACATCCTCGACCTTGATGCCGGCCTTGCGTTCGGGCGGCAATTCCGCCTTAAGTAGTTTGGTGCGCGGCGCAACATCGACACCCAACTCCTCTGGAGAGGTCGTATCGATGGGCTTTTTCTTGGCCTTCATGATGTTGGGAAGCGAAGCATAGCGCGGCTCATTGAGGCGCAGATCCGAAGTCACGATCGCCGGCAGTTTGATCGCAATGGTCTGTAGCCCACCATCGACTTCTCGCACCACCTCCAGCTGACCCTCTCCGACGGTCATCTCGGATGCAAAAGTCGCCTGAGCATACCCCGTCAAGGCGCCCAACATCTGGCCAGTCTGGTTGTTGTCGCCATCGATGGCCTGCTTGCCGAGCAGCACCAGGTCTGGGCTCTCTTTCTCGCATAGCGCCTTGAGGCACTTGGCGACGCCGAGGGGCTCCAAGGCAACATCGGTCTGCACCAAAATACCGCGGTCGGCACCCAGAGCCAGCGCGGTGCGAATTTGCTCCTGGGCCGCCTGCGGGCCCAGGGATACCGCGACCACTTCGGTGGCGATCCCCTTTTCTTTCAGGCGAACTGCCTCTTCTACGGCAATTTCACAAAACGGGTTGATCGCCATCTTCACATTGGCGAGATCGGGACCCGAATTATCCGATTTTGGCCGCACCTTGACGTTGTAGTCGGCGACACGCTTGACCGCAACAAGTATCTTCATGAATTGCCCTTGCAGTGACGTGGGACGGTGAGGGGCACGGGCGCGCACGGGGACGCCCCGCAGTCAGGGGGCGATATGATGCCGGCCGACCGCCAGTAAATCAATGCAATCGGAGGCGCCGGCAGCCCGATCAAACCGGCAGATACGACCGCGGGGTCCCGTGACCGGCACCTCACGATTGGTTTCCGAGCGGGCGGCCATATAAAATTGTCATTCCACTTACAGATTGAGGTGCGGCATGAGTCGGGAGTTCATGGAATACGATGTGGTGGTGGTCGGCGCGGGCCCCGCGGGTCTCGCTGCCGCCTGTCGCCTGCGCCAACTGAACGACGAACTCTCCGTCTGCGTGGTCGAGAAAGGCTCGGAAGTAGGCGCCCATATTCTTTCAGGTGCCGTATTTGAGCCTACCGCGCTCCAGGAATTGCTTCCCGACTGGCAGGAACGCGATGCCCCGCTGCTGACTGCGGTCCGTGGTGACGAGATCCATGTGTTGCGCAATGGTCAGAGCAACATCCGCGTGCCGGGGCTGTTCGTGCCCAAGACCATGCACAACGAAGGCAATTACATCATCAGTCTGGGTAACTTTTGTCGCTGGCTGGCGACCCAGGCGGAAAACCTGGGTGTCGAAATCTTTCCGGGATTTGCCGCCACCGAAGTGCTCTACCACGACAATGGCGCGGTCAAGGGCATCGCCACCGGCGACATGGGCATCAGCGCCGAGGGCGACCATAAGGACAGCTACACCCCCGGGATGGAACTCCATGCCAAATACACCCTGTTCGCCGAAGGCTGCCGCGGCCATTTGGGCAAACAACTGATTGCCGGATTCCAGCTGGATGCCGGCAAGGATCCGCAGCACTACGGCATAGGAATCAAGGAAATATGGAAGGTTCCTGATGAACAACATCAGCCAGGGCTCGTCGTTCACACCGCGGGCTGGCCACTCAACGAGAGCGGTTCAGCGGGGGGCGGTTTCCTCTACCACCTCGAAGACAACCAAGTTGCCGTGGGACTGATCGTAGACCTGTCCTACAGCAACCCCCACGTCAGCCCCTTCGACGAATTCCAACGCTACAAGCATCATCCGGTAATCCGCGGCCACCTAGCGGGAGGCAACCGAATTGCCTATGGCGCCCGCGCCATCGTCAAGGGTGGGCTGCAATCCCAGCCACGGATGAGTTTCCCCGGCGGGCTTCTGATCGGAGACGACGCCGGCACCCTGAATTTCGCCAAGATCAAGGGCTCCCACACCGCAATGAAGTCCGGCATGATCGCCGCCGAGGTGGTCGCCGACGCGCTACAAGCGGGCCGCGCTGGCGATGAATTAACCGAGTATGCGGCCGCCTATGAAGCCTCCTGGGCTTGGCGCGAATTACATCAACAACGCAACTTCGGTCCAGCACAACACAAATGGGGCAACATCCTTGGGTCGGCATTCGCCTTCGTCGACATCAATCTGTGCAAGGGCAAACTGCCCTTCACCTTGCGCGACCCCCAACCCGACCATGCGCAAATGAAACCCGCCAAAGACTGTAAACCCATCGCTTACCCCAAACCCGATGGGGTGCTCAGCTTCGACAAACTGTCTTCGGTCTTCCTCTCCAACACCAACCACGAGGAAGACCAGCCCTGCCACCTCACCCTCAAGGATCCAGCGCTGCCGATCCGGCACAACCTGCCACTCTACGACGAGCCCGCGCAGCGCTATTGCCCGGCGGGCGTTTACGAGGTGGTTGAAAACGCCCAAGGGGAACCGATCTTCCAGATCAACGCCCAGAACTGTGTGCACTGCAAAACGTGTGACATCAAGGATCCGGAGCAGAATATTGTCTGGGTGGCACCGGAAGGCGGCGGCGGACCCAACTACCCCAACATGTAAGACATACCCAACCTTTACCAAACCGCCCGGCCGCAAAGCGCCCGGGCGGTCATTTCTTGCAGCGGAAACCGCGGCCTTGCCATGGAATCGTTCATGAGCAATCGGCCGGCAGGACTACAGGCGCTAAGCGCGATCGGCACCCGTACCCGAGAGACGATTCAAAGACGAAGCTGGCGCGCGGCCAGATCCCGCATAATTTCTTCCGACCCACCGCCGATCGCAAAGACCCGCACTTCTCGGTAGATGCGCTCTACCTTGTTGCCGCGCATAAAGCCGCTACCTCCGAAGATTTGCACGGCTTCGCGCGCACAGAACTCCAAAGTCTCGGTCGCCTGCACCTTGAGCAGACTCAATTCGGCCACCGGCACCTCACCCTGTTGCATCTGCCAAGTCGTCTGCTCCAGAAAAGCCTTGGTCGCCAGAATGCGCTTGGCCATATCGGCGATCTTGTGGCGAATCACCTGGTGATCGAGCAGCCGCTTACCGAAGGTCTTGCGCTCGCGCGCCCAGGCGACGGCCTCGTCCATGCAGACCATAGCCAAACCTACCGAGGTCGCCGCGATACCGAGCCGCTCCATGTTGAAGTTCACCATGATGCCCGAAAAACCGCGATTCTCTTCGCCAATGAGATTGGCTGCCGGCACCCGGCAGTCGTCAAAATGGAGCGCCGCGGTATCCGAGGCCCACCAACCCATCTTCTTCAGTTCGGTCTGCGTGAACCCCGGGGTCCCCTTTTCCACCAGCAACAGCGAAATACCGCCGGCGCCCTCGCCTCCGGTGCGCACCGCCACCGTATAGAAGTCAGCGCGGATGCCGCTGGTGATGAAAATCTTGCCGCCGTTGACCACATAGTGATCGCCGTCGCGGCGCGCCGTGGTCCTCAGGTTGGCCACATCGGAACCGCCGCCGGGTTCGGTGACCGCCAGCGCGGCGATCTTTTCCCCGGCAATCACCGGCGGAATGACCCGCCGCTTCAAGGTTTCACTGCCCAGCGCCAGGACCGGAGGCAAACCAATGGTATGGCTGTTGAGGCTCGCGTACATACCGCCTCCCCCGGCCCGGGCTTGCTCCATGGCGGTCACCACAGCCATGAAAGGGTCGGACACAGGAATACCGCCATACTCTTCCGGATAGCCGAGCTGCAGCAACCCGATCGCTGCAGCCTTGCGGTACATTTCCCGTGGAAAATGCCCCGCCTCTTCCCATTCATCCACAAAAGGAGCGACTTCTACATCGACAAATCGGCGCAGCGTATCGCGCCAAGCCTGATGATCGGCATGGTAGTAAGGAGGTGACAAGGGCTGATCAAACCAGGAAGTAAATTCGCTGAGTGCCATGAGCAGCCCTCCGGAGACGGCGCTCAGCGCCGTGGCAGTTCCAGGGTGACCACCGCCGGGACTCGCAGTCCCTCATCGGTGGAAATCTTGATCTCTGTCTCCACCAAATGGCGACCGGCGTCGTCCTGATAACGCTTGGTGACCACGCCCTCGCCATACATGGTGTCCTCGGCGTAAATCGAGGCGCGCATTTGCATCTGGCGTTTACAAATAAACGCATGCGGGCCAGCCCAATCCGTGGCGACACGGTCAATAAAGCCCTCGATGGCCATGGTATTGAGATAGATGTTGCGTTGCCCCTGGGCACGGGCATACTCGGGATCGTGGTGCCCGGGGAAATAGTCGTTGGTGGCGGCGGCGTTGAGAATCACCTTTACAAAGGGGACGTGCATGCTGACCTTGGGCAACACCTCACCTTCAGTCACATCGTCCCAGAATTTCAGCTCTGCCATGCCTCAAGCCTCGTGAGTACGGTAACGGAACAGTTGATTGGTCTGCAGGGCAACCCGCTCGCCCTTTTGATTGACGAATTCGGCCTCCGTCGTCAAAAAGTGGCCGATACCGAGACGGGTGTCTTTTTCCTCGGAGATCTGTACCAGGCGATCCTGCACACTCACGCGATCGCCGAGATATAAGTGACGATCAAACGCTGTGGTGGTCGCGACATTGATGAGGGTATCGCCCGGCAGGGGAATGCGTAGCGCCATAATATAGTGGCTGCGCTCCTTGTGCGGGTGCCATTGCAGCGCCATGCACCAGGACAACAGCAGCCCAGGCGGGGCAACCACCCCTCCCCACTGCCGCTGGGCATAATCCTGATCCCAGTAGCTGGCATTGGCGTCTTCTACCAACGAGCAATACACCTTGATCGCCTCCTGGGTTACCGAGAACTCGGCGATCGTCTTCTCGCCGGACTGGCCTACCAACTTCAGCGCATCTTCATAGGTGCCAAAAGTCAGGGGAAACGGGGCTTGGGCGACATTGGCCATCTGATCACTAGCCTCCTTGGGCGCTAACGGGTTGAAATTGTGGAATCTTCATCGCCCCACGGGCTTCGAAGGTGACCTCGACCGCCAGACCGACGTGAACCGCCGCCGGATCACAATGCAGGACATTGGCCATCATCCGGGGCCCCTCCTCCAGCTCGATCACGGCGAGCACATAAGGCACGTCGTCCTGATAGGCCGGAAACGGCGCCTGGTGCACCACCGAAAAGCTGTACACGCACCCCCGGCCACTGGCCTGCCGCCAACCAATATCTTGGCTGAAACAGCCTGGACACCAACGCCGCGGGTAAAAGAACACTTGATCGCACTGTCGACAATGGGGCAGCACGAATACTTCCCGGGTCGCGCTTTCCCAGTAGTACTCGGCCCCCGGGGTCGGCTTGGGCAAAGGTTTATCCGCAGGAATCGGTTCGTTCATGGTGTGTCTCCTTAGGATTGCCGGCCCAAGACCAGGGTCGAGTGCTCACTCATCATGCCACCGTAGGAATGCACGACACCGATCTCGGCCTGCGCCAACTGCCGATCACCGGCGATACCCATCACCTGACGAGCCCCTTCGACGATCATCGACATCCCGGAAGCGTCACCGGTATGGCCGAAGGACAACAATCCGCCATAGGTATTGATAGGGAGATCTCCCCCCGGTCGTGTGGCGCCAGAGGCAAAGAGCTCCCCCCCCTTGCCAGGCGGACAAAGCCCCAACTCTTCGGCAAAAACGAGCGGATTGACGCTGAAGGCATCATAGATTTGAGCAAACTGCATGTCGGACGCGCTGAGCCCCGCGCATTCATAGGCTATCCGCGCTGCACGACCACAACCGATATCGAGCAGATCCGCAGCCTGATGGATGTTGCGATGGCTATGATACTCACCCATGCCGAGCAGATACGCCGGTTGCGGGGAGATGCGCTTAGCGACCTGCTCACTGGTCACCAACACCGCGGCACCGCCTTCTAGCGGAATAGAGCAGTCATAGAGATGAAACGGCGTCGCGATCGGTCGCGACGCGCGCACCTGGGCTACGGACAGCGGCTCGCTGCCGTAGGTGGCAGCTTGCGGGTTGCGCAACGCCCATTCACGGGAAGATACCGCGACTTCGGCGAGCTGCTCTGCGGTACTGCCAAACTCGTGCATATGGCGAGTAGCAACCTGGGCGTAGATCGCTGGAATGAAGGTGCCGTATGGGAACTCAAAGGCCTCGTGACTCACCATCCGGGCCATCATTTCCGCGCCGCCGGTACCGACCTTGGGAAACTTACCCGCGCCAACGCAGAGTACGCTATCGGCCAAACCTTGGCGGATCGCCGTAGCGGCGCGCTGCACCATGTAGCCGTAGGTAGCCCCACCCGCATTCATGGTATCGCCGTAGCGGGGATGAATACCCAGCTCTTCATACAGCTGTTCATGCACAAAGATATCGGTACGGCCGCCACCCGCCATGCCCGAGGGACAGGCCAAGATGCCCTGAATATCTTCTGGCTTGACCGCCCATTCGGCCAGAAACTGACGAACGACCTCGACATAGAGTGCGTAGCCGTCCATCTCCGGGTACCGCCCCGGCTTCATCTCGGAAACCGCGGCGATGGCAATCGGTGTAGCCATACTGTCCTCTTATTTCAACACTGAGGGTAGCGATCGATCGGCGTGGTCTGATCGAACCGGAGCGGGAAGATAGCATGACGTCCCGCGGAAATTGGCGCTATTCGCGGGCAGCGGGTGACCACTGGGTTTCCTACCGGTCGGAAGAATCGAGCAGGGGCTGGTTAGACCACCCGCTGGGCGCGCAACGCCGCGATTTCGACCTCACCGTAGCCGATCTCGGCGAGGATCTCCTCGGTATGCTCGCCCAGGGTCGGCGGCCGCCGGGTAATGTGCCCGGGGGTATCAGACAACACCACCGGGCAACCCGCGACGGGTGCAGCACACGGTAGTCCCGGATAATCGTCGATCGGGTTGAGCACCCCCATCGCTTGCACATGGGGATCGTCGTGCGCCTGTTGCGGAGACAACACGGGGCCCGCTGGAACCCTGGCTTGTCCCAACTCGGCTAAAGCCTCGGCCGTGGTTCGTTCACGGCACCAATCACCAGCACGCGCACTGATCAGCTCGGCATTGCGGCCGCGCGCAGCATCACTCGAAAACCGCGCATCACCGATCCAGTCCTCCGCACCGACGAGGCGGGCCCAGCGTTCGAACAACGGCTGACCTACTACCTGGATGATAATGGCGCCATCCCGGGTTTTGAAAATATCCGCCGGCGCGACATTCTGGGCACGATTGCCCGTGCCGACCCGATCGACGCCCAACAGCACCTGCTCGACCATAGGCCCGTTGGCATAGGCTAGCGCGGTGCGCAGCAAAGCACCTTCGACAATCTGGCCACGCCCCGTTCGATCCCGCGCCATTAACGCCGCCAAGGTGCCCATGGCAGCCGAGGTTGCGGTCCCATAGTCCGCATAGGGCGCAAAAGACTTCATGGGCTGCCCGGGGAACCCACCGAGATAGCTGGCGCCAGACATCACCTGCGCGATACCATCAAAGCCGACCCGCTCGCTATAGGGACCCTGCGAACCGAAGGTCGAAACCATGGTGAGGATGATGTCTTCTTTATAGGCTTTCAGGGATTCGTAGTCGATGCCCATCTCCACCAACGTGGGATGAGGCAGATTGGCCACCACCACATCCGCCGTGCGCACCAGGCGAGCAACCACCTCTCGTCCCGCGGGCTTGGTCGGATTCAGCGTCATGCCGCGCTTGTTGCAATTCATCTGAAAGAACATTGCGCCCACACCGTCTGCGGTGACCGGTGTCGTATAGCGGTCCTCGCTGCCGGCAAGCTTTTCAATACGAATCACATCAGCACCGAAGTGAGCGAGCAGTTCCGCGCAGTACGGTCCGGCGATATAGCGCCCGAAATCGAGCACCCGGATGCCCTCCAGGACTCCCGTCATGGGACACCTCTGCTAGTGTTCAGAAAAACGATTTAGGGAATGATGGGCGCGAGCGTGCCGCCAAACCTATCCGGATGCAACCGCGCCCACCTCTGGCGGGAGCTCAGGTTACTGATAGTAGGCGTGACTACGATCGCTGTGATCGGTGACGTCACGCACCCCAGCGAGCTCCGGGACACGCTCCATCAAGGTCCGCTCAACCCCTTCCTTGAGAGTGACATCCACCATCCCGCACCCCTGACAGCCGCCGCCGAATTGCAACACGGCAATACCGTCTACGACTTCCTCGAGGCTGACTACCCCACCGTGCGCGGCTAGCCCGGGATTGATCTCGTTATAGAGGACATAATTGATTTTGTCCTCGACGGGACTGTCCTCGCGTACCTGAGGCATTCGCGAATTCGGCGCCCGAATGGTCAGCTGCCCGCCCATGCGATCCTCAGCGTAATCGACCCGGGCATCCTCCAAATACGGCAGACTGCGTTGTTCAACGAACGCGCGCAAGCCATCGAGCTCCAGCACCTTGTCGTCGGCCTGCTCCTCGCCCGGTCGACAATAAGCGATACAAGTCTCGGCCCGCGGAGTCCCCGGATCGGCCACGAAAAGGCGAATGGCAATCCCCTCGCACTCCTGTTTTTCGAGCAGACCGGCGAGGTAACGTTGGGCAGCGGGTGTAATTTCGATCTGGGCCATGGAGAACTCCGGCAACGTCCATACCCGACTGAGATTGGTTGTCTACTGTAGCAGCGCACCATCCCCCACTCAATGTCAGAACGCGACCACTCCGGGGATTCGACGGCTTTTGGTACACTGCCGCTCCCCCGCAATGCCATTCGCCATGCCATCTGTCACCGACCGCAACGCCAGGATTACTGCCCTGCACGCCGCCGTAGACCAGCGCATCCTCATGCTGGATGGCGCCACAGGCACCATGATTCAGCGCCATTCCCTGCACGAGACCGACTTCCGCGGTGAACGCTTCGTCGATTGGCCCAGCCCACTAGCCGGCAACAACGATCTACTCTGTCTGACGCGACCGGACCTGATCACCGAAATCCATCTGGCCTACTTGGCGGCCGGCGCGGACATTATCGAAACCAACACCTTCAACTCCACGGCACTCTCCCAGGCCGATTACGGCATGGAGGCCTTGGTCCCCGAGCTGAACCGGACGGCCGCAGCGCTGGCCCGAGCTGCGGCCGACCGCGTGACCGCAGCCGATCCCAGTCGCCCGCGCTGGGTAGCCGGCGTGCTTGGCCCAACCAGCAAGACCGCCTCGATCTCTCCAGATGTCAACGATCCAGGGGCCCGCAACACCGAGTTCGACGAACTCGCAGCCAATTATCGCGAGGCGGCCCGTGCCCTCATCGAGGGCGGCAGCGACCTGTTGTTGATCGAGACCGTGTTCGACACGCTGAATGCCAAAGCCGCTGTGGTCGCGGTCGATGACGTCTACCGGGAATTGGGCGTTGAGCTTCCTTTGATGATTTCCGGCACCATCACCGATGCCAGTGGACGCACCCTCTCCGGCCAAACCGCAGAAGCCTTTTGGATCAGCCTGGCTCACGCCCGACCCTTTTCGATTGGCCTCAACTGCGCGCTCGGTGCCGCCGAGCTGCGTCCGCATATCGAAGCGCTGGCGCGCCACTGCCCGACGCTGGTGTCCGCCCACCCCAACGCCGGACTGCCGAACGCCTTTGGGGAGTATGACGAAACCCCAGCCGAAACCGCTGCGATCTTGCGCGAATTCGCGGACGCCGGGTTGATCAACATCGTCGGCGGCTGCTGTGGCACCACCCCGGAGCACATTCGCGCGATCGCCGATGCGGTCCAAAGCTGTAGACCGCGCACCCTCCCGGCTCGTCCCGCCGGCTGTTTTCTATCCGGCCTTGAGCCGTTTTCCATCACCCAGGAATCTCTGTTCGTCAATGTCGGCGAGCGTTGCAACGTCACTGGCTCGGCTCGCTTTCGCCGATTGATTACCGACGGAGACTATGCAGCCGCCTTAGAAGTCGCTCGAGAGCAAGTCGAAAATGGCGCCCAGATCATCGATATCAATATGGATGAGGGCATGCTTGACTCTCCCGCAGCCATGCGCACCTTCTTGCGTTTGCTGGCGTCGGAGCCGGATATCTCCCGGGTACCGATCATGGTGGACTCCTCCAAGTGGGAAGTGATCGAGACCGGGCTCAAGGAGATTCAAGGCCGCCCCCTGGTCAATTCCATCAGCCTCAAGGAGGGAGAGGAAGCCTTCGTGGCCCAGGCGCGCCGCTGCCTAGCCCTGGGCGCGGCTGTAGTCGTCATGGCATTTGACGAACAAGGCCAAGCCGACACCCTGGAAAGACGCATCGAGATCTGCCGACGAAGCTATCGGATTCTCGTCGACCAAGTAGGC
This sequence comes from Porticoccaceae bacterium, assembly GCA_041594335.1. Lineage (GTDB taxonomy): Bacteria > Pseudomonadota > Gammaproteobacteria > Pseudomonadales > Porticoccaceae > JAGPUQ01. Next base: position 25,431 of record JBFHML010000022.1, read on the forward strand.
TTCGCGCCCGCCGACATTGTCTTCGACCCCAATGTGTTCGCTGTGGCGACTGGGATCGAAGAGCATGACCGTTATGCTCTGGATTTCATCGAAGCCGCGGGCTGGCTGCGCGAAAACCTGCCAGATTGTTTGATTTCCGGAGGCATCAGCAACGTTTCTTTTTCGTTCCGCGGCAACGACCGAGTCCGCGAGGCCATCCACTCGGTTTTTCTCTATCACGCGATCGCCGCAGGCCTGCGTATGGGCATCGTCAATGCGGGCCAGCTAGCCGTCTACGATGACCTGCCCGCGGACCTGCGCGATGCAGTCGAGGACGTGGTGCTCGCCCGCCGCGCCGATGCCACCGAAAGGCTACTGCACTTGGCAGAGCGCTATCGCGGTGGCAGCGAGCGCGCGGCTCCCCAGGAGGATCTCGCCTGGCGCCAATGGCCGGTCGCCGAACGTATTGCCCATGCGCTGGTCAAGGGCGTCACCACTCATATCGAAGCTGATACCGAAGCGGCCCGACTGGAGGCGAAGCGTCCTCTCGATGTGATCGAGGGCCCACTGATGGATGGCATGAATCGCGTCGGGGACCTGTTTGGGGCAGGCAAAATGTTTCTGCCCCAGGTAGTGAAATCCGCGCGGGTGATGAAACAGGCGGTCGCCTATCTAGAGCCTTTCCTCGAAGCGGACAAGGCACAAACCGCACGGGTAAACGGTCGCGTGCTGATGGCCACAGTCAAGGGTGATGTCCACGACATCGGCAAGAACATCGTCGGCGTCGTCCTGCAATGCAACAACTATGAGGTCATCGACCTCGGCGTGATGGTGCCGGCCGACAAGATTCTGGCGACTGCCCGCGAACGCGCCGTAGATGTGATCGGTCTGTCCGGTTTGATCACACCTTCGCTGGAAGAAATGTCCCAGGTTGCCGCTGAAATGGAGCGGACCGGTTTCACGCTACCGCTACTGATCGGCGGCGCGACCACCTCCAAGGCGCACACCGCGGTCAAAATCGAACCGAAGTACGCGCGCGCACCTACGGTCTATGTGCCCGATGCGTCGCGGGCAGTCGGCGTCGTCTCCCGACTGCTGAACCCGGAAACCCGCGATACGTACTGGACGGAAGTCCGTACCGAGTACCAGCAAGTCCGCGAGCGGACGGCAAACCGCCGCAGCCGGCCCGCGCTGCCCTACGCCGATGCCGTCTCCCGCGGGCTCCAGCTGGACTGGAATCAGTACCGCCCGCCCACACCGCGTCAACTGGGCATACAGGTGTTTCGCGATTATCCATTGGACGCCCTCATCGCCACCATCGACTGGACCCCCTTTTTCATTACCTGGAGCCTGGTAGGCAAATATCCGGCGATTTTTGAAGACCCCGTAGTCGGCGAACAGGCACGGCAATTGTATGCAGACGCCCAAGAGATGCTCGAACGACTGATCGCGGACCGCCGCCTGCGGGCCAATGGCGTGATTGGCTTGTGGCCTGCAAATCGTATCGGCAACGATGATATTGCCGTCTTCGATGACGCGGATCGGACTCAAGAAATCGCCCGGTTGCACCATCTACGTCAACAGACCCAGCCCAATACTACAGCGGAGCCACTACTGTCGCTCGCGGACTTCATCGCTCCCACCGACAGCGGGTTGACTGACTACATCGGTGCCTTTGCGGTAACCGCAGGGCTCGGAGCCGATGAAATTGCCAGCGAATATCAGGCCCGGGGGGACGACTACAATGCCATCTTGGTAAAAGCCCTGGCCGACCGACTGGCGGAATCCTTTGCCGAGCACCTGCACATGCGAGTGCGAAGAGAGTTCTGGGGCTACAGCCCCGATGAAGCACTCGACAATGCCGATCTCATTCGCGAACGGTATCGGGGTATCCGCCCGGCCCCCGGGTATCCGGCCTGCCCGGATCACACGGAAAAACGCGCCCTATTCGCGCTGCTGAATGCGGAACACCATACGGGGATTCGACTGACCGAAAACTGGTCAATGCACCCAGCCGCCACCGTCAGCGGCTGGTATTTTTCACACCCAGAAGCCCGCTACTTCAATGTCGGCAAGCTGCAACGGGATCAAATCGAGAATCTGGCGCAACGGAAGGGGATGGCGATCGACAAGCTCGAGCGAGAGCTGGCCTCCGTGCTCAGCTACGAACCCACGGCACGTCAATAAACGCCGACCACCGCCGCTGTGTCCATCAGACCGGTCAGCGACCGGCCACATAGGAGCCTACGCGCTATGGCAACGCCTGAAGACCCCCAATCCGTATCTGGCAGCGGCCCCGGGTTCTGGAGCATCGTGCTCAGCACCCTGGCTGCCGCCATCGGCGTACAGAGCGAGAAGAACCGACAGCGGGATTTCTCCCAGGGACGGCCCGCCGTGTTCATCACCGCGGGGATTCTCTTTACGCTGCTTTTTATTCTGACGGTTGTCTCCGTGGTCCACTGGGTGATCTAGCGGACCGCGGGGCAGGCATCAACCCTGCCCGCTAACCCAGAATACTGCACTCAAGACGGCGATGGTGATCAGAGCTACCGCCGCAATGGCGTCTGCGACGTGATCTTTTTGCTGGTCTTGCTGATCGCTCATGCTGTACTCCACAAAAGAGGCCGGGTCGATAAAGGCGCGCATTCTACCAAGCTTCTCGCCGACAATCGCAAGAGCGGCCCATGGCAGTCCCAGGACAAAACGACTTATGCAATTTTATCGTTTGGTTATAAGAAATCGGTTTTTTACCCCCTCATGGCCAGGAGCTACCATATCCACCTCCCAATCCCCGCGGCGTCTTCATGTATCGTTACGATGACCGGGATCGGACCCTCGTAAAGGAACGGGTTCGGCAATTTCGAGACCAGATGGAACGCTATCTGGCCGGCGCATTGACCGAAGATCAATTCCGGCCCCTGCGGCTGCAAAACGGTCTGTACATCCAGCGTCTCGCGCCGATGCTGCGCATCAGCATCCCCTACGGTCTCATCTCGGCCCAGCAGCTGCGCCGTCTGGCGCGCATTGCCCGAGAGTACGACAAGGGCTACGCACATTTCACTACGCGTCAGAACGTCCAGTTCAACTGGCCGCAACTCGAGGAGATACCAGCCATCCTCGAAGAGCTGGCCGAAGTCGAGATGCACGCCATCCAGACCAGTGGCAACTGTGTGCGCAACATCACCACAGATGAGTTTGCCGGTGTGGCGCCCGACGAGGTCGAGGATCCGCGCCCCTGGTGCGAGTTGGTGCGCCAATGGGCGACGTTCCATCCAGAGTTCGCCTTTCTGCCACGCAAATTTAAAATTGCAATCAGTGGATCAGAGCGAGATCGTGCGGCGATCCAAATCCACGATATCGGATTAGCACTCTATCGCAATGCCAATGGCGAAGTTCGCGTCCAGGTGCTCGTCGGCGGCGGCCTGGGCCGCACGCCCATCCTCGGGGAAACCATCCACGAAGCACTGGAGCCGCGCCATCTACGCACCTATTTGGACGCCATCCTGCGGGTCTACAACCGCTATGGGCGACGCGACAACAAATACAAAGCCCGCATCAAGATCCTAGTCAAAGCCTGGGGTGTGCAGGAGTTTGCGCGCCGTGTCGAGCGCGAATGGCAGTCGCTTAAGGATGGCCCCAATACCATCACGGAGGCAGAACTCGCCCATTTCCGCAGTTTTTTCACCACGCCGGAATACCAGGCTCCGGCCGCTGGTACGGAAGCCGCTATCCAAGCACAAGCTGGCGCGGATCGAGCTTTTTCCCGGTGGCTGGAGCGCAACGTTCGCCCCCATCGGGCACCGGGATATGCGGCGGTCACGCTGTCATTGAAGCCCGTCGGGATCCCACCAGGCGATGTCACCGATGCCCAGCTAGAGGCGATTGCCGACCTCGCCGAAACGTTTTCCTTTGGCGAAGCCCGAGTCACACACCATCAGAATCTCGTCTTCGCCGATGTGCCGCGCGCGGAACTCTACCGGCTATGGCGCGAGCTGAAATCACTCGGTTTCGCGACACCGACCATCGGCACACTCAGTGATATCATCTGCTGCCCCGGCGGCGATTTCTGCTCGCTGGCGAACGCCAAGTCGATCCCCATTGCCGAAGCCATCCAACGCGAATTTGATGACCTCGACTATCTCTACGACCTCGGTGATCTGTCGCTGAACATCTCTGGTTGCATGAATGCGTGCGGCCACCACCATGTCGGCAACATCGGTATTCTCGGCGTGGACAAGAAGGGGGAAGAGTTCTATCAAATCCAGATCGGCGGCGATGCCGGCTCCGACGCTGCGCTGGGACAGGTACTAGGCCCCTCGTTCTATGCTCCAGAGGTGCCCACGGTAATCGGACGTATCCTAGAAACCTATATACAACTCCGAAGCGAAGGGGAAACCTTCGTCGAAACCTATCGCAGAGTCGGCGTAGCGCCGTTCAAGGAGCGGGTATATGCCAAAGCTGCTTAAAAAACGTGCACTGGTCGAAGACCGATGGCTACGGCTTGGCCCTGGCGAGGAGCCGCCCACCTGCGCCGATACGCCACTGCTGGTGCCACTCGAAACCTGGCGGTCTCATCGCGGCACGCTAGCGAGCCGGCGTCCGGAGCACCTCGGCGTGTGGCTCGACGGCGATGCCGAACCCGCGGAGTTGGAAGCCGATTTACAGCGGTTCGCCTGCGTTGCCGTCCGCTTTCCCAGCTTTACCGACGGTCGTGGATTTTCCTGCGCGCGCCTCCTCCGAGAACAACAGGGCTATCAAGGCGAATTACGCGCGATAGGCGATATCTTTCCCGATCAACTGCATTATCTCCAGCGTTGCGGATTCGACAGTTTTGAATTGGCCGACGACGTACCCCTCGATACTGCCCTGCGCTGCTTGGACGCCTTCAGCACCAGTTACCAAAAGACCGGTACCGAGCCCCACTGAAGACCTAGCGACGCCCCGTTCGCGCCACAAGCCATACTCAGGCAAAATTCTCCCAGCGGCAGGAGGCGGTAGGCTTTGCACGACGCGGTTTTTCACTCATTTTTTCTGATTTTCTGCGGCGCAGCCGCCATAGCCACGCTGGCTCTCTATGGCCGCCAGCCCTTGCTAGTCGCCTATGTGGCTCTGGGAATCCTACTAGGACCCTCTGGACTGGGCCTGATCGAGGACGTCGCGCTCATCACGGATATCTCCCATATTGGGATTATTTTTCTGCTATTTCTCCTCGGCCTCGACATGCAGCCAGCAGCGCTGGTGAGGGTTTTTCGCCGCATCACGCACGTCGCCTTGATCAGTTCTCTGGTGTTTGCCGTTGCGGCCTACGCCATCGCCCGTGGCTTCGGATTCTCACCGACAGAGTCCGGCGTAGTTGGCGCAGCCATGATGTTCTCCAGCACCATCATCGGCATCAAATTATTGCCGGTCACGGTGCTACACCACCGACCGATTGGGGAATTGATGGTCGGCATGCTCCTATTGCAGGACTTTCTCGCCATTATCGTGCTCTTGGTATTGGCGGGCTCGGGTTTAGAGGAGCTCGACTTCGCCCATATCCTTCGCACGCTGGTTGCGCTGCCCATTGTGGTCATCGCCGCCGTCTTGGTGGTGCGCTACCTGATCCTCAAGCTATTCGAGCGCTATGAGCGCATGGGCGAATACATGTTCCTGCTGTCGATCGGCTGGTGCCTAGGAATGGCGGAGTTTGCCCATCAGCTCGGCTTGTCCCGCGAGATTGGCGCATTCATTGCCGGGATCGCCATTGCCACCCATCCGATCTCCCAGCATATCGCCTTGTCGCTAAAGCCGCTGCGCGACTTCTTCCTGATTCTTTTCTTCTTCACCATCGGCGCACGCTTCGATCTATCCGTGCTGGGGGAAGTCGCGGTCGCGGCCTTGGTATTGGGGTTCGTGATGCTCATCCTAAAGCCCGTTACCTTCCGCGTATTGCTGTCCGGGCAAACGGGAACCGGCAAGCACCTGGGCTGGGACCTGGGTTTTCGCCTCGGCCAATGCAGCGAATTTTCACTGCTGGTGGCCTATCTCGCTGCCGCTACCGGCGTCATTGGCAACGCCGCCTCGCACCTCATTCAGGCGGCGACGATCCTCACTTTCTTGGTTTCTAGCTATATCATCGTGCTCGGTTTTGCCAACCCCATTGCAGTGCGGGAAAGTCTACGTCGTGACTGATCCCCTCACACGGGAAAACACAGCCTGCGTATTTTTCCCCAGAGATTCTCAGCCTCGGAGCTCAGGCCCAGTCGCTGGCGCAGGGATTGTCGGTACCGAAAGCTTAGTTCAAAGACTGCCATGCCCTCGGCAGCCCGAGTGCTTACATACTCATCGCTCGTCTGAAGAGCATCCACCAAGCCTATTTCCAGGGCGCGACTCCCTAACCAGATTTCGCCAGTTGCCGCAGTTTCAATATCGAGCTTCGCGCGACGCTCCGCGACATAGGCCTTAAACAGCGCGTGTGTGGCGTCGAGATCGCTTTGGAATTTCTCTCTGCCGGCCTCCGTATTCTCTCCTAATACCGTTAGGGTGCGCTTGTATTCCCCAGCCGTAAGCAGCTCAATATCGACATCGTGGCGCTTCAAAAGGCGGTGGATATTCGGAACCTGGGCCATCACCCCAATTGATCCCAGCACCGCAAAGGGCGCAGCCAAGATCTGATCAGCCACGCAAGCCATCAGGTAGCCCCCGCTGGCAGCGACCTTGTCGACACAGACGGTGAGTCGAATGCCTGCTTGCGCGATGCGGTCTAGCTGGCTGGCAGCGAGTCCGTAGGCGTGGACCAATCCACCAGCACTCTCCAAACGCACCACCACCTCGTCTTTGGGCGTCGCTCGGGACAACAGCGCCGTCACTTCATTCCGCAGTGCGGTTACTCCGCTCGCGTTGAGGTCTCCGGAGAAATTGAGCACAAATACGCGTCCTTGGTCAGCATCGGTGCGGGCACGCCGCCGGTCGTGGCGCCGCGCCTTGCGAAGCGCCCGCCGCGCGCGCGCATCTGTCGCCATGGCGATGTCGAGCGCCTCGCCCATACTGCCCAATTCCCCTTTGAGATCGATCACTTCCAGCTGCCCCCTGCCGGACAATTGACGGCCACGGCGCGCCAGCGTGGCAAGACCGCCCACCAGCGCCAGGATCGCCACTACCCAGGTGATCGTCTTTGCGGCAAACAACAAGTACTCGTTCAACATAACTTTCTCTCGTTGAATCGACCGGGCCTTCCGCACTCACTATGCGTTGCCATGACGCCCTCTATGGCACACGCACCAACAGGCGGTGCGTCGGTCCCTATAACGGCCACAGGGGAGATTAAAATTTGAGGGCTTCCGCGCACTCACTGGCGATGCGTAGGGAGTCCTCCTGCTGGTCGCGCCCGAGTCGCAGACTGTCGAGATAAACCTCGAGACTAATCACCATGTCGGCAAACAGGTCCAAATTGCGGGAGCGATCATTAAGTCCCAGCTCCGGATGGTATCTGCTGGTCTGCACAAACTCTCGGGCGCGCTGTAGCAGATCGGCCAGTGTATCCAACACCAGCAGTTGCGCTACGCCCTCCAGAAGCAAAAACCCGGCATCGATTTCACGCCAACTCTCATCGGAAATGATCCCGTCCTGCAACACCGCGATACGCTCCTTAACCGCCCGCAGCACGGCACCAGACTCCTGCAATACGCTATTGCGAGCCGCCGCAGCAAGCCCTGCGGTCAGAACTTGGTCCAACGGCTGTTGGCCCCAGGCCTCGAACTTTTCCAGCGCCGGGCTGGGCACCGTCGCAAAATCGGCCAACGCACATTCGAGGTAGAGCACAGAATCTGCCAGAGACTCGCAATCCGCTGCCGCGAAAGGTACCGGGTCCATCGACTCCGAGGACAAGTTCTCGGTATGTGCCTGAAACCGAGCGGCGATGTTCTCCAAACGCAGGTGCTGCGTTCGTTGGGCAATCTGAGCGCAATCACTCCACATTTCGCGCACCACCGTGGCAGCCAGCACACCACCGTCTTGAACAGCATCCAGCGCATTGCGGATGCGGATCGCACGCGCGGCGAGATCATCGAAGACATTGGTCTCCGTAGCCTCGCCGCGATTGAACACCTCGATCCGGGTCTGCTCGAGCTCCTCGTCACCAAAATCGATTGCGGGTAGGGGCAACCAGTCCGGCGCTGCCCCCTTGCGAACACTGTCGGACATCGCCAGCAAAGCCAGAAAAGCCCGCCAAAGTCCGCCTGGGTACGGGCTAGGGACCTTACCGGCACGGCTACCCACCAAGGAACGCAGCTGTTTCTCTACTGCGGCGAATAACCGAAGACGATCGGGCCGCAATATCAACCCTCCCTGGGCAAAACTTCGCAGGACCAGTTGGTACAGGGCCCAATAGTCCCGTTCCGCATCACCGGCCGACCAATCGGCCAATCGGCCGGCACAACGAACCAGGATATCGAAGCCCTTCTCGCGGTTTTGATTGCGCAGCACGCTAATCAAGCCCAGTTGGTACAAGTGCACTATCCGTTTGAGGTCTACCTCCGATGTACGTGCGGCGAGTGTGGTTTCCGGAACGACAAACGGAGGCCAATCGATATCCGGCATGACCTGGTATTCATAGACCGGCGGCTTCCCCTGCAAAGTACGCAATTCGGTGAGCTCGGGGATGAGCAGACAAGGGTTATCACGCCGAATCCGCACCACCCAATCCAGCAATTTGGGCACCAAAGGAAGCAGGTCCGACAATGCCATCTCGGCTGGGGTTGGCTGTAATAGTCCCTCGGAGACCTTCTGGAGTACCGCAACCGCCTCCTCGAACAGCAGCCGTAGCCCGTGCAATTGACAGAGCGTGGCTGCGCCCCAAGCCTCGTGGAGCAGCGCGAGGCAGCGCTCGCGCTCGGCCGAAAGCTGTCCGGCTGCCGCCAATTCGGCAAGTTCCTGAGCGATTCGTCGCAACTCGCCGCTGCTAACCGCAAGTACTTCGGTATTTAGTTGTTCCGTCGCCGACATGCATTCCGCCGCTTTATCATCACTGATGGGAGCTCCTCCTGGGCGTCGACCGACTGCCGAGAATCCGAGC
>JBFHML010000023.1:0-33252 GCA_041594335.1 Porticoccaceae bacterium
ACGGCCGCCCCAAGAGCGCGGGCGACACCCTAAAAATTCATCAGTGCCAGCTCGCCCGGGTAGGGATCGAGATACCAGGAGTTGGCGATAAAGGGATCCGGCGCCTTGCGGAAGTGATGGCGGAGCAGCGTGAGGGGCACCACCAGGGGCACGTTGCCGAGCCGGTAGGCCTCGATCACCTCGACCATTTCCGCCTTGTCTTCGGCGTCGAGTTCGCGCTTGAGATACCCCTGGATGTGCTGGAGCACATTGACGTGGTTGCCCCGGGAAGCGACCTGCTTCAGGGTATCCATAACGCCATGAATATAGGTCTCGGCACGTGCCGCAAGGTCGCCCTCGGCCGCCACCAGCCGGCCCAGTTCTCGGGCCCGGTTCTGGTCGTGGCTCATCAGAATGAGTTTGTGGCGGGCGTGAAACTCGGTGAGCATCCGTACGTTCAGCCCGCTCGCGGTAGCCTGTCGCCAGCGCCAGAATACATAGACGCGGCGCACGAAGTTCTCGCGCAGCGCCGGATCCATGAGCCGCCCCTCCTCCTCCACGGGTAACAGTGGAAAGTTGGCCATCAACCGCTCGGCATAGAGGCCGCGGCCATCGCGCACCGGCTGGTCGCGGCCCTCCGGATAGCGCCGCACGCGCTCCATCCCGCAACTGGGCGAATCCTTCTTGAGCAGATAGCCACAGAGGCCGGCGTGCCAGGCGCGCCGCACCTCGGCGGTTTCCTGCAGTCGCTCGGTGACATCGAGCGCCGCATCCCGCACCCCCAGGGCACGCACGCCGCCGACGGTTTGCACCAGCCGCACCGGCGGGCGGGGCACGCCCAGGCCGGCGGCCACCTCGGGGCAGAAAGGTTGGAGATCGAAGTAGCGGCTCAAAGTTTCGCGGATATAGTCGTTGCGTTTGTGGCCGCCGTCGTGGCGCACCGGTTCGCCCAGCAGACAGCTGCTGATCCCCACGGGGATTCGATCCGCACTGGGATGGGTCATGACGCTACACCTCCCGACGCAGCAGACACACGGGCGCGCCGCGTTTCAATTAACGGCAGATAGCCCGAGCGCCAATCCGGAAACCGAAACCGATAGCCGAGCGCGCGGAGCCGGTCGTTACGGCAGCGCTTGTTGCGACCGACACCGCGCTTGCCCGGCGGCGCGGGCACACCGAGCGCGACCGCCAATCCCCGGGCCACAGTCCCGAGCGGGGCGGGGCAACAGTCACTGGCGAGGTATCTCGGCGCGAGCGGGGCTCCCTCCAGCGCCCGGCGGTGAAGAAACTCCAGCACCCCGATGCAATCCTCCCGGTGGATGCGATTGCCGTAGTACGCAGGATCGTACTGCACCGCAGCGCCCGCAGCGATCTGATTCAAGAAGCGTTCCCGACCCGGACCATAGATCCCCGAAAAGCGGATGGTGGTAGCCGGTGCGCCGGCCGCGGCCAGGTGCCGCTCAGCGGCCAATAGATGCCGCGCGGTGGGCGCTGCCGGCTGGGCGGGAGAATCCTCATCAACCCATTCCCCGGCATCCTGCCCGTAGACGCTGGTGGAGGAAACGAAAAACCAGTGGCCGACACGGTCCCGCAGTCCCCGCACCAACCGCGCTACGCCCTGGTCGTACAGCGCGCGGTAGGTGGCGACGTCGCGCGACCCAGGCGCCAGGATTACCAATGCCTGGTCAAAAGTCATGCCGCCCAGATCGGGCAATCGCAGCGCCAGATCTGCATAGCGATAATCGACCCCCGCCAGGGGCTGCTCGGGTGGACTGCGTTTGACCGCGCTCACCCGGTGCCCGGATTCGACCAGCCGTGCGGCCAGCGCGCTACCGAGGTCGCCGCATCCGACGATCAATAGCCCCGCCATCAGTGGGCGGCGCTCACCGAGGGCAGCTGCGCCAGCTGTCGATCCTGTATGCGCGCCAACAAGAGTTGGGCGAAGACAGCACCAAACAAAGCGAGCAACATGTCCCACTGGGTATCCCAGGGATCCCCCTGGGTGCCCAGAAAGGCGATGGCCCCCTCCTCTGCAATCACCGCCGCCCACCATTCGAGAAATTCATAACTGGCAGCCAACGCCAGCGCGAAGCAGCACACCAAGAAAAACAGCCAACCCCCCGGCGCTACCACGCGACAACGCAACAGAATCTCACGAGCCAGCATGGCGGGAATGAAGCCTTGCGCCAGATGGCCGATACGATCGTAATGATTGCGCGCAAAACCAAATGTCTCTTGCATCCAAAAGCCCAACGGGGTTTGGGCGTAGGTGTAGTGAGCACCCACCAACAGCACCCAGCTGTGTACCGCAATCAGCCAATAAGCGAGACGGGTGAGCGGAAAGCGCACCCGGGTGGCCGCCAGCAGCGGCAGCGCGATCAGCACCGGCAGCGCCTCCAGCCACCAAGTGAGGCGATCGGCAGGCTGGTGCCAGGACCAGGCGGTGACCCCGAGCACCAAGGCCGCCAGCACCATCAGCTCGGCGTTGCGGATCATGCGCCGCCCGCCCGCGCCCTAAGCCGCTCGACCAAGCGGCGCTGGAAGCCTTGGAAACTGCCGTTGCTCATCACGACCAGATGGGCGGGGGCCGGCACTGCGGCGGCAAAGTCGAGCAGCTGATCGAGTTCACTCACTACACGGGAATTGGGCGCATCGGACAACGCCTCAGCGAGCGACCACGGGAGCTCCGGCGGCTGATACCACAGCGCGGTGTCCGCCGCGGCGACCGCGGCGCCCAAGCGCTCCCGATGAGTGCCAAGCTTCATCGTGTTGGAACGGGGCTCCAAGATCGCAACGATGGTCTCGTCCCCCACCCTGCGGCGCAGCCCCCTCAGGGTAGTCGCGATAGCGGTGGGGTGGTGGGCGAAGTCATCGTAGACCTGCAAGCCGCCAGTGGCGGCGATGACTTCCAAACGTCGCTTGACGCCACGAAATCGCCCGAGAGCCGCGGCCGCCAGTTCGGGACCCACCCCCACCTCGGCCGCCGCAGCGATCGCCGCCAGGGCATTGGCGACATTGTGGTCACCGCTCAGGCTCCAGTTCACCTCGGCGCTGACCTTACCGTCGCACAGCACGGCGAAACCGCTGCCATCGGCACTGCGAAGCGCCGCCTGCCAACGCCCACCGGCACCGAAAGTCTCCACCGGCGTCCAGCAGCCACGGGCGAGCACGCCATCCAGCGCCGGATCGGGAATCGAACGCAGGATCCGGCCGCTACGGGGAACCGTCCGTACGAAGTGGTGGAACTGCGTCTGAATGGCCGCCAGATCCGCAAAGATGTCGGCATGGTCGTATTCCAGATTGTTGAGTATCGCGACCCGCGGCCGATAGTGAACAAACTTGGATCTTTTGTCGAAAAAGGCGGTGTCGTATTCGTCCGCTTCAACCACGAAGCAGCGGCCGTCGCCCAGGCGAGCAGAGACGTCGAAATTGGCGGGCACCCCGCCGATCAGAAACCCCGGCTGTAGCCCAGCGCTCTCCAGAATCCAGGCCAACAGACTCGCGGTCGTGGTCTTGCCGTGGGTCCCGGCCACCGCCAGAACCTCGCGCCCGGGCAACAGGTGTTCTCCCAACCACTGCGGCCCGGAGGTATAGGCGAGCCCCCGATCGAGCACGGCTTCGACACAGGGATTGCCCCGCGACAGCGCATTGCCGATCACCACCAGGTCGGGGGCCGGGTCCAGCTGCGCCGGGTCATAGCCGGTAACGATCGCGATCCCGGCCTCTGCCAGTTGGTCGCTCATCGGCGGGTAGACATCAGCGTCGCTACCGGTCACCCGGTGCCCGGCAGCTGCGGCCAGCCGCGCCAGGCTGCCCATAAAAGTGCCGCAGATACCGAGGATATGAAGGTGCATGAGGCTCCGAAGTCGGGAAGGTCGCTGAGGTGATCGCCCGGGGCGCACCCCCGCGTACCTTGGATTATCGCCCCCCGGCCCGGCCCTGTCATGCCGCGTCCCCGACGATTGCGCTATCATCCCCCACTCTTTGGAAGTCCCGCCGGCTGGGAGCGGTAATGGCGAAACGCAATCTGTTCTATGCGCAATCCGGCGGCGTCACCGCAGCCATCAATGCCACCGCCTGCGGCGTTATCCAGACCGCGCGCGCAAACCGAGCCCGAATCGGCAAGGTGCTCGCCGGCCGCAACGGGATTCTCGGCGCGTTGCGCGAAGAGCTGATCGACGCCAGCGCTGAATCTGCAAAGACGATCGCCGCACTGCGGCATACGCCCGCCGGCGCCTTTGGCTCCTGCCGTTACAAACTCAAGGACCCCAAGGTCGACGATAGCGAATACGAGCGCCTGCTCGCGGTGTTCGAAGCGCATGATATCGGCTATTTTCTCTACAACGGCGGCGGCGATTCAGCCGATACCTGCCTGAAAGTGGCACAACTCGCGGCGCGTCACGGCTATCCGCTGCAGGCGATTCATCTGCCCAAGACGGTGGACAACGATCTGCCCTTGACCGATTGCTGCCCGGGCTTTGGCTCGGTGGCCAAATATGTCGCGGTATCGACACGGGAGGCGGGGCTTGACGTAGCCTCGATGTGCGAGACATCAACCAAGGTGTTTATCCTCGAGGTCATGGGCCGCCACGCCGGCTGGATCGCTGCTGCCGCGGCGCTGGCCGGCGAGTGTGACGGCGACCCGCCGCACCTGATTCTCTTCCCGGAAATCGCCTTCGACCCGGCCAAGTTTCTCGCCCGCGTCGAACGCACCGTCAAACGACACGGGTTTTGCGTGGTCGTCGCCTCAGAGGGAGCCAAATTCGCAGACGGCACCTTCCTGGCCGACTCCGGGACGACCGACGCCTTTGGCCACAAACAACTCGGCGGCGTCGCCCCGACACTGGCAACCATGGTGAAGGACACCCTGGGCTACAAGTACCACTGGGCACTGGCCGATTATCTACAGCGCGCAGCGCGCCATATCGCCTCGGCGACCGATATCGAGCAGGCCTATGCCGTCGGCAAGGCGGGCGTCGAATATGCCCTGGCCGGCAAGAGTGGGGTCATGGTCACCATCGAGCGCGGTCGCGGCGCGCGTTATCGATGGCATCTCGGCGAGGCACCCCTGGACAAGGTGGCCAATGTCGAACGCAAGCTCCCCCGCAGCTTTATCAGCCGCGACGGTTTCGGCATCACCCCGGCGGCCCGCGCCCATCTGGCACCCCTGATTGCCGGCGAGGATTACCCCCCCTACGGCAAGGACGGGCTACCTCGCTACGCCCGCTTGCAGCAGCAGTTGGTCCCGCGCAAGCTGAAGCTGCGCTTCCCGAGCTGAGCCGCGCGCCGTGGCTGGGCCCAGCGTCTCTCTGGTGCTCGGCAGCGGCGGCGCCCGCGGGCTCGCCCATATTGGAGTCATCCGCTGGCTCGAGGAAAACCATTACACCATCGAGGCGATCTCGGGCTGCTCCATGGGCGCCCTGGTGGGCGGCCTCTATGGCGCCGGTAAACTCCCAGAGTATACGGACTGGCTGGTGGCGCGCTCCACGCGCGATCTCTTGGGCCTGATCGACCTCTCTTTCCAACGTACCGGTGGCCTAATCGCCGGCGAGCGACTTACGGGCGTGCTGCGCGAACTGATCGGAACAACCTGCATCGAAGAATTGCGAGTTCGCTTCACGGCTGTGGCCGCCAACCTCGAGAACGGTCGCGAAGTCTGGCTCGCCCGCGGCCCGCTGCTCGAAGCCTTACGCGCCTCCTTCGCAATTCCGATGATCTTTCCGCCGGTGAACTATCGCGGCGGACTATTGGTGGATGGCGGCATTCTCAATCCCGTCCCCATTGCGCCGACCTTGGGTGACGCCAGTGATCTGATCATAGCGGTCCATGTCAGCGGCGAAATCAGCCGAACCGCGCCACCACACGCCATGAGTCAACCGGAAGATGACACCGATGGCAGCCTGCGCCGTCTGACCAATTATCTCCGCCGCCGCGGCAGCGCAGCGGTCGCAGTGAGCTGGCACATGCTCGCCGTCGCCAACCAGGCCTTCGACGCCATGCAAAGCACCATCGCCCGCCAGAAGATGGCGGCCTATCCACCAGACATCCTCGTGGAACTGCCGCGTGATCTCTGCGGAATGCACGAATTTCATCGCGCTGCCGAAATGATCGAGTATGGCTACGCCGCAGCAGCCCGCTGTATCCCAGCCGCTGCTTCGCCGCCATCGAGTTAGGCGGATCCTGTCGCCGCGGGCGATTCCAACAGTAGGGTCACCGGCCCGTCGTTGACCAATTCGACCTGCATGTCGGCGCCGAAGACACCGGTGGCCACTGACCGGTGGCGCCCGCGCGCACTAGCGACCATATGCTCGTACAGCACCCGCGCTTGTTCCGGCGACGCCGCGGGCGTAAAACTCGGCCTTAGACCCTTGCGGGTATCGGCGAGCAGGGTGAACTGCGACACCAACAGCAAGCCTCCACCAGTATCCTCGAGACTGCGGTTCATTCGCCCACCGGCATCGGAGAACAATCGATAACGCAACATCCGTTCGACCAGTGCCTCGACCTGCGCCAGGGTGTCGTCTGGAGCAAATCCCACCAACGCCAGCACACCCGCATCTATCACCCCGACCTCCTCGCCGGCAATGCGGACCGCGGCGCGCTGGACACGCTGGAGTAGGGCGCGCACCTCAACGGGCCCCGGCAAGCTCGCGGGCAAAGCGATCGGTGGCTCGAATCAGGGCATCCAAGGTACCGGGTTCACTCGACGCATGGCCCGCATCGCGGATCACTTCCAGCTCCGCCTTGGGGAGCCGGCCACGCAGGGTCATGGCCTGTTCGATGGGGCACACCACATCGTAGCGACCGTGCACGATCACGCAGGGAATGTCGGCAAGCCGATGCGCCTGATCGCAAATCTGGTTTTCGGCGATGAAGGCCCCGTGAACAAAGTAATGGGCCTCAATCCGCGCCATCGCCAAGGCGACTGGCGGACTACCGAACCGTGCGACGACCTGCGGGCTGGGATCATGAGTGGCGCAGCGCGCCTCCCAGAGCGACCACGCCTTCGCCGCAGCCATGCGAATGATTTCGTTGCCGCCGGTAAGACGGCGATGATAGGCGTCGAGCAGATCCCCGTGCTCGGACGCCGGAATCTGGGCGACAAAATCTTGCCAGTAATCGGGAAAAATACAGCTCGCGCCGTAACGGTAAAACCAATCGATGTCGGCTTTTCGACACAGGAAAATGCCGCGCAACACCATGCCGAGCACCCGCTCCGGATGGGCCTGCGCATACAACAGACTGAGTGTTGACCCCCAGGACCCGCCAAACAACAACCAACGCTCCACGCCGAGTTGAGCGCGGAGGCGCTCGATATCTGCAATCAACTGGCCAGTGGTGTTGTCGGCGAGCTCGGCGTGGGGGCGCGATCGACCCGCCCCGCGCTGATCAAAAAGAATGATTCGGTAGCGCTCGGGATCGAAAAAGCGGCGATCCTGCTCACTACAGCCCGCTCCCGGCCCCCCGTGCACGAACAACACCGGGATGCCCTCGGGCGACCCACATTCCTCCACATAGAGCCGGTGTCCTTCGCCGACCTCCAACCGCTGGCTGGTATAGGGGCGAATCGCGGGATACAGCTGTCGCATGTGCGAGGGCGAGCTCCGGCTCAAAGGAGGCCAAAGCTACGGGATGGCTCGGGCAAAGGCAACTGCCGCCACCTTCCGCCACGGCGCCTAGGACTGCACCTCAGGGCTACGCTCCGCCCGGTGCGCCATCTGCCGACTGAGAAGATAGTCCTGACCCAGACTGAACAAGCCCAGGCCGACAAAAGCGAGTAGAAAACGGCCTTCGACCACCGAGCTATAGCCGTGGCCACCGGGATAGGCATCCGCCACGAAAATCGCCGCTACGCTCAATGTCATGACCAACAGCAATATTGCGCCCCACAGGTAGCCCAGCAGATAGAGCAACCCCGGCGTGAACGCCAGACACCAAAACAGGCCCGTCTGTTCAATCCCACCCTGGAGCAGCAGCAGGAAGAACAGGCCCAGGATCGGCACGATGAAATACCATTTGGCGCCGGTGTGGTAACCCAGTGTCTGGGCAACCGCCAGGCCGGCAAAGGATACCGCTGAACAGCTGAAGAGCACCCCGGCCAACAACAGCTGGTCGTCGAAAAAATCAATCAACCCCATCAGCAGGCAAAACACCGCGAACAGGGTGAGCCCCCAAGTCATCAGGCCCGTCGATCGCCACAGTCCCAACTGGGAGTCGAAGTAGGCATGCGCTTCGACGTTACGCTCTTGCTCCTCGTCCATGATTCGCGATCCCTTGCACTGATCTCACGAACAATAACAACCGCTTTCCCAAACGGCTGTGCCCAACAAACCGCAGCCGACCAACGGCAGCGGGCGGGCGACCAACGGCTCCCCCTGGGCTCAGGGCGTCGATTTCGCGCGTTTGCGGTCCTGCTCGCGCAAGAGTTTTTTACGTAACCGAATATGATGGGGCGTCACCTCTACCAATTCGTCCTCGGCTATGAATTCCAGCGCCTGTTCTAGCGTGAGGCGAACCGGCGGCGACAGGGTCAGCGCCTCGTCGGTACCCGAAGCACGGATATTGGTCAGCTGCTTGGCCTTGGTCGGATTGACCGGCAGATCATTGCCACGCGAGTGGATACCGACGATCTGTCCCTCGTAGACCTCCTCACCATGCCCCAGAAACAGTCGCCCCCGCTCCTGCAAATTGTAGAGTGCATAGGCCAGCGTCTTGCCCCGAATCATGGAAACCAGCACGCCGTTTTGACGCACACCGGCAATGCCCGGGCGCACCTGGTCATAGCGTTCGAATGTGCTGGTCAGAATTCCGCTCCCGGAAGTCAGTGTGAGAAATTCGTTGCGAAAACCGATCATGCCGCGCGAAGGCACGCGGTATTCAAGCCGTACCCGCCCTCGACCGTCGGGCACCATATCCAGCAAATCCCCCTTGCGACGCCCCATTTCCTCCATGACGGGGCCCTGGTGCTGCTCCTCGATATCGATCACCACCTGCTCAAATGGCTCACATAGCGCGCCATCGATCATCTTTTGAATCACTTCCGGCCGCGACACCCCGAGCTCATAACCTTCCCGCCGCATGGTCTCGATCAGTACCGACAGATGCAGCTCACCCCGTCCCGAAACTCGGAAACGGTCGGGGCTGTCACCCGGCTCTACGCGCAGCGCAACATTGTGGATGAGCTCTTGCTCAAGGCGTTCGCGGATATTGCGCGAGGTAACGAACTTGCCGTCCTGACCCGCGAGCGGCGAGTCGTTGACCTGAAACGTCATACTGACCGTCGGCTCATCAACGGCCAACAGCGGCAGCGGCTCCACCGACTCCGGATCACACAACGTATCGGAGATCCCGAGCCCATCAATACCGGTAATGCAAACGATATCACCCGCCGCCGCCGCCGCGGCATCAACCCGCTGCAGGCCCAGATAACTCTTGACTTCAAGGATTCGCGCCCGTCGCCGCGTGCCCTCGGCCGCGGCCACCACCACCTGCTGACCTGGCCGCACGACCCCGCGCGCGATACGCCCGATGCCAATCACGCCCACATACGTATCGTAGTCGAGCGCCGAAACCTGCATTTGAAGCGGGCCTTGTTCATCGACCGGTGGCGGTGACACCTGGTTGACGATCATCTCAAAAAGCGGCGTCATGTCCGGCGCTAGATCCTGATAATCGAGCCCGGCCACGCCGGTCAGCGCCGACGCATAGATCACCGGAAAATCCAGTTGCTCTTCGGTCGCCCCCAGGCGATGAAAGAGATCGAAAACCTGGTCCACCACCCAATCCGGCCGCGCACCTGGACGGTCAATCTTATTGACCACCAGGATGGGTTTCAGGCCGCGTGCGAAGGCCTTGCTGGTGACAAAGCGCGTCTGCGGCATGGGGCCGTCGACCGCATCGACCAACAGGAGCACGGAGTCAACCATCGATAACACCCGCTCGACCTCACCGCCAAAATCGGCGTGTCCGGGGGTATCGACAATGTTGATGCGGTAGCCTTGCCACTCGATCGCAGTATTTTTGGCCAGAATGGTGATCCCGCGCTCCCGCTCCTGATCATTGGAATCCAGGATCCGTTCGGCCCCCTGATTCTTCCGGTCCAGGGTACCGGACTGTTGCAAGAGGCGATCGACCAAGGTGGTCTTGCCGTGATCGACGTGGGCAACGATGGCAATGTTGCGCAATTGAGAAACGGACATGGATGGAGCCCGGGGAGTGGGGCGCGCATTATACGGGGGTCACCTCGCGCGGAGAATGGCTTCCGCCGTCGTCCAGGCACCGAATCACCAGGAGCCATTGCTCCCACAGCGCCTGGGGGCTCGCTTTAGGGGCGGTAGACCCCTACCCGGGTGAAGCCCCGCTCGACAAGCAGTTCTGCATGCAACCGGCTCATGAGGCCTTTGTCGCAATACAGGAGATAGGCCGCCTCGGAGGAGAGCTCGGCGAAAAACTGCTCCAGCTGAAAGAACGGCACTGTGCGAACCTCCGCACCACCGGCTCGCAACGGCTGACGCTCGGATGCTTCGGGGTGGCGAATATCGAGGATAGGCACACCGGGCTGCGGGGCGTGAAACACCTCCACGCCAACCTCCCCGGCACCGGACTCAAGCACAGCGGCGATGTCTTCATGGGTACGCCGCGCGACCGCGCGCTCCAACACCGAGAAGTCGAAGTCCGCTTCGGCACGCGCGACGCGATCGGCCCGGGCATGGGTGCTGGGCCGCACCGAGATCACCCCACAGTACTCCGGCATATGGGCGGCAAAGGGCTCTGTACCAATGACTCGTGCCTGGGCAATGATCTCTTGCTTATCCATGGCGACCAGCGGCCGCAGCACAGGCATGGCGGTGGCCTTATCGATCAGCGCCAGGTTGGGCAGCGTCTGGCTGGACACCTGGGCCACGCTTTCCCCAGTGACCAGCGCCTCGACGCCCAAAGCTTCGGCAACCTCGGTGGCCGCACGCAACATCATGCGCTTGAGCACTACCCCCATGAGCGCGTTGTCGACTCGTTGGAGAATCTCAGCCACCACCTCTTCGAATGGCACCGTGACGAAAGTCAGCGGATGGCTGGCGGCATAGCGCTCCCATAGATAGTGGGCAACTTCTTTGACGCCCAGGGCATGCGCCCGCCCCCCGAGATTGAAAAAGCAAAAATGCGTCCGCAGACCGCGGCGCAGCATCAGATAGGTGGCTACCGTCGAATCGAAGCCCCCGGAAATGAGCGTCAACACCGGCGGCTGCTGGCCCAGCGGAAACCCGCCCAGCCCAGGCCGCGAGGCTTCGATCACGTAATAGCGATCACCGACAATTTCCAACCGCACCGTAATTTCAGGATCGCGCAGGGAAACCCGGGCGCCCGCAGCGCGCGCCAACAACCGACCACCGATTTCGCGCTCGACCTGGGGCGATGAAAATTCGTGGGTGCCGGAGCGCTTGACGCGAACCACAAAACGCCGGCCCGGCAAGCAGTCCCGGTAGCACGCCCAAGCTTGCTCGGCCATGTCATCGAAATCGCCGAGGGCGTGCACCTGGACTCGCGCGAAACTGGTGATTCCCGGTGTCTGCGCCAGAATATTGGAGATCAGCTGTGCGGTAGCTTCGGCGACGTCGCATCTCACCTCGATGCGATCCCAATTGCCGGTAACCGACACGTCCGGCGCCAGCGGACTGATCAGTGTGCGCAAATTACGGCGCAATTGCCGAATAAAGCGCCGTCGCACTGGGGCGCTCTTGACAATAATCTCGGGCGATAGCTTCACGACAAAATGCATGGGTGGCCGCCGCTTGCGAATCTCGGTCGAAGGTCGCGCATTATAGGCAGTCACCCACGGCAGCGCTGCGGGTGAGAACCGGCGACGCCAGCTACGCACCTTTTTGGTGCGACTTCCAGGCAGAATGCACACTATTTGTGCTTTGCGGGCCACGCCGGGACAATTCCACCGGCGCCGCGGCATTGCTATAGTGGGCCGCTGCTCCCGTTCCGGCCGCCCCCCAAGCGCGCACCACGGAAGCGCATGGCTCAAAGGGCCGCCACGGTCTCGATGGAGCGAAAAGCGGCATGCAATTTGCTGATCTTCGTTCACTGAAGGGCCGTCGTCCATCCCGCGCCACCCCCGCCGGTGCCCAGCGCGGCCTGGCAGTACCCAGAAATAGACCCCCGATTTGGAGGAGCAGAATGTCTAAGACGTTGGAGTTGATTAAAGAGGCCGAGGCGCGCTGGATCGATCTGCGCTTTACAGACACCAAGGGAAAAGAACAGCATGTTTCCCTGCCCGCCAGTGAAGTGAACGACAGCTTTTTCGAGGACGGCAAGATGTTCGACGGTTCGTCGATCGCCGGGTGGAAAGGCATCAACGAATCCGACATGATTCTCATGCCGGACGATAGCTCCGCTATCCTCGACCCTTTTACCGACGACCCCACTGTCATCATTCGCTGCAATATCGTCGAACCCACCACCATGCAGGGTTACAGCCGCGACCCGCGCTCGATCGCAGACCGAGCCCAGGAATACCTGCGCTCCACCGGCATCGCGGACACCGCATTGTTCGGCCCGGAACCCGAATTCTTTGTGTTCGATCAAGTGAAGTGGAACGCCAACATGAGCGGCGCCTTCTACAAAATCATCTCCGAAGAAGCCGCCTGGGCGTCCGAGCACGACTTCTCTGAAGGCAACCGCGGTCACCGGCCGGCGGTGAAAGGCGGCTACTTCCCCGTTCCGCCAGTGGATTCTCTACACGACCTGCGCGCGGCCATGTGTGACGCGATGACCCAGATGGGGCTGACCGTCGAGGTGCATCACCACGAGGTGGGGACCGCCGGTCAGTGCGAGATCGGGGTCGGCGCCGCCACCTTGACCCGCAAAGCTGACGAGGTCCAGATCCTCAAGTACTGCGTGCACAATGTCGCCCACGCGTACGGCAAGACCGCCACCTTCATGCCCAAGCCGCTGGTCGGCGACAACGGCTCCGGAATGCACTGCCACCAGTCGCTCTCCAAGGATGGCAAAAACATCTTTGCCGGTGATACCTATGCCGGGTTGTCCGAGACGGCGCTCTATTACATCGGCGGCATCATCAAGCACGCCCGCGCGATCAACGCCTTCACCAACCCGTCCACCAACTCTTATAAGCGACTGGTTCCCGGATTCGAAGCCCCTGTGATGCTGGCCTATTCTGCCCGCAACCGATCTGCTTCGATTCGCATTCCATTCGTACCCAACCCCAAAGCGCGACGCATCGAAGTCCGTTTCCCGGACCCCGCCGCGAACCCGTATTTGGCATTCACCGCGCTGCTGCTTGCGGGCCTCGACGGAATTCAGAACAAGATCCACCCCGGCGATGCCGCCGACAAGGATCTCTATGACCTGCCTCCAGAGGAAGCCAAGGCCATTCCGACCGTCTGCGCGTCGCTCGAACAGGCCATCGCAGCCCTGGACGCGGACCGCGAATTCCTCAAAGTTGGCGGCGTTATGGACGACGACATGATTGACGCCTACATTGGACTCAAGCAGGCAGAAATCGACCGGCTGCGGATGACCACCCACCCGGTGGAATTCGATATGTACTACAGCGTTTGATAATAATCGCTGTGCCGCGGAAAAGCCCGGTGGAAACACCGGGCTTTTTTTCTGGTCTTAGCCAAGGGTAGCGCTACACTTGTCTCAGTGGGGCCACCCCAGGGCGCACCCGGGACGGACGTCAGGCGAGCAGGCATCGAGGAGGCTAGCGGATGACCACAGCACAGCGAGCTGATCAAACCACGATCAGTGCGCGCTTCAGCGCCATCTTACTCTTGGTGTTCGCGTGCATAGCACCCACGGTGGCGGCCAGCGATACCGTCTACCGGGTAGTAGGACCCGATGGCGAGGTGTCCTATACCGATACCCCACCGGAGACCGGCAAGGTCGAGGCAGTTGAGCTCAAGGCCATCAATACTCAGCCCGCATTGGAAGTCGACCACAAACGCAACCAGGACACCACACCCGAAGCAGCGATCTACGAGCGCATCGAGATTGTCGCCCCCGAAAATGACAGCACCATCCCCCCCGGCCAGCTCAATGTCATCGTGCAGCTCGAACTCGAACCCCAGCTGCATACGGGTCATCTGGTCCAATTTCTACTGGATGGCGCGCCGCAGGCCACACCCGCGGCCACTACCGCCATCACGCTTGGCGATCTGCATCGCGGCAGTCGGGTGATCAAAGCCGAGATCATCGACGCCCAGACCGGGAACGCCGTCGCGACCAGCACACCAGTGACAATCCACGTCAAACGCCACTCCGTGAAGCACAACAGCTTGGCCCCCAAGCCAAAAGCACCATAATGGTGCGCATGCAACACGCGCTCGTGCGCGTAAAAGCGGCATAGCCCCGGGGCGGAAGCGATATTTTGGGCAGTATCAGCCGCCATCAGGCATGGCCCAATATTTGCAGCGTCTGCAACTCGAGGTCTTCTGCATGCTGACACCCCAAAACCTCTCATTTTCCGACGCAGATCAATTTCTGCTCGACAGCCTGAAAACCGCCGTGGTGTTATTGGATGAGGAGCTACGCGTCCGTTATCTGAATACCGCCGCCGAGGCGTTGCTGGAATTGAGCGCGAGCCGCATACGCGGTATGAAATTCTCCAATTGCTTTGTGGACACCGCGCCCAGAGAGGAGCTGCTACGACAAGCGCTGCTGGAACAACAACCCTATACAGAGCGCATGGTGAAACTGGCGTTGACAGACAACCGCGAGGCGACGGTCGATTACACCGTCACCCCGGTGCAACGCGAACACGAGATGCTGCTCCTGGAAATTCAGCCGATGGATCGCAGTATGCGCATCGACCGCGAGCGCGCTCTGCTGTCGGCCAACGACACCTCGCGTAACTTGGTGCGGGGGCTGGCGCACGAAATCAAGAATCCACTGGGCGGGATCCTCGGCGCATCGCAATTGCTAGCACGCGAATTGGCGCGCGACGACCTGCTGGAATACACCGATATCATCATCGCCGAAACCGAACGGCTGCGACAACTGGTCGACCGCCTGCTCGGGCCGTCGTCACCCGCCCAATTCTCCGCAGTCAACATCCATGAAATCACTGAACGTACCGCCGCCCTGGTAGAGGCAGAGACCAATGGACGTCTCTGTATTCGTCGCGAGTACGACCCCAGCATCCCAGATCTCTATGGCGATCGCGGCAAATTGATTCAGGCGGCCTTGAACCTTCTGCGTAATGCCATGCAAGCCGTGCGCACTTCCGGGCAGCTCGACGAAGGCCGCGCAGAAATCACGCTGCGCACCCGAATCGTGAACCATTTCACCATTGGCCAGCGCCAGCACCGCATCGTGTGCCGCCTGGACATCATCGATAACGGACCAGGCATACCGGAAGACATTCTCGACCGTATCTTCTACCCCATGGTCAGCGGTCACCCCGAGGGCTCCGGCCTCGGGTTACCCATCGCGCAATCGGCGATTCAGCTCCACCAAGGTCTGATCGAGTGCGACAGTCACCCGGGATTGACCAGATTTTCGATCTACCTGCCCATTCAGGCCAACCACGGACCACAAGATGAAACCGACAATTTGGATCGTTGACGACGACAAATCCATCCGCTGGGTCATGGAGCGGGCGCTCGAGAAAGCCGACATGAGCGTACGCTGCTTCGAAGACGCTCAGAGCGTGCTCAAACGCCTCGATCAGGAAGTACCGGATACCGTCATCAGCGATATCCGTATGCCGGGCGTCAGCGGCCTGGAACTACTCGACCGCATACGCCGTGAAAATCCCAGTATGCCGGTGATCATCACCACGGCTCACTCGGACCTCGACAGCGCGGTGGCCGCCTACCAAGGGGGCGCCTTTGAATACCTGCCGAAACCCTTTGATATCGACGAGCTGGTTTCGGTGACTCGACGCGCCATCGAATTTGCGCGCGAAAAAGCGCGGACCGTCAAGGCGCCAGAGGCCGAAGTATCCAAGGAGATCATCGGTGAAGCCCCGGCCATGCAGGAAGTGTTTCGAGCCATCGGCCGGTTGTCGCACTCCCACATCACCGTCCTGATCAACGGGGAATCCGGTACCGGCAAGGAGTTAGTCGCTCGGGCACTCCACCGCCATAGCCCGCGGCGCGATCGGCCGTTCATTGCCCTGAACATGGCAGCGATTCCGCACGATCTGATCGAATCCGAATTGTTCGGCCATGAGAAAGGTGCCTTTACCGGCGCGGCGCAACGTCGGGTAGGGCGGTTCGAGCAAGCCGACGGTGGCACCCTGTTTCTCGATGAAATCGGCGACATGCCATCGGAAGCCCAAACCCGACTGCTACGGGTCTTGGCTGATCGGGAGTTCTACCGGGTCGGTGGGCACACCCCGGTGCGAGTCGATGTCCGCATCATCGCCGCCACCCACCAGAACCTGGAAACTCTGGTGGCTCAACATCGCTTTCGCGAAGATTTGTTTCACCGACTCAACGTCATTCGCATCCACCTACCACGCCTGGCGGATCGCCGCGAGGACATCCCACAACTGATGCGCTATTTCTTTACTAAGTCGGCCGAGGAGCTCAATGTCGAACCCAAGCTCTTGTCGGCGGAGGCAGAGACCTTCCTATGCGGTCTTCCCTGGCCAGGCAACGTCCGACAGTTGGAAAATACCTGCCGTTGGCTTACCGTCATGGCGTCTGGCCGCGAGGTCTTGAAGTCGGATCTGCCACCGGAACTATTGGAGTCCGATACCGCGCCCGCCACGCCGTCTAACGATTGGGAACCCTGTCTGCGCCGCTGGATCGCACACCAACTCGCAGCCGGTGCCAAGGGCATCCTGGATGCCGCGACCCCAACGTTCGAACGGGCAGCCATCGAAACCGCGCTGCAGCACACGGCGGGGCGTAAACGCGATGCTGCAGAATTGCTCGGCTGGGGGCGCAATACCCTAACCCGCAAGATTCAGGAATTGGGCATCGCCGAAGACTCGAGCACCCCCTGACCTCCCCCGCCGCTTACCTCGCCGCCGCCCGGCGGCGACTGGTGGTCAGGCGTCCTGCTGCTGGCCGCGCTGCTCCAGTGCTTGTCGATAAAGTGCCTCGAAATTGACCGGCGGCAACAACAGTGGAGGAAAACCGCCTTTGACGAGCACGCTGTCTACCGCCTCGCGCGCATAGGGAAACAGCACTGTCGGGCAGTGAATGTTGAGTACCTGACCGAGCGCCTGCGCTTCTAGCCCCCGAGCCAGGAATTGGCCAGCCTGCTCGAGTTCGACCAGATACAGGGTCCGCTCACCATCGCGCATGGTGAGGGTGAGCTTGAGAACGACCTCATAGTGGTCGTCCTCGACGCGCCGCACCCCGACGGCCAGATCTTGATCTACTCGCGCCTGGTTCGCACCCGTCAGCGCTTCCGGCCCCTGCGGAGCCTCAAAAGAAAAGTCCTTGATATAGAGCCGGGCAACGCCCAGTTGTGGCCCCTGCGCGGCACCTGAGTTGCCGGCCGCGGCGTCAGTGGATTGCTCCGAAGTCATGATGTGCTTTCCTCTCTGTTAACTTGCCCAGTGCCGGGAGTTTCCCCGGACGCCGCATCGACAGCGACCAACAGTTGATTCAGACGTCCGCTACGTTCCAATGCCAGCAGATCGGTGAACCCACCGACATGATGTTCCCCGATCCAGATCTGCGGTACCGAGGTACGCCCGCTGCGCTCGGCGATCAACTGGCGCAGCGCGGCATCCCCCTCTACCGAAATGTCCTGAAAATCGATCGCCTTGCGCCGCAACAGGTGCCGTGCCGCGACGCAGTAGGGGCATATCCGGGTGCCATAGAGCACCACCTGGCCCATCAGGACACCACCGGCAGGCTCTGCGCTTGCCACTCTGCCATCCCGCCACGCAACCGAAACACACGAAAACCCGCGCGGCGCAATTGCCGACCGGCACCGGCTGATTGCTGGCCGAGTTTGTCAACCAGAATGATAGCTCGCTCGCGATCGAGCTCTGCGGTACGCGCAGGTAGTTCGATCAAGGGAATAGGAACCGCACCTTTGATATGGCCCGCCTCGAACTCCTTTACTGGGCGCAGGTCCACCAGCACCGCCTCGTCGCCATTGAGCAGCCGAGTCACCTCATGAACCGACAACTGCTTGCCCGCCTTGATGTGCTCAAGTAGCAGAAAAATATAGACCAACGCCAACAACAGGCTGACCAGCAGCCATTGTTCACTGACAAAAATGAGAAAATCCGCCACCCGTACCTCGCCCTGCGCAGCCGCTGCAAGGCGGCGTAGTATACACAGGGTGCCCCGCCCCCGCAGGGTTCCCGACGCTGCCTGAAATGGCCTTTTAGAGGCGAAACCAGTACCATGCGCCCTCTCCCGGCAGCCCCGACCTCAAAGACACGCCCACGATGGACAGCGGCCGACAGACTTCCCTCTTGCTGATTCTCGACGGTTGGGGTCACAACGACTCCGCCGAACACAACGCCATTCATGCGGCGCGAGCACCGGTTTGGAAGCGACTCTGGCAAGAACAGCCACGGACATTAATTTCCGGCTCCGGTGAAGACGTCGGCCTGCCCGTGGGACAGATGGGTAATTCCGAAGTCGGACACATGACGATCGGCTCCGGACGCGTGCTGTATCAGACCCTGACCCGAATCAATGTCGCCCTCGAAAGCGGGGAGTTCGCGACCAATCCAGCGTATTCGGCGGCCATCGACCGCGCGCTGGCTCAGGGTGGCGACGTTCACCTCTTCGGCCTGCTCTCTCCAGGCGGGGTACATAGCCACGAAAACCACATTTTCGCAGCCGTCGCCATGGCCGCCAAACGCGGCGCCAGGGTCTACCTGCACGCATTTCTCGACGGCCGGGATACGCCACCCCGCAGCGCCGAAGCCTCCCTACAGCGCGCGCAATCCCTGTTCACCGAGCTCGACTGTGGGCGAATTGCCTCCCTCTGTGGTCGTTATTACGCTATGGATCGCGACCAACGCTGGGACCGCATCCAACGCGCCTACGACCTGCTTACAGTTGGTGAGGCGGCCTATCACGAAACCGACGCGATCCGCGCACTCCACGCCGCTTACGCCCGTGACGAAGGAGACGAATTCGTCCAGCCAATCCGCATTCAGGGACCGGAAGAGCCCGCCGCGGTGGTGTCCGACGGCGATGCCGTGATCTTCCTGAACTTCCGCCCCGACCGCGCGCGCCAACTGACTCGCGCCTTCGTGGACCCCGCATTTTCCGAGTTTACCCGGCGGCGCCGACCACAGCTGGCCGATTTTGTCACCACCACCGAATACGCCGCCGATCTAGCGGTCAGCTGCGCGTTCCCACCGGAATCGATCGCGAACTCTCTCGGGGAATATCTCGCCACCCTCGACAAGACCCAACTACGTATCGCAGAAACCGAAAAATACGCACACGTCACCTTCTTTTTCAGCGGCGGCAGAGAGGCGCCCTATCCTGGGGAGGAACGGATCCTGATCCCCTCCCCCAAGGTCGCGACCTACGACCTGCAACCGGAAATGAGCGTCGACGAAGTGACTGACCGCGTCGTTGCCGCCATCGCAAGCCGGGGGTACGATTTGATCGTCTGCAATTTTGCCAACGGCGACATGGTCGGGCACACAGGGGTATTCGAAGCCGCGGTACGGGCGGTGGAGGCAGTGGATGCCTGCCTCGGTCGTATCCTCTCAGCCCTCAGGGAAAACGACGGCCAGTGCCTGATCACCGCCGACCACGGTAATCTGGAATGCATGGCCGAGCCCGACGGTGGCCCCTCAACTTCTCACACCCAATTGCCGGTGCCCTTAATCTACGCCGGACCATTGCAGCCCAACTTCAGGCCCGGCGGCACCTTGGCCGACGTGGCGCCCACGCTGCTCACGCTCATGGGATTGCCACAACCCCCGGAGATGACCGGGCGCTCTCTGGTCGAATCCTTCGCTACCCAGCCCGGGAGTGTGCAGGCGGTCAAGTGATCCGCGCGCTCATCTGCCTGTTGAGCTTGGCCGCTGCGGCCATCGCGGCCGCAGACACCGCTGAGCGATTGCGCGACCTGCAACGGGAAATCGGTGCGAGCGAGCGCCGTATCGATGCGACCCAGGCGGCGCGCCGCGACCTAGGGCTCGAACTCGCGAATACCGAAAAGGCGCTTGCGAAACTCCAACGAGAGAGCAAAGAGCTCCGCAGACAGATCGCCCACACCGAGCGCCAGCTGCAGGAGCTGCAAACGCGTCGCGACCAGCTTGCGAAGACGCGCCATCGCCAGTTGCAGCATCTTGCCGACGACGTGGCGATTGCCTATCGCCTGGGGGGTGGCGAGCCGGTCAAAGTATTGCTCAATCTTGAAGACCCGCTGGCAGCGCAGCGCATGTTGCGCTATTACGGCTACCTTACCCAGGCGCGAGCCACCCAACTGCAGAGCTACCGGCGTACTGATGCGGAACTCGGCGCCCTGGCAGCCGAAGTGGACGCGGAGCAGGCCCGCCTTCGCGGACATCAGACTGCGCTCGCCAAGGCGGGCGAGCAGCATCGCGCGGCGCTCGCGACACGGCGTGAACTCTTGGCTGCGCTGGATGCACGGTTGAGCGACGAACAACTGCGCGTGCAGAAATTGCGCACCGAGGCGCGCGATCTACAATCGCTGCTAGACAAACTGGCACGCGATGACCCTACTCCCGCCCCCACCACTGGCCCCTTTGCCGGCCAGGCCGGTCGGTTGCCCTGGCCGGTGGCGGGACAGCTTCTGCACCGCTATGGTGAAAGCCGAGCCGGCTCTTTGCGCTGGAGCGGCTGGCTGATCGCTGCCGGGGAGGGCGACCCGGTACGTGCGGTCCATGCAGGCACCGTAGTCTTCGCCGATTATCTCCGCGGCCACGGGCAGCTGATCATTGTCGATCATGGGGGCGGCTATCTCACCCTGTACGCCCACAACCAGACACTGCTCAAGACCGCCGGCAGTCGCATCAATGGCGGAGAGATCCTCGCCCGCGCTGGCAGCAGCGGCGGGCTGAATCGCAACGCCCTCTACTTTGAGATCCGCAAAGGGAGCAAGACCCTGGATCCCGGCCGCTGGCTGCACAAAAAATCCTGACCGCGCGATCTTCAGTCACCCGCCCGAAACAAGCTATGCTGCGGGGCGCCGCCGGCCCCCCGCGGGGATCCAGGTGTCGCCATAGTACGGCAGCTCATTCGACATCCGGCTGAGGAATCACCGCCCCATGAAAGTCGCTACCCTAATCCTGCTGAGTGGATTCCTAGTCGCCTCAGCCAGCGCCGCCGACCCAACCTCGGAAGCCCCTGCATCCGAGGCCCGGCTGCCGCTGGAAGAATTACAGCTGTTCGCGCAAATTTTCGATCAGGTACGTAACGCCTATGTCGAGGAACTCGACGACCGCGAGCTCCTTGAGAAGGCAATTACTGGCCTGCTCGGAGAGCTGGATCCGCACTCGGCTTTTCTGCAGGAGGACTCCTACTCTGAACTGAAAGAGCACACCACGGGGGAGTTCGGCGGTCTGGGCATAGAGATCGGCCTCGAACGCGGCTACGTTCGCATCATCTCACCCATCGACGGCACCCCGGCAGCCCGCGCCGGCTTGCGCCCGGGAGACCTGATTCTCAAGCTCGACGATCGTTCCACACAGGGCATGAGTCTCAACGAGGCCGTCTCGCTGATGCGCGGTTCCAAGGGCACCTCGATCACCCTGACCATTGGTCGAGAAGGCACCAGCGAACCCCTCGTGGTCACTATCGTGCGCGACACCATCACCGTACAGAGTGTACGTTGGGAGGTGCTGGAGCCCGGCTACGGCTATGTCCGCATAGCGCAGTTTCAGGAGCACACCGGCGGCGAATTTCGCCAGGCACTGGAGCAACTGCGCGACGGCAAGCCCGAATTGCGCGGGTTGATCATCGACCTACGCAATAATCCCGGGGGGTTACTTCCAGCTTCCGTCGAGGTTGCTAACACACTGCTCGATGGCGGCCTAATCGTCTATACGGAAGGCCGCATCGCCTCAGCCAATACCAAGTCAATGGCCACCGCCGGCGAGCTCCTGCCCGGGATCCCCGTTGTGGTGCTGATCAACGAAGGCACCGCTTCTGCCGCCGAGATCGTCGCCGGCGCGCTCAAGGATCGGCACCGCGCGCTGGTGATCGGCACCCGCAGCTTCGGCAAAGGGTCGGTGCAAAACGTGCTACCCATTGGCGATGGCCGCGCGGTCAAGCTCACCACTGCGCGTTATTACACGCCTGCCGGACATTCGATCCAGGCCGAGGGAATCAGCCCCGACATCGAAGTGCGCCGCGCCGAAGTCCACGAACTCGAACCCGGCTTTACCGTGAAAGAGGCCGACCTGAGCGGCCATTTGACTGGAACTCGGGAAGAAAAGTCGGCCAACCCAGGGCAAGACACCGAGCATTCAGCCAGGGCAGCGGACGACAACCAGCTACAGGAAGGCCTCAATCTACTCAAGGCGCTGGTGATCTTCGTGCGTCATGAGTCGAAGCCCATCAGCAACTGAACTTGCAGTACATCGCCACCTGTACTAAAACGTCATGTGAACTGCGTCACATTTTAATAACAGGGGATGGCCTAGGGAGCGGCCACCTTAATTCCGGAAGGGCCGGAGTGGCGGCCCCAGATCCAACGCAGGTAACACCGATGAACGCAAGCACCGTATCCCATCAGCCTCGCTCCGGCGAATCTGCCGCGACCGCGCCTATTGGCAATCGCGCCAGCCGGGTCTTCCGGCTCCCCAGCGGCTGGTATTTTCACACGCGAGAAAAAGTGCCGCTGGGACCCTTCGCCTCCGAGGAACAAACCGAGGCGGCAGTCCAGGATTTTCTGGAATTTCTGGAACGGGCACCAGACCATGTGCGGCGGCTCTTCGTCCAATCCCGCGGGTCGCCTTCCCTCAACAGCTAGTGGTTCCGTCGAGTCGCACCTGCACTCCGTTGGCTGCCAAAAAGCGCTTGGCTTCGGCGATACTGTACTCGCCAAAGTGAAAAATGCTTGCGGCAAGCACGGCATCGGCGTGCCCTTCGAGGACACCATCCACCAAATGCTGTAGTCCGCCGACGCCCCCCGACGCGATCACCGGGATTGGCACAGCGTCACTGACCGCCCGCGTCAACGCCAAGTCAAAGCCGTCCCTGGTGCCATCGCGGTCCATGCTGGTCAGCAAAATCTCACCGGCCCCCAACTGCGCCATCTGGACAGCCCATTGCACGGCATCCAGACCTGTGCCCCGGCGGCCGCCGTGGGTAAACACTTCCCAGCGCGGCGCTTCTCCGGGCGCGTTTACGCGCTTGGCATCGATCGCCACCACGATGCACTGACAACCAAATCGCGCCGCGGCGTCCCGCACCAGTGCGGGCTCGCGAACCGCGGCGGAGTTGATACTGACTTTGTCCGCGCCAGCTCGTAGCAAGGCCTTGATGTCCTGGAGGCTGCGCACGCCACCTCCCACGGTGAGCGGGATGAAGACCTGTTCGGCCATCCGCGCGACCGTATCCAGCGTAGTCTCCCGGCCCTCGTGACTCGCGGTAATATCGAGGAAGGTTATTTCGTCGGCCCCAGCCTCATCGTAACGCCGCGCCACTTCCACGGGGTCGCCAGCATCGCGGATATCCACGAAACGCACGCCCTTGACGACTCTGCCGGCATCGACGTCCAAGCAAGGGATGATGCGACGCGCGAGTTTGGCCATAGTAGCTTCCTATCGGTTGAGGTTCTCTTCAATACTTGCTCCGCAGCACCAGCGTCCCCGCCTCTTCGCTCATATCGACCCTGGTCAGGAAGCTGTTACCCAACAGAATATGGGGCGGATGCGCGCCGATCACTACCACCGCCGGAATCTCGCGCAGCGTGATATTCCCCACGCTGATTTTGCTGAGGGTCAAGGACCGCGAGGCCACCACGCCTCCGGCCGTGCTAATCGCCCCCGAGGCTCCCTCGCGCCACTGCAACCCCAGCCGCTCGGCCTCGATGCTGTTCAGTGCGACGGCGGTAGCGCCGGTATCGACCATGAACCGAACCGGTCGGCCGTTGATGGCGCCGCCGACAAAATAGTGCCCCTGATCATCCCGGGGGATACGGACTTCGGCATACTCCGCGGCCGTGAAGTTTGCCGCGATATGCTGGGAGAGCTCCAACCGTAGTTCGCGATCGCCGAGCGCCACCCGCGCGTGGCGACTATCGGCCGCCAGCAGGCGGACGCCCTCCGGCGAGACCTCGCCAACCCTGAGCAAATGCTGAGTGCCGTCGATCTCGAGCACGGCCCGCTGGGGAAACAATGCAATTGCGCGCACTTCCTGGCCCGCAACCTGGGCACAAAACAACAGCGCCGCCCAGAGCACTGACCTCATGATACGAGCCTCCACAGTTGGATAGCCCCGCCAGCCAATAGACCAGCGACCAGATCGTCGGCCATGACCCCAAACCCGCCGCCGCAGCGACGATCAAACCAACTCACTGGCCAAGGCTTGACGATATCGAAAACCCGGAACAGCGCAAAGGCCCCCAGCCATGACGGCCAGTTTTGTGGGGCGATCAACACCGCCAACCATAGCCCGACAAATTCATCCCAGACGATCCCCGGGTGGTCCGGTACACCCAACCGACGCACCGCTACACCACAGAGGAAAATGCCGCCCACCGCAGCGGTCACTACGACCGTCCAGGCTATCCACAGTGGGACCAGGAACAGCAGGGGCGCCAATGCCGCCGCCAACAATGAACCCCAGGTGCCCGGTGCTTTCGGTGCCAGCCCGCTGCCCAATCCAAACGCCAGGAGCATTACGGGATCGCGCAGCAACTGGGCGAATGATGGCGTGCGAAGTTCGCTCAAAAGTGTCTATAGCCAGTCTGTGCAACAGTCAGCGGACAACCGGCTCCGTCCAAGACACGGACCCCCGGCTCGGACGTCAGCCGACCGATGCGGGTTGCCTGTAAAACTCCAGCGTCTGTGAGGTCTTGCAGTACGTGCATCCGTTGCGGCGGCAAGGTGAAACACAGCTCGTAATCGTCACCTGCGGTCAACGCCCAGGAGCGGACGCTAGCGGTGCCGAAGCGCTCTACGGCAGGCTGCGCCAGGGGCACAGCCTCGAGCGAGATCTCGGCACCCAGCCGGCTAGCCTTGGCCACATGGCCGAGGTCTGCCAGCAAGCCATCGGAAATATCGATCGCTGCGGAAGCCACGCCTCGCAAAGCGCAGCCCTGTGCTAACCGCGGTTCGGGCCGCCAGTAGCGGTCATCAAGCCCAACCGAGCACGCCCGGCAACTACCGCTCGCCTGCATCTCCGCCAGTGCGGCCGCGGCGCCCCCAAGCGCCCCGGTGACCAACACCCAATCGCCCGGGGCGGCGCCACTGCGCGACAATGCAGAGCCGACGGGCACCGCTCCCAGCGCCGTGATACTCACCGCCAAGGGCCCGCGGGTCGTGTCACCTCCAACAAGCGCGCAACCGTAGCTGGAGGCGACAGCGGTCAGGCCAGCAGCGAAATCCGCCAGCCAGCCTTCATCGGCTTGGGGCAGGGTCAGCGCGAGCAAAAACCAACGGGGATCGGCCCCCACGGCGGCCAAGTCGCTGAGATTGACGCGCAAAGCGCGCTGGGCGATGTCGGCCGGAGCGGCAGACGCAGGGAAATGTACATCAGCGACTAGCGTGTCGACCGTAACGGCGAGCTCTTCGCCCGCGCGCAGATTGAGCAATGCGGCATCGTCCCCGACCCCGATTCGCACCCCCTCGCCAACGCCGACTCCCTCTTTGAAGTAGCGTTCGATCAGGCTGAATTCGTCGCTGGCCATGACCGGAAGTCAGCGTGCGGCAGCTGCGACTTCCAACTTTCGGTTGGCCGCAGCGACCTTGTCGAGAACTCCGTTGACATAACGATGTGCATCTTCCGGCGCGAATGCCTTAGCGAGATTTACGGCTTCGTTGATGGCCACCCGATAGGGCACATCGACGCGATACAGCAGCTCGTAAGTGCCCATCCGGAGCAGGGCGCAGGAGATGGGATCGAGCTCGACTATCTTGCGATCGAGATAACCGACGTAGGCGGCATCGAGTGACTCAGCACGATCGAGAATCCCGTGCAGCAGGTCGTGGAAAAAATCACCATCCACTTTTTTCATGTCATTATCCGCACGGAACTGCGCCTCAATGGCTATGGGGCCACCACCAGCGAGCTGCCATTGATAGAGCGCCTGGACCAACAGGTGGCGGGCCTTTTTTCGTGCCGAAGGAAGACTGCTCATACCCTTCACAGGCGCCGCAGCAGGGAAACCATTTCCAGCGCCGTCAACGCCGCCTCCTCGCCCTTGTTATCTGGGCCCGGGCCAGAACGCTCCGCGGCCTGTCGCTGATCATCCGTAGTCAGCACTCCGAAGGCCACCGGGACGCCGGTCTTCAGCGCCACGTCCCCAATGCCACGCGTGGTCTCCGCGCAGACGTATTCGAAATGTGGCGTGCCCCCACGAATCACCGCGCCCAAGGTGATCACCGCATCGAAGCGCCCGGTCTCTGCGATCTTGCGCGCCGCCAAGGGTAATTCGAAGGCTCCAGGCACCCGGTAGATCTGAATATCCTCCTCAGGAACCTCCTGCCGGCGCAAGGCGCGTTGCGCACCCTGTAGCAGGCTCTCGGTGATGTCACCGTTCCAACGCGCCACCACGATGGCAAAGCGGGCGCCCGCTGCCTGAAACTCCCCCTCGATGGGCCTGGACTCACTCATCACCTGCTCCTGACTTCATGGGCACTCAATATACTCCACCACCTCAAGATCAAAACCCGAGATCGCGTTGAACCGGAAAGGCGCGCTCATCACCTTGATTTTCTGGGCTCCCAGATCGCGTAGGATCTGCGATCCCGCACCGATTTGCAGATACACTGTCTCCGAAGCCTTGATGGCCCGCTCTTTGCGGTCAAAGAGCGCTTCCAGCTCGCTTTCGACTTGCTCGGCGGACTCCTCTTGCAAGATCACCACAATAATGCCGCAGCCTTCCGCCTCCACCCGCGCCATCGCTTTGGCCATACTCCAGCTCGGGTAGGGGCCAACCCGCTCCACGGAGAAAAAATCACGGACACAGCCAGGCAGATGCACGCGTACTGGCACCGGCACCTCCGGATGGATCTCGCCCTTGACCAGGGCAAAATGCAATTTCTTACGCGCTGTATCCAGATAGGTATGTAGCGTGAACTCACCAAAGGCGGTCTGTATCCGGCGCTCGCGCAAATGCTCAATGGTTTTTTCATTGAGCATGCGGTAGTGAATCAGGTCAGCGATCGTGCCGATCTTGAGACCGTGCTTCTCGGCGAACTGTTCCAGGTCGGACCGTCGTGCCATGGTGCCATCGTCATTCATGATCTCGACGATTACGGCTGCCGGCTCACAGCCGGCGAGACGGGCGAGATCACAACCGGCCTCGGTATGCCCGGCTCGGCTCAGCACACCACCCGGTTGGGCCTTGAGCGGGAAAACATGGCCCGGCTGCACGAGATCTTCGGGGGTCGCCTGCTTGGCCACCGCGACGCGCACCGTATGCGCCCGATCCGCGGCCGAGATTCCCGTAGTGACACCCTCGGCGGCCTCGATGGAAAGCGTGAAGTTGGTTCCATGGCTGGCCTGATTACGATCTACCATCAGCGGCAAATCCAACTGGCGACAGCGAGCCTCGGTCAGGGTCAGACAGATCAGTCCCCGTGCATGCATGGCCATAAAATTGATGTCGGCCGCGGTGACCTTTTCCGCCGCAATAACCAGATCGCCCTCGTTTTCACGATCCTCGTCATCCATGAGGATGACCATCCGACCTGCGCGGATGTCCTCGATCAGCTCTTCGGTGGTATGCAATGCCATTTCAACCTCTTTCCGATGCCACTCCGGGCGGTACGCCGGGGTGCCCCTCCCGCGCGCCCCAGTGCAACCGCTCCAGGTAACGCGCAATCACGTCGACTTCGAGATTCACCTCGGTACCGGCTCGATAGCCATCAATAATGGTATGTGTCAGCGTGTGAGGAACGATGTTGATCTCGAAGTCCGCTTCCGCCACCGCATTGATCGTGAGACTGACACCGTCTACCGCGATCGACCCCTTGGGCGCAATGTAGCGCGCCAGCGCCATCGGCGCACGTAACCGAAAGCGCTCCGACCGGGCGTCGCCATGGCGCTCCAGTATCCTGCCGACCCCATCGACATGGCCGGAGACGATGTGTCCACCCAGGCGTTTATCGGGAGTGAGCGCCTGCTCCAGATTGACCGGGGTACCGGCACGCCAAGACGCCAATGTCGTATGCGCCAGCGTTTCCACGGAGACGTCTGCGGCAAAGCGAGCCTCCTCAAGGTCCACCGCTATCACTGTCAGGCAGACCCCATTGACCGCAATACTGTCTCCGAGACACACCGCTTTGAGATCGAGACCACCGGTCTCAATGGTCAATCGGAGATCACCGCCACGCGGCTCCACGGCGGCAACGGCACCCAGGGCTTCGACAATGCCGGTAAACATTCAGATCCTCCTTTTGGGAAGAGCGGTAATCCGCCAATCGGTGCCGACAGCGCGCAGATCGACGATGTCCAACTCGATGGCATCGGCCAATTGTGCAAGTGGCAAACGGGCAAGTGGCCAGCCCTCGCTGCCGAGAAGTTTGGGCGCAAGATAGATGAGTAATTCATCCACCAGCCCCTCAGCCAGAAAGGCGCCGGCAAGTTTGGCCCCCGCCTCAACGAGCACCTCATGGCACTGGCGCTCACGCAGATAACACAATAGTGCCCGGAGATCGACCCGGCGATCCTCCCCCGGGAAAGCCAACACGTCTGCCGCGGCAATAGCGCTCGGCTCCGCGGCGGTGGCGATCAACACCGCGCCGGGCTCGGCGAACAATCGCAGGTGCTCATGGATCCGCAACCGGCTGTCCACTACGACCCGCAGCGGCTGCCCTACCGGGGTTTCAACCTGCGCCGCGAGATCCAGGGTCTCCAAGCGTACCGTTAGCCGCGGATCATCGGCCAAGACGGTACCCACACCGGTTACCAGCGCGCAGCTCTCCGCACGTAAACGCTGTACATCAAGGCGCGCGGCCGGGCCCGTGATCCATTGACTCTCACCGCTTGCCATCGCCGTGCGGCCATCCAAGCTCGCTGCAATTTTCAGGCGCACCCGGGGCCAGC
Organism: Porticoccaceae bacterium; assembly: GCA_041594335.1. Classification (GTDB taxonomy): domain Bacteria; phylum Pseudomonadota; class Gammaproteobacteria; order Pseudomonadales; family Porticoccaceae; genus JAGPUQ01. The sequence goes on from JBFHML010000023.1 coordinate 29,133, forward strand.
CGCGCTCGCAATTCAACAAAAAGCCCGGATTGAGCGCCCGGCAGTCAGCCTCCAGCACCGGACCTTCTACCACGACACCAGCGGCACTCAGCGTTTCCAGTCCGCCCGCTGCCGGATAATGGGGGTCGCGCACTCCGTACACCACCCGGGCAATTCCCGCGTCGATCAAGGCCCGAGTACACGGCGGTGTACGCCCCTGATGGTCACAGGGCTCCAGCGTCACATACGCGGTGGCGCCGCGGGCCGAGCAACCAGCCGCTCGCAACGCCAAAACCTCCGCGTGAGGCTCCCCCGCACGACGATGCCATGCTTCCCCGACCACTTGACCATCGCGGACGATCACACAACCGACCCGCGGATTGGGCCGAGTACTGTACCAACCACGCCGCGCTAACTGGACCGCACGGGCCATCGCAGCGGTATCAGTCATCGGCTTCCGCCTCGCGGGCTTCGCGGTCGAGGCGATCCAACTCCGCACGAAACTCGCTGAGATCCTGGAACCTGCGATACACAGACGCAAAACGCACGAAGGCGACATCGTCGAGACGCCGCAGCTGCTCCATCACCTTTTCGCCGACAACCCGAGATGGCACTTCGCGCTCTCCCGCACTTTGCAGCTCGCGCTTCAGCGCGCTGACCGCGGCCTCTACGGCCTCGACACTGACAGGCCGCTTCTCGAGCGCCCGCTGGAGGCCGGCACGCAGTTTGCTCTCATCGAAAGGCTCGCGGGAACCGTCACGCTTCACCACGCGCGGCATGAGAAGCTCGGCGACCTCAAAGGTAGTAAAGCGCTCCTTGCAATTCGCACACTCGCGCCGGCGGCGGATCTGATCGCCGCCGGCTACCAGTCGAGAATCAACCACACGGGTTTCGTCAGCGCCGCAGAATGGACAATGCATGGGATGTGCGAAAGCGCGTATCGAGCGACCGCAAGTCTAGCACGCCCCAGCGCAGCGGCCGGATCCGATCAGCGATAGACGGGGAAACGGTCGCAGACTTCCTGCACCTTGGCACGCACCTCGTCGATCACCGCCGCGGCCGTCCCGTTTTCCAACGCGGCCAGGACATCACAAATCCAATGGGTCAACTCCACCGTCTCCGCTTCGCGGAAACCACGCGTAGTTATGGCAGGGGTCCCCACGCGCAAACCACTGGTCACGAAGGGCGAACGCGGGTCGCCCGGAACGGCATTCTTGTTGACGGTGATGTGGGCATTACCCAAGGCTTCATCCGCGTCCTTTCCGGTATAACTCTTGCCGATGAGATCGACCAACATGAGGTGATTGTCTGTCCCTCCGGAAACAACGCGTATCCCGCGCTCAGTGAACGTCGCCGCCATAGCCCGCGCATTGGCGACAACCTGACGCTGGTAGGCGCGATACGGTTCGCTCTCGGCCTCTTTGAAGCACACCGCCTTGGCGGCGATCACGTGCATCAACGGCCCACCCTGCTGGCCAGGAAAGACCGCCGAGTCGAGCTTTTTCTCCAGCTCTGGATTAGCCCGGGCCAGGATGAGGCCGCCGCGGGGACCTCGCAGTGTCTTGTGGGTGGTGGACGTCACCACATCGGCGACCGGCACCGGAGAAGGGTAACAGCCGGCTGCAACCAAGCCCGCGACATGGGCCATATCGACCATCAACCAGGCACCCACCTCGTCGGCGATGGCCCGAAACCTCTCCCAGTCCATGATCCTCGAATAAGCGGAGAACCCCGCGACGATCACTTTTGGACGATGCGTGCGCGCCAATTCGGCAACGCGGTCGTAATCGACCTCTCCCGTCGCCGGGTTCAACCCATACTGAACCGCATGGTAGGTTTTGCCAGAGAAGTTGGGCTTGGCGCCATGCGTGAGGTGGCCCCCATCGGCCAGACTCATGCCCAGAATCACATCTCCGGGCGTACACAGCGCTTGATACACCGCAGCATTGGCCTGGGATCCCGAGTGCGGCTGCACATTGGCATAATCGGCGCCAAACAGCGCCTTGGCGCGTGCGATCGCCAACACCTCGGCGCGATCGACGTACTCGCACCCCCCGTAGTAGCGCCGACCGGGGTAACCTTCGGCATATTTGTTGGTCAAGACGCTGCCCTGCGCCTGCATCACAAGCGGGCTTGCGTAGTTCTCTGAGGCGATCAGTTCCAGGTGGTCTTCCTGTCGCCGCGCCTCGTCGGCCACGGCAGACGCCAGCTCGGGATCGAAATCAGCGAGCGAGAGGTCATTGGCAAACATGGGCATTCCGCTGGGTAGGCTGAAGCGAGGGCGGATTCTACACCAGCCGGCCGCACCCGCCTATCGCGGTCGAAGTCAGCCGATGCCGTAGCTGTCCCGCCGTGCCAGCAGCGACTTAACCTCGACTGCCATACGAACGACATCGTGAAGCTTGCCCGAACGGTCCTTCACTTCATTCTCATGCAGCGCTTCCGGCCGGAAGCCCAGCTCGTGGAACAATGAGCGCGCGGCGGTTTGATCAAGCGTCATGCGGGCGATGACCTTTTCCACGCCGCGGCCCAGCGCCAAGCTGAAGACTTCGCGAATCATGGTGCGGCCGAGCCCGGTTTCACGAAAATTGGGATGCACCAATACCCGCAGTTCCGCGAGATGGCGGCTCCAGTCTAGGTCATTGAGGCTTAGCATACCGTAGCCGACCATCTGTCCGTCTATCTCGGCAATGACGATCAATGCCAGGCCCCGATCGATCTCCTCGAGCCAATGTTCAACGGTTTCCGGATCAGTGATGTCGCGGCGCAGAAACATCAAGTCATGGACCGGCAGCGAACGCGCAAAAGTCAGAACCTCCTCGGCATCATCATGCGTCAATGGACGCAATACTGCCGAGCCGGTACGCAATTCCACGGTTTTCGGATAGTTTTCCAAAGGCTTCTCCTCAGATACAGCGTTCGGACAGCCAGCCTGCCAGCTTCGGCCAAAGTCGGTAGACCGCGTTCCCGCCCGCCACCAGACTCACATGCCCCCCCTTCAACACCACCTCTTCCTTATCCTGACTACCAATGAGATCGAGGATGCCGCGGGAAGCCGCGGCCGGGACAATGTGGTCGTGCTGGGCAGCGATATGCAGAAACGGAACCGTGATGTTGGCCAAATCTACCCGCCTACCCTGAATGTCCATCCGGCTTTTCAAAAACTTGTTCTCGCGCAGAAAATCCTTGAACAGCTGTTTCGCGGTCTCGCCGGCCATAGGGATCTGATCAGACGCCCAACGCTCGAATCGGTAATGAGCCTCGACAAATTGATCGTCTTCGACATGGTTGAGCAACCCCATTCGGTTCGCCGTCTTCTGCAACGGACGTAGCGCCTGAAGCACCGCATCCATCATCTGTCCGGGAATGTTGCCGAGCTTATCGACCAGTACGTCGATATCGAAATGTTCACTCTCGGCCCAGGCTTTGTACAACCTCATGCCATTGGTGTCGACCGGCGTCGTAAAACATGCCAGCGCCTTGACTTGGTCTGGCGGCGCCAGCGCGGCATGCATCATGGACAGCACCCCTCCCAGGCAATAACCCACCAGGGCCACGTCGGTCTCACCACTCTCTTCACGCACTCTTTCGAGGCACTCCGGGAGCACTTCGCCCACATAATGGTCGAGCGTCAGATGTCGATGCTCAGTCCTGGGGATCCCCCAGTCAATCAAGTAAACGTCAAAACCCTGGTTGGTCAAATATTCGACCAGGCTCTGCCCGGGAGCCAAGTCGAGAATGTAGTAACGGCTGACTAGCGACATGACCAACACTACCGGCACGCGATACACCTCATCACAAGTCGGCGTGTAGTGGTAAAGCCGCGTCGTGGCTCGCGAATAGATGACTTCCTTCGGCGTGGAACCGAAGTCCATCGCGATGTCTTCTAACGTCTTCAGTCCAGCGATGTTCCTGGAGACCACGCGGTCAACCGCTTCGCGAATCCGCGCCTCCTGTTTGCTGTACCCATCGGTACCAGGCATTTCAGTTCTCCCGCCTGCTAGGCATGTCCCAATATGTGGATTCACCGCTTGCCCTCTCTCGGCCACCGAAATCCTTCGACGCCGGCAGCACCCGTCGGCGCATCAGGCTAACGAATCCATGTTACGGTCCGGCTACACCAGAGAAGCAGACAATTCTC
>JBFHML010000024.1:0-32831 GCA_041594335.1 Porticoccaceae bacterium
AACCATTGCCGACAAGAGCTATCCGGTGTCACGTCCGCTCTTTGTCTATGCCAAGAAAGCGCATGTCGGCGTGGTGCCCAATATCCAGGGCTTCTTGGGCGAACTCACCAGTGAGAAGGCTTGGGGTGACGAGGGCTACCTCACTGACAAGGGGTTGATCCCGCTGCCGGAAGGTAGCCGCGAGGAAACCGCCGCGCGCGTTGAGAACCTGACGCCCATGACGGCTTCTGATCTGAAATAATCCGCGTCGGGGAATACCGCCGCAGAGGGCCCGAACGTTGTCGGGCCCTCTGCGCTCAACAGCGCCCGAGGAGTCGAAACCAACATGTCCGCGGTCAATCTGGTTATTACCCTGCTGCTGTTGAGCCTCGCCGCGCACTATCTGGCCCATGGTCGAGCACAGGCGCTGGCACGACCATTGGGCGGCATACGGCACCTGCATTCCCTGCCTTTCTATTACGGGCTGCGCAGCGCGCTGTGGTGTGGGCTCCCGGCCTTGGGACTGTTATTGCTCTGGTTGGTGTTTGACGACCCGTTCACCCGCGCGCTGGTGCTCGCCGGGATGCCGGGAGAAGCGGTGCCGGAAACGGCGGCGCAGCGCGGCTTGCTACTGAGCACCATCGTGAATATTGCGGAAGGCGCGCTGCCTGCGGATGGACAGCCGGTGGCCGTGCTGGAGGCCGCCCAGCGCTACGCAGAACTGCGCAGACTGGGATCCCAGGCGATTTCGGTGATGGTGTTCGGCATCGCGTTAGCCGGGCTGGCGTGGGGTGTCAGGCGCGTGTCGCCACAGTTGCGGGCGCGACAGGAGGTCGAGTCGGTACTGCGTTGGCTGCTGCTTACCAGTGCCAGTATCGCGATTTTCACTACCCTCGGCATATTGCTGTCGGTATTGTTCGAGTCGCTGCGATTCTTTCAATCTGTGCCGGTCACGGAGTTCTTGTTTGGGCTCGAGTGGAGCCCGCAGATGGCGATCCGCGAAGGTCAGGTGGGGAGCTCGGGTGAGTTCGGCGCGGTGCCGCTGTTTGTTGGAACCTTGCTCATCTCCGCCATCGCGCTGCTGGTGGCGGTACCTGTGGGTTTGATGTCGGCGATCTATTTGGCGGAATACGCGAGTCCCAGGGTTCGCAGCATCGCCAAGCCCGTGCTCGAGATCCTCGCCGGGGTGCCCACGGTGGTCTATGGCTTTTTCGCGGCGCTCACCGTTGCACCCTTTATCCGCGACCTGGGGGCGCAGATGGGCCTGTCGGTCTCTTCCGAGAGCGCGCTGGCCGCCGGCCTGGTCATGGGGGTGATGATCATACCCTTTGTGTCTTCACTCACCGACGATGTCATCACTGCGGTGCCAAGAACCCTCCGCGACGGATCGCTGGCGATGGGTGCCACCCGTTCAGAAACCATCAAGAAGGTCATTGTTCCCGCGGCGCTACCCGGTATCGTGGGCGGGATTTTGCTGGCCGCCTCCCGGGCGATCGGAGAAACCATGATCGTCGTGATGGCAGCCGGGCTTGCCGCGAACCTGACGGCTAACCCGTTGGAGACCGTCACAACCATCACGGTCCAGATTGTGACCTTGCTGGTCGGTGATCAAGAGTTCGACAGCCCCAAAACGCTGGCCGCCTTCGCCCTGGGTCTGATGCTGTTCGTCACCACATTGCTGCTTAACGTGATCGCACTGCGTGTAGTGAAAAAATATCGGGAACGCTATGACTGAAGAACCGGGCAAAAAAACCATGGAGACGATCCGCGCCAGCCTGGCGCGGCGTCACCGTGCCGAAAGGCGCTTTCGCTATTACGGCGTTGCCGCCATTTCTTTCGGCATGCTCGCTGTGGTGGTGCTGTTGGCCGACATCGTGGGGAAGGGCCATGGGGCCTTCCAGCAGACTTATATCCAGTTGGAGGTTCACTACGACCCGGAGCTGCTCGATATCACTGATGTCCGGGATCCTGCGGCCGTTGCGCGCGGCGATTTTCAGGCGATTGTGCGGGCGGCGCTCCGCGAGCGGTTGGGCGAAGTATCTGGCCGCGCCGAGCGCCGCGACCAGAATGAGTTGGTGAGCAACGGGGCCGGCTACGAGCTGATGGCGCGCTTGCGAGAGCGCCCGGAATTGCTCGGTACCCGCGAAACCCTGTGGTTGGCCGCGGATGATGACATCGATACGTGGTTCAAGAGCCGGGATGGCGCGGAATTTACCGGCCGGGTCAGCGATCGCCAGCTCGAGTGGATGCGTACGCTAGAGGCGGGCAGCGATGTCTCGCTCCGCTTCAATGCGGGCTTTTTTACCCGCGGCGATTCCCGGGAGCCGGAACAGGCGGGTATTGGCGGTGCCATCATGGGATCGCTATTGACGCTAGTGGTGACCCTGGTGTTGTCTTTCCCCATCGGTGTCGCAGCAGCCATTTATCTGGAGGAATTTGCGCCCCAGAATCGGTGGACCGACTTTATCGAGGTCAACATCAACAATCTCGCTGCAGTCCCGTCGATCATTTTCGGGTTGCTCGGTCTGGCTGTATTCATCAACTTTTTTGAGGTTCCCAGGTCGGCACCCGTGCTTGGCGGTTTGGTGCTGACGCTGATGACCCTGCCTACCGTCATCATTTCTAGCCGAGCGGCGATCAAGGCGGTGCCGCCGTCGATCCGCGAAGCGGCCCTCGGAGTGGGGGCTTCCAAGATGCAAACGGTGCTTGGTCATGTGCTGCCGCTGGCGATGCCTGGCATGCTGACAGGGGCGATTATCGGCATGGCGCAAGCCCTGGGTGAAACCGCGCCTTTGTTGATGATCGGGATGGTGGCGTTCATCGTCGATGTGCCCACCGGATTCACGGAACCGGCAACCGTATTGCCTGTGCAGATCTTTTTGTGGGCGGATAGCCCGGAAAGGGCATTCGTGGAGAAGACCTCGGGTGCGATCATGGTTCTGCTGACGTTTTTGATTTTTATGAATGCCCTAGCCGTGGTATTGCGTAAGCGGTTGGAAAGGCGCTGGTAATATGGAGGAGGGCAAGATGGTTACTGCAGTAATGGATCCGGCCGCTGCGACGGATGCAGGAGGTCTGGACAAGGGGGCCAACCCCTCGCGTCAGTTGCTGGCGCAACGGACCGTCGGCGAGCCCTTTCTGGATTCACCCAAGGTGCGCACCCGCGATGTCAATGTGTTCTATGGGGAGAGTCAAGCGATCTATGACGTCAGCCTGGATATCGGCAGCCACCAGGTCATCGCCATGATCGGGCCCTCAGGGTGCGGGAAATCCACTTTTCTTCGCACGCTCAATCGTATGAACGACACCATCGAGGGTTGTCGGGTAGCCGGTGAGCTGTTGCTCGATGAGCAGGATATTTATTCTCCCAAGATGGATCCGGTGGCGCTGCGCGCGCGCGTGGGAATGGTTTTTCAAAAGCCGAACCCTTTTCCCAAGAGTATTTACGACAACGTAGCCTATGGGGCCAAGCTACACGGTTTGGCGAATCGAAAGATCGAATTTGACGAAATTGTCGAAACCAGCTTGCGCAAGGCGGGGTTGTGGGAGGAAGTCAAGGACCGCCTGACCCAGCCGGGTACAGGGCTCTCCGGCGGACAGCAACAGCGATTGTGTATTGCTCGGGCTATCGCCATTAACCCCGAGGTTATTTTGATGGATGAGCCTTGTTCTGCGCTGGATCCCATCGCCACCGCTCGTATCGAGGAATTGATCGCTGAACTTGCCGAAAACTATACGATCGCCATTGTGACCCACTCCATGCAACAGGCGGCGCGCGTGTCTCATCGCACCGCGTATTTTCACCTGGGCAAATTGATCGAGGTCAACGATACCGAAGCGGTATTCACCTCCCCTGAACATGAACTGACCGAAGCCTATATCACGGGCCGCTTCGGCTGAGGAAATGCATATGGACAAGGTGACCCTAGATCAGCACATCTCCCGACAGTTCAACTCGGACCTCGAACACCTCAAAACCCAGACGCTAGCGATGGGCGGCATGGTAGAGCAACAGTTGCAGGATGCCATGCGCGCGCTGGAGGCTGGAGATAGCGAGCTCGCGATGGAAGTGCTGGAGACCGAAAAGCAAATCGATGAGATGGAGCTAGACATCGATGAAGCTTGTACGACGGTGATCGCGCGCCGGCAGCCGGCAGCCACCGACTTGCGCATGATTCTGGCAGTGAGTCGTTCGATTCGCGATTTGGAGCGGATCGGTGATGAAGCCCAGCGTATCGCCAAGATGGCGATCGGTCTCAGCGAGGAGGGCGGCGCGCCGCGCGGTTATGTGGAAGCTCGGCACATCGCCAACGGCGTTCGAGATTCGCTACGCGGCTGTCTTGACGCCTTTACCCGTTTCGATGCCCAAGCCGCTCGCGAAACCATGGCCAAGGACAAGCAGATCGACTTGGATTACCGGTCCGCCGTGCGCGAATTGGTGACCTATATGATGGAGGATCCGCGCAGTATCTCCCGGGTGATGAATGTGCTTTGGACGTTGCGAGCGTTGGAGCGGATCGGCGACCACGCCAAGAATATCTGTGAGCACATCATCTTCCTGGTCGAGGGCAAAGACATCCGCCACACGCACCCGGACAGCTAGCCGCTGCCGCCCTGCGGAGTTCCCTCGGAGATGGGGGGCGCAGGCGCGGACGGCGCGTTTTAGCGTTTGCCGGAGAGGCGTTCCCGCGCTTTCTGCCCGACTGCGCCGGGGTCGTTGGCCGCCTCCCGGTAATAGACCTCGGCATCTTGTCTGCGGCCCTGAGCGAGGGCGATTTCCCCCAAGTAGAAACTCGCGAGCGCCGTGGGGAGCAATTCCCGGCTGCGCTGGAGGTCCCGTTCTGCGTCGGCGTATTGGCGGCGTTCGAAATGGAGTACGCCGCGCCCGAGATAGGGGCGAAAGTACCCCGGATTGCGGTCGATGGCGCTGGAGAGTGCATCTTCGGCGTTTTGCCACTCCTCCAGCAAAATCCACGCATGGCCGCGCAACTCCCAAAACCTGCTCGCCTCGGGCTGGATGCGTAAGGCCCGATCCAGGTGGCGAATGGCGGTGCGAGGATCCTGGTCCTGGAGCGCCTTCAGCGCTTGCTCTTCGGCCTCGTAGGCAGGGGCGTCCTTGCGCAGTTGCGCAATCGCGCGCTGATACGCGGCGGCATTGCGCTCGCCGGTCACACCGAGCTCGCGTGCGCGCGTCCGATTGGCCGCCACGCGTTCCGGCGAGGGCGGGTGGCTGGCAAAAAGTGCGCCGAAGAAGTCCGTCTGACGGCCTTTGGAAAGCGCCACGAAAGTCTCTTGCACCGAAACCGCCGCACTTGGGTCATAGCCCGCGCGCGCCATGTATTCCATGCCATAGGCGTCTGCTTCCAGCTCGGCACCGCGGCTGTACTTGGCCATCCACGCGGCAGCGCCGAATTGTGCAGCGGTACCGCCGAGACTGCCGTACCCTCCCTGCTGGCTCACCAGGCCGGCAATCTGGGCGCCGAGCCCGAGTAGCGATCCCTTGGTCATCTGGGCGGCACTGTGGGCGGCGGCGGCGTGAACGATTTCGTGGCTCAGTACCGAGGCCAGCTCTGCCTCGTCTTGCAAGTGCAACAGCAAGCCGCTATTGACCGCGATCTTGCCGCCGGGCAGTGCCCAGGCATTGGGTACGGGGTTGTCCAGGACAGCAAATTCGTAGGGAAGCTGGCGGTCGCTGACGGCGGCCAGTCGTTGACCCACGCCGCTCACATAGGTTTGCAATCCGGGATCCAGATAATACAAGCCGCCCTGGCTCTGGCGCGCAACGGGATACTGCTGTTCACCGATCTGGATTTCCTGACGCTCGGAGACCAGCGAAAGTTCTTGTTCCCCGGTGACTGGATTGACCGCGCAACCCGCGCCCAGGGCACAAAGCAACAACGATGGCAGAAGAAACGCGCGTGTCGATGGCATGCCGGACTGCTCCGCGTCGATGGCTATAATGACCATTGCCGGGAAGCCGGGTTCCCGACGGTCGCCGATTGTATCGGCCACCGGGGTGCCGCGTCACAGAGGCCGTCGTTGATGAGACCTTTTTGCCAAGCCTGTGAAAATAACAAGGTACCCATTCTGAAGGTACTGCAGCGGGTACTCGCCGACAGCAAGGGGGTGCTCGAGATCGGCAGCGGCACCGGTCAGCATGCGGTTTACTTCGCCGCGCGGTTGCCGCATTTGCAGTGGTACCCCAGCGATCTGCCAGAGCGCTTGGCCGCTATCCGGAGTTGGTCGGAGGCCCATCCAGCTGAGAATCTGCGCGAGCCGATCCCGCTGGATGCCGAAGCGTCGGATTGGGTGGTTCCCCGACACTGCGATGCTGCCTTTACCGCAAATACCCTGCACATTCTGTCCTGGGATGCCGTGGTATCCCTGTTTGCACACCTCGGCGCACAGACCACGTTGACTACCCTGGTGGTATATGGGCCGTTCAACTATGGCGGTCAATATACCGCTGCGGGCAATGCCCGTTTCGATCATTGGCTGCGCTCGCAAGACGTCAATCAAGGTCTGCGCAACTTCGAGGCGGTAGTTGACCTCGCGCGCACTCAGGGCTTTGAACTGCAGGAAGACAATGCCATGCCGGCCAACAATCGCCTGCTGCTATGGCATCGGATTCGCTGAGCGTTCAACCGCCGTCTTGGCGAAACGGCAGCAGCGCCTGCGCCTGTTCCAAGTATCTGCGATTGTAGGCTTTCTCCCGGGCAAGGAAGTCGGCAATGGCAACGGCGAACTGACGATCGCGTATCCAGTGCAGCGACCAAGTCGGTACGGGTTCGAAGCCGCGGGGGATCTTGTGCTCGCCCTGGGCGCCGGCATCGAAGCGGGCGAGGCCGCGGCGGATGGCGAACTCGATGCCCTGATAGCAGCAGAGTTCGAAATGCAGGTGCTCGTACTCTCGGACACACCCCCAATAACGGCCGTAGAGGTGGTTGGCGTCGTGAAAATACAGGGCTGCTGCCACGGGCCGGCCGCCGTCGCGGGCTACGGTCAGTGCTAGCTGGTTGGCCAGGGTCGAGCCGATGCGATGAAAGAAGGCAGCTGTGAGATAGCCTGCGGTACCGCTGCGCTTGACGTAGGTATTTTGGTAAAGCCGGAAGAAGAAGGACCAGAGGTCGGCATCGACGGCGTGGCCTGGTAGCGTTTCCACCTGCAGCCCCTGTTCGGCGATCCGTCGGCGCTCACGCTTTATCATTTTCCGTTTGCGGGCATTCAGCGCGCCCAGATAATCGTCGAAATCCCGATAGCCGCGATTGAACCAGTGGAATTGCACGCCCTCGCGTTCGAGTAGGTCGAGATCGCGAAACAATGTGCGGGTGGCGGTGTCCGGAAACAGCAGATGCCAACTACTGGCTCGGCAAGCCGCCGCCTTCTGCCTTACCTCAGCGAAGAGGGCTTCGGCGGTGGCGGCCGGCCAGCATTCTGCTGGCGGTCTCAGGCGCGGGCCCGTGATGGGGGAAAAGGGAATCGCGGTTACCAGTTTGGGATAGTAGGCTAGGCCATAGCGTTGATAGGCATTCGCCCAAGCCCAATCAAATACATACTCTCCGTAAGAGTGGGTCTTTACATACAGCGGCATAAAGGGGGTGCCGTCCCCGGCCGCCAGGTGCTGTGGATCCCAGCCAGTGGCGGCTGTCGTGCAGCCGGTTTCTTCTAGCGCGGCTAGGAATTCGGGGTTTAGAAACGGGTAGTCGGACAAGGCGGATGCCAGTCGGCCGGGGCCCGACCCTAGCACCGCTAGGCTCGCGCTTCAAACGTGCAACGAAAGACACTGCCCTTGCCGGGTGTGCTGCGAATGTCGAGGTTACCGCCGTTGCGGAGCAGCGAATGCTTGACGATCGCGAGGCCCAGACCGGTGCCGCCAGAGCTGCTGGAGCGGCTGTTCTCCACGCGATAGAAACGCTCGGTCAATCGGGGGAGATGCCGGGTATCGATGCCGACGCCATCGTCTTTGACGTCAACCCAGACACGACCCGCGTCACTACCGGCTCGCACCTGGATTGCGCAGCCTTGGGGGTTATGCTTTACCGCGTTGTAAACGAGGTTGGCAAAGGCGCTGTGGAGCTCCCGGGTCACCCCTTCCACCGCGAGATCGGTCGGACAATCGAGCGTGATTCGGTGTTGCTCGCCACCGAGAATACGCGCGCTATCGGTAATGGCGGCCAACAAGGGATGCAGGACGACCGCCTCGGTGCGGGGTGGTAAGGGAGTCGACTCGAGTTTGGATAAGGTTACTAAGTCTTCGGTCAACAGGGTCAAGCGTCGGGTCTGTTCGCTCATCTGTGCGATGGCGCGGCGCCAGGCGGCCGGCTGGTCGCCCGTACTCTCCCGGAGGGTCTCCAGATAGCCGGTAAGCACAGTCAGGGGAGTACGCAGTTCGTGGGAAATATTGGCGACGAACTCCTTGCGCATTTGCTCCAGCCTTCGAAGTCGGGTGATGTCCTGTACCACCAGGGCGACCTCGTTGGCGCCAAAACTGTTGGCGTTAAATTGCAGCAGGCGATCCGGGTCGTGGGGCGCTTCCAGTTCTACCGGTTCGGTGAACTGGCCCTCTCGGATAAAAGCGACAAAGGCCGGTGTGCGAACCAGATTGACTATGGGCTCTCCCTCGTCCCGACGCTCCAGCCCGAGTAGCCGTCCGGCAGCCGGATTCCACCACTCCAGGGTGCGGTCGGCATCCAGGATCAAGATGCCTTCGTCGAGGGCATCGGTGATGCGGCGGATGCGGGTCACCAGGCTGAGGTGGTCCTGCCGGTGGCGCGCGTTGCGCTGCCGCAGCCGATACAGGTGATCGGAGATCTCCCCCCAGACACCGGAAGCCGGCGGTGGATAGCCGCGACCGCCCTGTTCCAGCCACTGATTCAGCCGGTGGATGCGTTGCAGGGTCCAGAGCATGTACAGCGCGCCGCCGCCGACCAGGAAGACCAATGGATAGCCGTTAACATAGCCTGCGAGTAGCGCCAGTGCGGCGAGGAGGGCTATGCGCTGCAGCTCGCTGCGTAGTCCCTGGGTCAGCATTCGGTTACTGCCATCAATGGCTCATCAGTTTTTCGGAAAACCGATAGCCTGCGCCGCGCACGGTCTGTACCAGCTTGTCGTGGCCGCCCAATGCCTTGCGCAGACGCCGGATATGGACGTCAACGGTGCGTTCGTCCATGTAGACGTTTCCCCCCCACACATGGCTGAGAATCTGGTCGCGGGAGTAGACGCGATCCTGGTGAGTGAGAAAGAAGCCCAGCAGCCGAAATTCCGTCGGCCCCATGGCCACAGGGGCACCATCGATACTGACATGATGGCTCACCGGGTCGTACACCAGCCCCTGTATCTGAATAGGCTCTTCCTGGCGGCCGAGATCGCGACGGCGCAGCAAGGCCCGTACTCTGGCGATGAGCTCCCGCGGTGAAAACGGTTTGGTGACATAGTCGTCGGCACCGGAATCCAGCCCCTGTACGAGATTGTCTTCCTCTGCTTTGGCGGTCAGCAAGATAACTGGCAGATCCGCGGTGAGCTCATCGCGCCGCAGGCGACGCAGCAGCTCGAGACCGCTGGTTTCGGGCATCATCCAGTCGAGCAGTATCAGATCCGGCTGCTCATCGACGATCAGGGTGTAGGCGCTGCGGGCGTTCTCGGCTCTCAGGCAATGGAAACCGGCCACCTCCAGCGCGACGGCCACCATGTCTCGGATGGCAGGTTCATCGTCGACGATCAGAATACTGGCGTCGGACATCGCGTTATGGCTCCTGTTGGGCTTCGGCAGCCATTGCATGACACCCTTATGTCGAGATTGTGACAGCGGCGATTATCGCACTCTCCATCCCGATCGTGCCGGTCAGGGCTACAGCGGCGGCCAATGGTAGTCGAGTAACAGACCAAACCACACGGCGGCGCCGGCATGGTTATTGAGCAAGAATGCCCGAAAACATCCTGCCCGATCCCGGTCGCGCGCGAGTTGATGCTGACGCAAGAATACGAGGCCGGCTGCCGCCACACCGAGATAGTACCAAGCGCCGCGATCGAAGTTGGCGCCGGCCAGCGCCAAAGCGAGTAAGGCGAGCGCCTGTAAGGCGCCGATGACCATTAGGTCGTCCTCGCCAAACAGGATAGCGGTGGATTTGACGCCGATTCGCAAGTCGTCGTCGCGATCGACCATGGCGTAGTAGGTATCGAACGCCACCGTCCACAGCAATACGCCGGCGAAAAGCCCCCAACAGGCGGGCGGCACCTGCCCCGTCTGGGCGGCAAAGGCCATGGGCACGGCCCAGGCCCAAGCGGCGCCGAGGACTACCTGGGGCAGGTGCGTGTAGCGTTTGGCGAAAGGGTAGAGTGTGGCCAGCGCCGCGGCGCCGAAAGATAAGAGAATGGTTAGCCGGTTGGTAAACAGGACCAACACGAATGCGATGCCACAGAGGATCGCGAACAAACGCAATGCTTCTTGGGGTGCCACGGCGCCAGTGGCCAACGGCCGCTCGCGAGTCCGGGAGACCGAGCCGTCGATGTTGCGGTCGGCATAATCGTTGATCACGCAGCCGGCGGCTCGCATTACCACCACCCCGGAAACGAAAATCGCCAGCACCCCCAGGTTCGGTAGCCCATCTGCGGCAAACCACAGGGCCCAGAGTGTCGGCCACAGCAGCAGCAGCGTACCTATGGGTCGGTCCAGTCGCATCAAGCGCACAAAGGCGGGCACGCGGTGCACAGAGATCGGCATGGCGGGTGCTCGAAAGTGGAAAGCCGCTAGTTTAGGGCTTGAAGTCGGGCAGAAACATTTCTGCTACTAACAAGGGGTTTCCCGCGAGGAAAAAACGCGATCTTCTCACCCAGGCGAGCCTTATCGCCGTGGGCTCCACCCCGGGCAACGCCGGTATCGGACAGTGCCCGATGGCGATCTCGCTTCTGCGTAATCCCGGGTCTCGGAACAGCAAAGCCCCGAGGGGGCGAGTGCCCAACCGTGCCAGGAAACGATAACGCCCGCGCAATAGCTCCGCAGGCAACACGCTGCGCGCGTAGATCCAGGGTTTGCCGCAGCCGATCAGCAGCACCTCCCGGATTAGCGCTCGGCGCGCTTCGGGCAAGTGCAGCGCTCGCCGCTCGTCCGGTCGGGGGCGCGCCCAGCGCTGATCCAGCACCTGAACGCGTAGATCGCCGGCGCTGGCGGCCCGCAGGCGCTCGGTAAGGGAGCCGCTGTCGAGCAGCCAGGGACGTAGCTCCGTGGGCACGGACAAGCGTTTGGGGCGCGACGCCGAGAAGCGCTGCCGGTAACCAGATTCGGGTGGAGCGATTTTCACAGGCTGTAAGACAAGCTCAGCGAGCCATATTGATGGTGGTGCGGCTGGCCGTCGAATTCACGGGTCCGAAATACTTGCGCGTAGGAGAACTTCCAGCGCCCCGCAAGAAAGCTGACGCCGGCATAGGCGTCGGCCACGAGCGGTTTCTTGTCGACGCTATGGCTGTCTTTGAACGTATTGCCGTCGAGGAAGATGTCGCGTGCTACGAGCCGGGAATCTACGGCGAAGAAAGCGTGCACGCCGTGGATACCGGCTCCCTGCTTGCGTCGGGCGCCGTTGCGCCCGGGGGCACTGTTGTCGCCGCCGGCGCGCACCGCGGACGTGCCGAAGTCATCGGGAAGCTCCCAGCCTATGCGATATTCGCCCCCGAAGTTGAGGTGCGTGGCGACATTACCCAGGCTGGCGCCGCCGTGAGCAATGAAGTCGTGGCCGAATTCGCTGTGCCAGGTGTGTCTGAAGAGGCGTCGTTTCTGCTCGTAGAGGAGCTGCACGGTGGGTTCGTCCCGCAGTTGATGGTCCCAGCCGTTGTATTTCTCGAAGCCGCGCAGATCGTGGATCAAATCCTGAGTGTCCTGGCCCAGCGCCGAGGGTCCGACGATGCCGAGATCGATTTGCATGATATCCAGCCGGCCGTCGCTGCGCGTGTGATACGCGATGCCGAAATGGAGGTAGCCCGCGTAGGGGCGCTGCTCCGGCTGCAATTCCCGCGCTGCAGTGTTTTCCGGCGTAAACATCAGCTGACCTAGGCTCACCACCAGGTTGTGTTCGGTATCCGGAGCATTACTGTGCAAAAGTCGCAATCTTCGGTTGGCGGCGCGTAGCCAGGCGGGAAACGCGGGATCATCCTGATAAGAGGTGGTGTCTGGAGAGATCCAAGACAAGCGGACGCCATTGGTGTAGTTCTGGTCGGTTTCGTCGAACAGATCGTTTTCAAAGTACAGATTGACCGTCCACGGCGCGGTTGGCGCCGCCATTACTGGCATCGATAGCGCCGCGACTATGGCGAACGGCCAAGGGTGGAATCTGTGCAAGGGAACCCTCCTGAAGCCGGCTATTGTACCTGTGCTGCCCCGGAGACCCCGGCCAATCCTGCTATTCTCGGTGGTAAATCCGCATCTGGAGCGACCCATGAGCACAGCGCCGACATCCTACGAGACCCTATCTATCGAACGCCGCGAAGGCGTCGACTGGGTGACCCTCAACCGCCCGGAGCAATTCAATGCGCTCAACGGCCTCATGACCGATGAGCTGTTGGACTACTTTGGGGGTCTCTACTTCGACCATGGCGTGCGCGTGGTGATGTTGCGGGGGGCCGGCAAACACTTTTGTGCCGGATTGGACCTGCAGGAGACAGCGGCGTTCACTCGTGGGGTCGTCGCCGGTGCCCGCGGACAACGTCGGGTCGCCGAGATCATCCTACGCATGCGGCGTTGCCCCCAGCCTATCGTCGCATTGGTTCATGGCGCTGCCACCGGGGCTGGTCTCGCCTTTGCGCTGGCGGCCGACGTGCGTTATGCGGCGGAGGGGGCCCGGTTCAATGTCGCGATGGCGCGCATTGGCCTGACCGGCTGTGACGTCGGTATCAGCTACTTTTTGCCGCGCGCCGTGGGTGCGGGGAATGCAGCAGAGATGATGATGACCGGGCGTTTTGTGGACGCCGCCAAGGCCCTGCGCATCGGTTTGGTCTCCGAGGTCGTGGCGGTTGACGCTTTGCTCGACGTTGGGTCGGCGCTGGCCGCGGAAATGACTGCGATGTCGCCCCTCGGCCTGCGCTTGACCAAAGAGGGCCTGAATATGGCCCAGGACGCCAGCAGCTTGGAGGCGGTGATCGCCCTCGAGGACCGTGGGCAGGTGATGTGCCTGGGCCCCTTTTTGGAGGAAGGTGCGGCCGCTTTCATGGAAAAGCGGGCTCCGCGCTACAGCGACGATTGAATCAAAGCGGCGTCGCCCGCCGGTAAACGGATGCCCGGGGGTGCGCTGTGCTCAATGAGGGCGTGAGAGTAATCGAGATTCGGACTTCCCGGTCCGGCGCAGGCGCGAAACCAGGGTTTCTCGTTCGGGCTCGAACGGGTCTTGGTGGGCGGGGCTCGTTGCCGGATTGTGGTCCGGCGCGTATCGGCGCGCGGTGTGACAAATCAGCGTCGGTCCAGGAACCTGCTTGGCCGCACGTTTGGCGTCGGCAACTTGGCGGGTGATGGCATCGGCATCGAAATGCTGTGGCTCGGTCACCTGCAAGGCGCCGATGGACAGTGTCATCAGCGGATGTCTCCAGGCCTGGTCTCCGGCGGTAGTCAGGTAGCCTCGACGCTGTTCCTCGAGACAGTATTCCCCGACGACGAGCCGCCCGAACTGGGCGAGAGCCTGTTCGCAGGCAACCGCCCAGTTCGGGCGCTGGAAGAAGGCGACGAAATCGTCGCCACCTACGTGGCCGAGAAAGTCCCGGCGATCACTGCATGCGCCACGCAATACCTTGGCGAGTATTTGGATTACTGCGTCGCCGCGAGCATACCCGTAGCTATCGTTGAAGGACTTGAAGTGGTCGAGATCGAAGTAGGCGATGACAAAAGGCTTCCGGTCGCACAACAGATGGTCGAGGTGACGCATCAAAGACACATTGCCTGGCAATTGCGTGAGTGGATTCGTGTGACGGGCGGTGTCGATACGGCGACGAGTGATCCGCTGCAGCAGATCGAGCATGGTGCCTCGACCCCGGAAGCGGCCCTCCTCGGTGAGCACGAATTCATCGACGTACACGGCCGGGGTTCCGGTAAGACGCTTGCTCATTACTTCCAGCGGCGTGGCGATGTCGAAGGTAAGATGGCCTTGATCGACGAAGCGCCGCACGGATTGGCGACTATAGAGATCGCGGCCAAATGGTGCGGCGTACAGGTTCATGAAGCGGTTGCGCACCAAAATTCCCACCGGCTCGTCTTCGCGCAGGACGGCGACGCTTTGGATTGTTGGATCGTCCAGGAATAGTTTCGCCGCGCGCTCTACGGGATCGTCGATACCGACCGAGGCCATGGGCTTGAGCAGACTGGCGCCGGTATCGGAACGTTGCGCGACGAACGGGCGGTGCGCGCTGCGAAACCAATCGGGATCGGCGGTCCGCGGCGGATGGGTGGACGGCCGTGAAAAGTGGTAGCCCTGGGCGAAGCCAGGGCCGAGGCGGCGCACCGCGGCGTATTCGGCGGCGGTCTCTATGCCCTCGGCAATGACTTGGCAGCCCAGCGAATGGCTGATTTCCAGGATAGACCGGACGAACTGATACTTCACCCGATCGCGGTCGATCCCAGAGAGGAAGTGACGGTCGATTTTGACGAAATCCGGATGCATCTCTGACCAGAGCTTGAGACCGGAATAGCCGGCCCCAAGATCATCGATCGCGATCGCAAAACCCGCTTCGCGATAATGTTCGATGGCGCTGCGGATGAGCTGGTAATCCGCCACCGGTTGCGTCTCCGTGATTTCGAGGACGACGCGATCGGGAGCCAGGCCGCAGTTTTGCAAGTACCGCTGGGTGAGACCGGAGGCGTAATCCGGTGACATCAGCACTTCCGGGCTGATGTTGACGAATAGTCGTCCTGGCAGACGCCGGTGTGCGAAGCCCTCGATTACTATCCGCCGCGCGAGATAGTCCAGTTCCAGCAGGCGGCCGTGGCGGCTTGCCGCTGCAAACAGCCGCGCCGGGCTGTGTAGGGGAGAACCCGAGGGGCCGCGAATGAGCCCCTCGTAACCGTAAAGTGCGCGCCGGTGCAGTTGCACGATGGGCTGAAATACCGGGAGCAGCTGTTCGCCGCAAAGAATCGTGTCGAGGAGTTCGAATTCTGTGTCCAAATGCATGGGTATCGCAGTTGGCGCGCGCAGCAGTGGGGCAGCTATCTTAGTGGCCGGCAAATGACAGGCCGATTACCGGTCCGTGGGGAAGGGCTTTTGTTGTTTAATGCAGAGCTGGACGGCCCGGTCGCACCAAGATGAGCGGAGAACTCACCCCCGGCGTTTTCCGTTTGCTACGCAAGCGGCGCTTCCTGCCCTTCTTTCTCGTTCAGTTCACCGGTGCTTTCAACGACAACCTTTATCGCAATGCGCTATTGGTGTTGCTGGTGAGTGGGGCAGTGGCCCCAGAGCGCGTCAATCTCTGGGTCAACCTGGCAGCCGGACTGTTCATCCTGCCCTTTTTTATTTTCTCGCCGCTTGCCGGACAGCTCGCCGACCGGTTTGACAAAGCGAAGTTGATGCGTTGGACCAAGGCGGTCGAGGCATTGATCATGGCCGGCGCTGCGATCGCGTTGCTTGCGCAATCCTGGAGTTGGCTGCTCGGGCTACTGTTTGCGATGGGTGCGCATTCGACATTCTTTGGACCGCTCAAGTACGCGATTATGCCCCAGCATCTCGCTACTCGAGAGCTGGTGGCAGGCAACGCCTTGGTGGGTATGGGGACCTTCGTCGCCATTCTCACCGGAACCATCAGTGGCACCTTGCTGGCCGGAAGCGCCGCACCGCAGTTTTGGATCGGGTGCGGCGTCGTTTTGGTGGCGCTATTCGGCTGGGGGGCTAGTCTCTGGGTACCAGGCGCGCCTGCGGCGGCGCCACATTTCTCGATCGATTGGAACCCGGTGCGTCAGTTGCGGGCGCTCTATCGGTTGGCCGCCGGGCGTCACCAGGTCCTGCCGACGGTGCTCGCGATTTCCGTTTTCTGGGCATTGGGGGTGAGTTATCTCACCCAGATCCCCAATTTTGTGGTCTCCGTATTGGGGGGCACGCCGGCCTTAATTGCTGTGCTGCTCTGCGCCTTCGTGGTCGGGATTGCCACCGGATCGTGGTTATGCGCCCGGATCGGTGGCGGACGCGGGGAGATTGGCCTGGTGCCCGTTGGCGGGCTGGGTCTGCTGCTATGCAGTCTGGATCTAGGGCTGACGGTGGCGGATTTTGAGCCCCTGTGGCACCCAGTTTCGCCCTGGGCCTTGCTGACGCAATGGCCCGTGCCGCGTGTGCTCGTCGACATCGTTTGCTTGGGTGTCAGCGGCGGGTTGTATGTGGTGCCACTGTATGTACAGCTACAACGGCAGGCCGGGGATAGAGACCGCGCGCGGATCATCGCTTTCAACAATTTGCTCAATGCGTTATTCATGGTCGCTGCGAGTCTTTTGGGCATGCTGGTACTGGGAGTGTTGCAGCGGCCGATTCCCGAATTCTTCATGCTACTTGGGGCGTTGCAAGGGCTGGCCATGGTGCTGCTGCTGGTTCGGGTGCCTGACTGGCTGGTGCAGACGGCAGGCTGGCTACTGGGTCGGATTTGGTTCGGGGTGCGCGCGGTTCGATTGCCGAGCGAGCATGTTGCGATGACGCGACTGCTGCATTGCCCGGCTGACCCGCTGGCCGTCTTGCTAGCCCTGACCCGGGTCGGTCGACCCGAGCAACTCTGGTTGCCTGCGCGGTTACAGGGTTGGCGATGGCGGTTGCTGCGTAGTGCTGTGCCTGTGGCGGAGACGCCCCCGGAGGGTGTGGCCGACGATGCGGTCTGGTGTCGCTATGGGCCGGACACGCGGGCGGCCCCCTCGGCGATAGCGGCTTTCCAGCTGCGCCTACTGCGGCATCGTGGACGGAGGCTGATCCTGGATATCGCTCCGATGGATGGCTTTGGAGAAAACCGGTTGGGTGGCGAGGGTGAACCAAGCTCCGCCGCGGGTTGTTGAGCGCACGGCTGTCGAGGTTCCTATGAAGCTCTCCACACGAATACTGTTGGGCATGGTGGCGGGTATCGCGTTGGGTCTCCTCCTCCGTCTACTGGCCAATGCCTCGGACGGCTTCGGTGCCGAGCTCAGCGGCTGGTTGGTCAACACGGCCTTTGACGTCGTCGGCAGTATCTTTATCGCTTCCTTGAAGTTGATGGTGGTGCCGCTGGTGTTTGTGTCCCTGGTTTGCGGTGCCAGCGCCATGGGCGCCAGTGCCCGCATGGGGCGGATTGCCGGGAAGACGCTGGCGCTCTATATCGGCACTACCGGGATTGCGATCAGTGTCGCGCTGCTGCTCGCCAACCTTGTCGATCCGGGCGTCGGGATTGCGCTCGAAGCGGCGGTTGCTTTCGATCCCGCGGCGGCGCCGTCGGCCAAGGAGGTGCTGATCAATATTTTTCCGAGTAATCCAGTCAAGGCGATGGCTGACGGCAACATGCTGCAGATCATCGTATTTTCCCTGCTCATGGGTATCGCGCTAGCGCGCGCCGGGGCGCCGGGGGAGCGCGCGCGCGATGTCTTGCATAGCTTCAACGAAGTGGTTTTGACGATGGTGACTCTGCTGATGCAGCTGGCACCTTGGGGGGTGTTTTGTCTGCTCGCCAAGCTGTTCGCGGAGCTGGGTTTTTCAGCGATTTTGGATCTGGCCAAGTACTTTGGCACTGTGCTGCTGGCCCTGCTGGTTCACGGCGTCTGTACCTATGGGCTGCTGGTGGGCGTGCTGGCGCGCAGCAACCCACTGACCTTTTTCCGCAATGTGCGGCCGGCACTGCTGTTTGGTTTCTCCACGGCTTCGAGCAGTGCCACCATGCCCGTAACGCTGACCGTCGCCGAGCAGCGTCTGGGTATCGATAATCGGGTGGCCTCGTTTACGGTGCCCCTGGGGGCCACTATCAACATGGATGGCACGGCGATCATGCAGGGTGTGGCCACGGTGTTCATTGCGCAGGCTTATGGTCTGGACATCTCAACGGGTGGCTATCTTGCCGTGATTCTCACCGCTACCTTGGCATCAATCGGTGCCGCCGGCGTACCCGGAGTGGGCCTGATCACGCTGGCGTTGGTGCTCGAGCAAGTGGGCTTGCCGGTGGAGGGCATCGCCTTGATCATTGGCATCGATCGTCTACTCGACATGGCACGCACCGCGATCAATGTCGGTGGTGACTGTGCGGTAAGCACCGTGGTAGCGCGTAGCGAAGGGTTGCTCGACGAAGCCGTGTTCTATGCAGACGTCGAAGATTCTACGCAGCGTTAGTTTCTACTGCGGGGCTTGGCGTTGACGGTCCTTGAGCAGATCCCCGGCTCTGGCCAGCAGAAGAGTTTTGGTCTCGGGCGCGGCCCGCGCGCTGTCTTCTCTAGGTCGCAGTGCGCCGAGTGCCCTAACCGCCAGAGCAGCGATGCCGGTGGCCGAGAGAAAATGCAGGGTGGCCTGCAGGAGACGCCATGGCCGATGACGACTGGTACCGCGGCTTCCGTAGCGGTCTACAGGGCAACTGATGGATCGACGAAAGCCACTTCGCCCGGGTCGCGAAGGTGTTAACCTGCGACGTCACTGCCCAGGGACGCGCGGCCGTGTTCCGGTCGTTGGCGTGTGCGCCGCTCAGGGAGCCAAGCGGGGTCTGAGCGCCTCCAGGTCGTAACCTGCCCGGCGTGCCGTGGCCAGCAGCTGGTCGGCAGGCTGTTTGCCGGATTGGGAGAGTAGCCAGAGCATGGTGCAACGGGTTCCAGTCCGGCAATGGGCGAGAATCTTCCCCGGTTTCGCATCGAGGAGTTGGCCGAACGCGGCGACATCCGCCGGGGTGATATTGGTGCCCACGACGGGTTGATGGATGTAGGTCAGTCCCGCAGCACGGGCGGTCGTCGCGACTTCATCGGCGGTTGGCTGTCCTGGCTCCTCTCCGTCGGGACGGTTGTTGAGGATGACCGTGTAACCGTCAGCAGCGATCTGCGCGATATCGTCAGCTGTGATCTGGCCGGCGACGGACAGCGCTGGGGTAAGAGGCTTTCCGATCATGACAGACTCCATAAGCTTAGGGCTTTGAGCCTATGTCGGTGCCACTTCGAATACAAGCGTTATGGCACACGCAGGCTTCGCAGTCCTTCTTGCAGCTGTTGCAGGTGCTCTGCGAGTCCTGCCCCTTTGTGTTGGGCCACGCCAATTGCGAGAACGTCGATGACCACCAGGTGGGCGATCCGGGAGGACAGTGGCGTGTACAGCTGGATGTCTTCGCGTACGTCGATGGTGATGGGGATATCGGCGCGCGTGGCGACGGGCGTCTTGCTGGGGGCCAGGCCAATCACCAAAGCACCGCGCTCCTGGACCTGCGCCATGGATTCCAGTAGCGCCCGAGTCCGGCCGGATTGTGACAGTGCGACCACCACATCGCCGGGTTCCAACGAGGTGGCAGACATATTCTGCAAGTGAGGATCTGAGTATGCTGCGGTTGCCAAGCGCAAGCGAAAGAAGCGGTGTTGAGCGTCGAAGGCTACCGGAGCCGAGGCGCCAAATCCGTAGAACTCCACTCTGCGTGCGGCGCACAGTGCCTGGATCGCGCGCTCGAGCATCTGTGGGTCCAGGCTGTCGCGCACCTGATCGAGGCTGTCGATGGTGGCATTGAACACCTTGTCTGTATATTCCCGGACCGAGTCGGTATCGGTTACGGCAACCGTACCGGCCCCGCGGCTGGCGGCTAGGTGTTGCGCCAACGCGAGGCGAAATTCCAGAAAGCCTCGGCACCCTACGGCCTGACAAAAGCGCACTACGGTGGGCTCGCTGACCCCCGCAGCGGTAGCGAGATCGACGATCCGCATCGAGAGCACTCCGCCGGGGTCGGCGAGTACGCGATCGGCGACCTTGCGCTCTGATTTGCGCAGGTCGCAACGGGCTTCTTCGATGGTGCGGATGAGCTCGGCCGGATTCACGCGGAGTTTCCGGAGCAGATAATCGGATTGTAATTTATTTACAGATTTGGCGCCGGCGGCGGTTGCTCCGGTGGTCTCTGCTAGAATTCCGCCGATGACCGTCTCCCCGATTCTCGATCGCCTCAATGAGGCACAACGCACGGCCGTCGCGCATACCGATGGTCACCTGATGGTTCTGGCGGGTGCCGGTAGCGGCAAGACCCGCGTGCTGGTGCACCGAATTGCCTGGCTGGTTAGCGGTGTCGGCGTGTCGCCACACGCGATCCTGGCCGTGACCTTTACCAACAAGGCGGCGCGGGAAATGCGTGAGCGGCTCGCCGAGCTGCTCGGCACGGCTGCCCGCAACATGTGGGTCGGTACTTTTCACGGTCTTGCCCATCGCTTGCTCAAGCTTCATTGGCGCGATGCAGGTCTCGAGCCCCAGTTCCAGATTCTCGACAGCGACGATCAGCTGCGGCTGATCAAGCGTGTCTGTGGGGCGCGTGGATTGGATCCGGAGCGCTGGCCGCCGCGCCAATTGCAATGGTTCATCAACGCGCAGAAGGATGAGGGCCTCCGTGCCCGGGATCTTGCCGAGCGCGGCGATGTGACTGCAGACACCATGGTGTCTGTGTATCGAGACTACGAGGCGGCTTGTGAGCGCGGCGGCGTAGTCGACTTTGGCGAGCTACTGTTGCGCGCCCATGAACTCTGGCAGCGTCATCCCGAATTGCTCGCCCATTACCGGCAACGCTTCAGCCATTTGCTGGTGGATGAATTTCAGGATACCAACGCCATTCAATACGCGTGGTTACGGCAATTGGCCGGCGAGAGTGGCTGGCTGACCGTGGTCGGCGACGATGATCAATCGATTTATGGCTGGCGTGGTGCACGGATCGAGAATATCCGTAATTTCAGTCGCCACTTCCCCGGCGCCCACACGGTACGCCTGGAGCAAAACTATCGATCCACGGCCACCATTCTCGATGCCGCCAATGCGGTGATTGCCCATAACCAGGGACGGCTGGGTAAGCAGCTGTGGACTAATGGTGAACGTGGCGATCCCGTATCCCTGTACGCGGGCTTCAACGAGCAGGATGAAGCGCGCTTCATTGCCGAACGGATCCAGGTCTGGCTCGACGCTGGCGGCGCCTGTAGCGATGTGGCGGTGCTCTACCGATCGAATGCCCAGTCGCGCGTACTGGAGGAGGCATTGCTGCGCGTTGGGTTGCCCTACCGCATCCACGGCGGCCACCGCTTTTATGAGCGCCTGGAAATTCGCAATGCTCTGGCCTATCTACGCTTGTTGGTAAATCCCGCTGACGATGCTGCGCTGGAGCGCGTGATCAATACACCGACACGGGGCATCGGCGAACGTACGCTGGCGCGGCTGCGTGCCCTGGCGCGGGAGGCTGACGAATCCCTTTGGGCGGCGCTCCCGGCAGCCATCGCGGAGTTGCCGGCGCGGGCCGCGGGCGCACTGCGAGCCTTTGCAGCGCTGGTCGAAGAGCTGCGCTGTGGGGCCGAGTCCTCAGCCTTGCCGGAGCTTTGTGAGCGAGTCCTTACTCGCACGGGATTGAAGGATTTTCATGGCCGTGAGGCGGGGGAGCGCGGTGCTGCGCGCGTGGACAACCTGGAGGAATTGGTCAGTGCCTGTCGGTCTTTCGAGCCCGAGGATCCTGACGTGCCGATACTGCCGCAGTTTCTCGATGCCGCGGCCCTAGACGCTGGTGAGAGCCAGGCGGATGGCGATGTGCCGGCGGTGCAGTTGATGACCCTCCATGCCGCCAAGGGGCTGGAGTTTCCTTTGGTATTCATCGCGGGCATGGAGGAAAACCTGTTTCCGCACCGCATGTCGGTAGAGGAGGCCAACCGCCTCGAAGAGGAACGCCGACTCTGCTACGTGGGGATCACTCGCGCGATGACTAAGCTTTACTTGACCTGGGCGGAAGTCCGCCAGCTCCACGGTCGAGAGGCTTTCAATGGGCCATCGCGGTTTCTGCGCGATCTGCCCGAGGGCTTACTCGAGGAAATCCGGCCGCGGGCCACGATCACCCGCCCGGTGAGCTTTGGCGCTGCGACTCGGCCCCAGCAGACTGCGGCGGCCGCCGATAACGGCACGGGCTTGGCGTTGGGGCAACGGGTGGCGCACAAGAAGTTCGGTGAAGGAGTAGTGCTGGATTTTGAAGGTCGTGGGCCTCAGGCCCGCGTGCAGGTTAACTTTCGCGGTGCTGGAGCCAAGTGGCTGGTGGTGCAATTCGCCGGCTTGCGCGCGCTATAACAACCAATAATCAAGATCGGGGGGAGGGTAATGCGCAGACGATGGCTAGCGTGGATACTGATGCTGGGGTTGACCGCTTGCGGTGGCGAGCCGCCCCCGCAGACGGATCAGGGCAGCGGGGTAGAGACGCAGCGCTTTCGCTGGAAGTTGGTGACCACTTGGCCCAAGAATTATCCAGGCCTAGGGACGGCCCCGGAGCAGTTTGCCCAGCGCATTGAGCGCATGAGCAATGGTCGCCTGACTGTCAAGGTGTATGGGGCCGGGCAACTGGTGCCCGCCATGGAGGTCTTCGACACCGTATCCAGCGGCACCGCGGAAATGGGCCATGGTGCCGCCTATTACTGGAAGGGCAAGACGCCGGCCGCGGTGTTCTTCACCAGCGTGCCCTTCGGCCTCAATGCCCAGGAGATGAATGCCTGGCTACACCATGGCGGCGGCCTGGCGCTATGGCGAGAAGTGTACGCGCCTTTTAATCTGGTTCCCTTTGCTGGTGGTAACTCCGGCGTGCAGATGGCCGGATGGTTTAATCGAGAAATCAACAGTCTGGCCGACCTGGCGGGCCTCAAGATGCGTATCCCCGGGCTCGGGGGGGAGGTTATCCGCCGCGCTGGTGGCGAAGCGGTGACCATCCCGGGGGGGGAGCTGTATACCGCTCTGCAGACCGGTGTCATCGATGCCACCGAGTGGGTGGCGCCCTACAATGACCTCGCCTTTGGTTTCCATCAGATCGATAAGGCGCGTTATTACTACTATCCCGGATGGCACGAACCGGGTTCCACCTTGGAACTGATTATCAACCGGGACGCCTGGCTGTCCCTGCCCGACGATTTGCAGGCGATGGTGGAGGCCGCCGCACGCGCCGTGAATCAAGACATGCTCGATGAATACACGGCGCGTAACTATGCCGCCTATGTTGAATTGGCGCGCAACGGGGTTCAGGTACGGCAGCTGCCGGACGATGTATTGATCGAATTGCATCGGCTGAGCGATCAGGTGCTTGAGGAGTTGGCTGCCGGGGATCCCCTTGCGCTTCGGGTCTATGAGTCGCAAAAAGCCTTTGCTGCGCAAGTGAGCGCTTACCACGGCATTTCCGAGGAAGCTTATTTCCGGGCGCGGCGCTTGCCGACCGACTAGCCGGCCCGCCGCGCGCTGTGGGGTCAACCCTGTGTTTTTAAGCCACGCAGCACCTTGCGCATGCTGTGGGCCACCGCGCTGAAGGCGTCGTCAAAGGGCTGTGCGGACGTCAGGTCACAGATCTCTGGCCAGCGCTCGGCCAGGAGCTCGGGATCCGGTGTCGCTTGGGTACCCAAGCAGACCCCGGCGCCTTCCACAATGCCGATCTTCGCATAGTAGCCGGCGCCTGCACTAATGATATCGCCGCTGCCGGTGTGGCCCTCGGCGCACAGCAGGGCCACCACGGCGGAGACAAACTGCGGCTGTAATAGGGGCCCGGTCTTGTCGTCCATCGCCTCTTCGGACATGCGGGTGGTGGCCATGGGCGCGACGCAGTTGACGGTTACGTTGCGATTGCGGCCTTCCAGCTTAAGACTGTTCATCAGTCCGACCAGGCCGATCTTGGCTGCCGCGTAGTTGCTTAGTCCATGGCCGCCGAACAGTCCCGCGGCAGAAGTCGTCATCACCACGCGACCATACTGCTGGTCGAGCATGCCCTGCCAAGCCGCCCGGGTGCAGTGCACTGCACCCAACAGGTGGACCTCGAGCACGGCCAAGAAGTCCGCTACCGACATTTTCCGAAAACTGTTCTGGATGTTGTTTCCGGCATTGTTGACCAGAATGTCGACCCTGCCGAAGGCATCATAGGCAGACTGCACCACTGCCGCGCCCCCTTCCGGCGTTGCGACGGAATCATAGTTGGCCACTGCCTCGCCGCCGGCTGCACGGATTTCCGCGACCACGGCATCGGCGGCGGAGTGCGATCCACCTTTGCCCTCGACGGATCCGCCGAGATCGTTGACTACCACCTTGGCGCCGCGTTCCGCCAGTAACAGGGCGTGGCTCCTTCCCAGCCCGTTGCCGGCACCGGTGATTACGGCGACGCGGCCGTCATATCGAATTGTCATGGTGTCTCCCAGTCTGCATGAGTGTTGGGTGCGATAGCGAGCCATCATGTTACCAGCGGGTAGATTCGCGCGGCAGTGGGGGGCACGACCTATAATCTCGGTTGGTTTGGTGGATTTTTTGCTGTGGATTTTGCGTTCAGCGCCGATCACGAGGCCTTGCGCGCCACGGTGCGCCGTTTCTGTGGCGAGCATCTTCAGCCACGGGCAAGGCAGGCCGACGATGCCGAGACGTTCCCGCGTGAGTTGTTTCGCGCTTGGGGCGACCTCGGCTTGATCGGCGTGCGCTATCCCGAGACCGATGGGGGTTCCGGATTCGACAAGATTTCGGACTGTATCGTGCGCGAGGAAATGAGTCGCATCAGCCAAGCTTTTGCTTCGGCCTGGTCGGCGCACTCGCATCTCGCTCTCTGGCCGATCTGGCGGGCGGGCACCGCCGAGCAGCGGCAGCGCTTTTTTGTGCCGGCGTTACGGGGATCCCGGATCGCGGCCTTTGGCCTCAGCGAACCCGACGTCGGATCCGATATTCGAGCCTTGAAGACACGGGCGACCAAAGTCGCGGGCGGCTACCGAATCCGGGGTAGTAAGTTATATATTACCAACGCGCCCATCGCTGACTTCATCACGTTGGCGGCGCGCACCCGAGCGGAGCGCGATGCCGGGGCAATCAGTCTGTTTCTGGTGGAATTGCCCGACCCGGCGGTGCACATCGCCAAACTCGAGAAGGAAGGAATCCGCGCTTCCGAGACGGGTCTGATTCACATCGACGACCTGTTCGTGCCGGATGACTGTCTTCTCGGCGGTCGGGAAGGCACCTATCCCGTGATTCTCGAAAGTCTTTCTGAAAACCGTGTCGGTGTGGCTGCCAACTGTCTCGGGATGGCCGAGGGCGCCATGGCATTGGCGCTCGACTACGCTCGCGGCCGGGTCGTAGGCGGCCGCGCGATCGGCCGCTATCAGGCAATTGCCCACAAATTGGCCGATATGGCAGCTGAGATCGAGGCTGCGCGCTGGATGGTCTACTACGGCGCCTGGCGTGTCGACCAGGGCACTTTGGATGCTGCCACCGCGGCCAAGGTCAAGTTGATCTCGAGCGAGACGGCGCTACGCGTCAGTGAGCAGGCCATTCGCATCCTGGGCGGCGCCGGTATCATGCGAGAGTATCCGGCCGGACGGTTCCACCGCGATGCGTTGGTCTATGTCATTGGCGAGGGCACCAGCGAAATCCAGCGCAATATCATCGCGCGGGATCTGGCCCTCTAGCGGCACTTGGTTAGGGACCTGGTGGACGACCGCGCCTCAAGAGAGCGCGCAGGGTGCGGCTTTTTCGCCACGATCGCTCAGCCGTGATGCCTCGCCGGGCAGATAGCCCACTCGTAAAGCGCAGCGCCGCGCTCCCGCAGCCCGGGATTGGGCTGTGGAGTTGACAGTGGGCGGTGGCCGATGGACCCGGCCCGGCTCACCGATACGCTTCGGGCGGTGCAAGGGTTTGGCCGGGCGCGCGGCGTTTTCGCCCGGCAGTGTTCGCGCCTAGTTGCCGTTTGGTCACGCTGTCGGCGCTCCATGCCGCAGCGCCTTTCGCTGGCTGACGGGGCAACTCGGCCTCATCTGGGCTCAGGGAAGCTGGGTTTCTCCCATGAGGAAGCGATCACATTCGCGTGCCGCGCCGCGACCTTCGTTGAAGGCCCAGACGACCAAGCTTTGGCCGCGGCGACAATCGCCGGCGGCAAATACCTTGTCGATGTTGGTGCGGTAGCGGCCATGCTCTGCCTGGATGTTGGAGCGCGGATCGCGCTCCAGGCCCAGCGCATCAAGCAAGGGCTGTTCCGGACCCAAAAAGCCCATGGCGAGTAAGGCCAGCTGTGTCTTGACGACGCGCTCGGTGCCGGCGACCGGTTTGGGAATCATCTGCCCCTGTTCGTTGCGGGTCCACTCCACGTCGACCAGATGCACGGCCTGGAGTTGGCCTTGGGCATCGCCTTCGAATTGGGTGGCGGTGGTCAGGTAGACCCGTGGGTCAGTACCGAAGCGGGCTGCCGCTTCTTCCTGTCCGTAGTCCATGCGGTGGATTTTGGGCCACTCCGGCCACGGGTTATCCTGGGCGCGCTGCTCGGGAGCGCGCGGCATAATTTCGACCTGCGTCAGGCTGTTGCAGCCATGGCGGAGGGAGGTGCCGACACAGTCTGTTCCCGTATCACCCCCGCCGATTACGACAACATCCTTGCCGGCCGCCGAGATATAGTCCGAGCCGGGTGTACCGTCGAGAAGGGCCTGTGTGTTGGCTCGCAGGAAGTCCATGGCGAAATGTACGCCTTGGAGTTCGCGCCCTGGTATGGGCAGATCGCGCGGCTGGGTCGCGCCGGTGCACAGCACCACCGCGTCGAAGTGATCGAGGAGTTCCTGGGCGGATACTTGCTTGCCGATTTCGGTATTGCAGCGGAACTCGACACCCTCTTCTTCCAGCAGCCGCAGCCGACGCAGGACGACTTCTTCCTTGTCCAGCTTCATATTCGGAATCCCGTACATCAGCAGTCCGCCCGCGCGGTCGGCGCGTTCGAATACGGTCACCGAGTGGCCGGCTTTGTTGAGCTGGGCGGCGGCGCTGAGCCCCGCGGGACCGGAACCGACCACCGCGACCTTCTTGCCGGTGCGCTTGGCAGGTGGCTCGGGCACGACCCACCCCTCGTCCCAGCCCCGATCGATGATCGAGCACTCGATGTTCTTGATGGTGACCGGAGGGCTGCTGATGCCCAATACGCAAGAGCCTTCGCAGGGCGCCGGGCAGACGCGCCCGGTAAACTCTGGGAAATTATTGGTCTTATGCAACCGGGCCAGTGCTTCCTTCCATAGCCCGCGATAGATCAGGTCGTTCCACTCGGGGATCAGGTTGTTGATCGGACAGCCGCTGGCCATGCCCGACAGCAAGGTGCCGGTATGGCAAAAAGGAACGCCACAATCCATGCAACGCGCGCCTTGCTCGCGCAGCTTGGCCTCCGGCATGTGCAGATGAAATTCTTGCCAGTCCTTGACGCGCTCTTCCGGGCTGCGATCAGCCGGCAGTTCGCGTAGGTACTCGATAAATCCGGTCGGCTTGCCCATAGGACTCCCAGAAACTCGGTATGAAGAAGAGGCGCGTAGCGACGGCGGTCAGCCGCCGCCGACGCGGGCTAGGTCGCGGGCATTTTCCTCGAACGCGGCGTTGATCGCCTCATCGCCACTGAGCCCTTGCTGCTTGGCTTTTTCCAGCGCCTGAAGGACGCGCTTGTAATCCTTCGGCATCACCTTAACGAAGTGACGCGCGTAATCGGCCCAGTGCTCGAGGATCTCCAGCGCCCGCTGGCTGCCGGTCAAATCGGCATGGCGCTGAATCAGGCGGTGGACGCGCTCGGATTCGGCGTCATCGGCGAAGGTCTCGAGCGCCACCATTTGTGGATTGCAGTGGCTGGGGAAAGTGCCGGTTTCATCGAGGATATAGGCGACGCCACCACTCATGCCCGCAGCGAAGTTGCGCCCGGTCGCGCCAAGGATGATCACCGTGCCACCGGTCATGTACTCGCAGCCATGGTCTCCCACGGCCTCGACCACCGCGGTTACGCCAGAGTTACGGACAGCAAACCGCTCTCCCGCCATGCCGCGAATAAACACTTCTCCGGAAGTGGCGCCATAGAGTGCCACGTTTCCAGCAATGATATTTTCCTCGGGCACGAAGGGCGAACCTGCCGGAGGATAAACGATGATGCGCCCGCCACTGAGCCCCTTGCCCAGATAGTCATTGGCGTCACCCTCCAGCTCCCAGGTCATGCCCTGGGGCATGAACGCGCCGAAGCTCTGCCCGGCACTGCCTTGGAAGTGAATGTGGATCGTGTCGTCCGGTAGTCCCGCAGCACCGTGGTGGCGCGTCACCTCACTGCCGAGGATGGTGCCGACCACGCGATTGATGTTGCGGATCCCCACGGTGGCGCGCACGGGCTCTCCGCGCTCCAGCGCGGGTTTGCACAGTTCGAGCAGTGTCGTGTTGTCCAGCGCCTTATCGAGCCCATGGTCTTGGGGAATCTGGCAATAGCGGCCGACCTCCGGGCCCGCCTTGGGCTGGTAGAGGATGTTGCTGAAATCAAGGCCCTTGGCTTTCCAGTGCTCGACGGCACGGCGCGCCTCCAAGCGATCGACGCGACCGACCATCTCATCGACGGAACGGAATCCGAGTTGCGCCATGATTTCGCGCATTTCCTCGGCGATAAAACGCATGAAGTTGACCACGTGGGCCGGGTCGCCGGTGAAGCGCGCTCGCAGTTGGGGATCTTGGGTCGCCACACCCACCGGACAGGTGTTGAGGTGGCAGACTCGCATCATGATGCAGCCTAGCGAGACCAGGGGCGCGGTCGCGAACCCGAACTCCTCGGCGCCAAGTAACGCTGCGATTACCACATCGCGGCCGGTCTTGAGCTGACCATCCGTCTCTACCACGATCCGCGAGCGGAGGTCGTTGAGCACCAGGGTCTGATGGGTTTCGGCCAGGCCAAGCTCCCACGGCAGACCCGCGTGCTTGATCGAGGTCTGTGGCGAGGCACCGGTGCCGCCGTCGAAGCCGGAAATCAGCACCACGTCGGCGTGGGCCTTCGCCACTCCCGCAGCGATAGTGCCGACACCCACCTCAGAGACCAGTTTTACGCTGACGCGCGCATGATGGTTGGCATTCTTCAGATCGTGGATCAGCTCGGCGAGATCCTCGATCGAATAGATATCATGATGCGGTGGCGGAGAAATCAGACCCACGCCCGGCGTTGAATGCCGGGTCTTGGCGATCCAAGGGTAGACCTTGCCGCCGGGTAGTTGGCCGCCTTCGCCGGGCTTAGCGCCCTGGGCCATCTTGATTTGCAGCTCGCGGGCGTTGACCAAGTATTGGCTGGTGACGCCGAAGCGACCGCTGGCAACCTGTTTGATGGCCGAGTTCTTGGAGTCGCCATTGGGTTCTGGGGTGTAGCGCTCGACATCTTCACCACCTTCACCGGTATTGCTCTTGCCGCCGATGCGATTCATCGCAATGGCGAGCGCTTCGTGCGCTTCCTTGCTGATGGAGCCGTAGCTCATCGCGCCGGATTTGAAGCGCTTGAGAATCTCCTCCGCCGGTTCGACTTCTTCGATGGGAATCGGTTGGCTGGTCTTGAAGTCCAATAGCCCGCGCAGGGTGTAATGCTTTTCCAGCTGCTCGTTGACCAGCGTGGAGTATTCCTTGAAGGTCTGGTAGTTACCTTCTCGGACCGCACGCTGGAGCTTGTGCACCGTCTGGGGGCTGAACAAGTGCAGTTCGCCATCGGAGCGCCACTGATACTCGCCGCCAACTTCCAGCGTGTGGGCATCTTGCGGCCTTTCCGCGAAGGCGCTGCGGTGGCGAGCGGTTGATTCCGCAGCAACGGTGGCCAGATCGGCACCGCCGATACGGCTTGGTGTCCAGGTGAAATACTTGTCGACCAAGCTACGGTCCAGACCCACAGCTTCGAAGATCTGGGCGCCGCGATAGCTCTGAATCGTGCTGATGCCCATCTTGGAGATGACTTTGACGACGCCTTTAACCGCGGCCTTGACGTAATTCTTGCAGGCCGTGTCGTGGTCGATATCGACCAGCAGGCCCTCGTGGATCATGTCGTCGAGGGTCTCGAAAGCCAAGTAGGGGTTGACGGCGCCCACGCCATAACCGATCAAGAGCGCGAAATGGTGTACCTCGCGGGGCTCCCCGGATTCGAGCACCAGTCCGATACGAGTTCGGGCGCCGGTCCGGATCAGATGGTGATGCAGGCCGGCTACGGCGAGCAGTGAGGGGATCGCCGCGTGCTGGTGATCCATGCCGCGATCAGACAGGATCAGGATGTTGATGCCATCGGCGATGGCTTTATCGGCCGCCGCAAAGAGGGCTTCCATCGCTGCTTCCAGCCCTTCGGCGCCACTGTCGGCAGGGTAGAGGATGGGCAGTGTGACCGAGCTGTAGCCAGGCTCGTCGATGTGACGCAGCTTAGCCATCTCTTCATTCGTCAAAATGGGAGACTTCAACTCGATCAGGTGGCAGCTTTCCGGCTGCGCTACCAGTAGGTTCTTTTCGGAACCAATCGTCGTTTCTGTCGAGGTGACGATCTCTTCGCGGATACAGTCGATCGGCGGGTTGGTCACCTGGGCGAAGAGCTGTTTGAAATAATTAAACAGCGGTTGCGGCCGGTCCGACAGCACTGCAAGTGGCGTGTCCGTGCCCATGGAGCCCGTGGCTTCGACGCCGTCGCGCGCCATGGGCAGCATCAGCATCCGCAATTCTTCAAAGGTATAGCCAAACGCCCGCTGGCGCTGGAGCACGGTTTCGTGGTCCGGTTCGGGCAGGTGGGGCGGCTCGGGTAGATCGGCCATTCGGATCAGATGTTGGTCCAGCCATTCCCGATACGGATGTTCCTCGGCCATCTTCGCTTTGATCTCGTCGTCGGCGACGATGCGTCCTTCGGCGGTATCGATGACGAACATGCGGCCTGGCTGCAGCCGGCCTTTGAGAATCACCTTCTCCGGCGGTACCTCCAGTACCCCAGCCTCACTGGCCATGATCACCATGTCGTCTGAAGTGACGTAGTAGCGTGACGGGCGCAACCCGTTGCGGTCCAGGGAGGCACCGATTTGCGTCCCGTCGGTGAAGACCATGGAGGCCGGGCCGTCCCACGGCTCCATCATGCAGGAGTGAAATTCGTAAAAAGCCTTGAGTTCCTCGCTCATGGACTCATGGTTGGTCCAAGGCTCGGGAATCATCATCATCATGGCGTGGGGCAGTGAGCGCCCAGACAGCACCAACAGTTCGAGACAGTTGTCGAACATGCCCGAATCTGAGCCGCCGGCGTCGATGACAGGGAAGGTTTTGGGTAGGTCTTCCCCGAACAATTCGCTGGCCATCATGGATTCGCGGGCGCGCATCCAGTTGATGTTGCCGCGCAAGGTGTTGATTTCGCCGTTGTGCGCCAGGTAGCGGTAGGGGTGCGAGCGGTCCCAGCTTGGGAAGGTATTGGTAGAAAACCGCGAGTGCACCACGGCCAGCGCCGAGGTCATTTCCGGATGGTTCAGATCGGGAAAGTATTTCTCGACCTGAGCAGGCATGAGCATGCCTTTGTAGATACAGGTGCGACAGGACAGCGAGGCGGCATAAAAGTAATGCCCCTCGGCAAAGTCTCCGGAGTGTCGGATCGCGTTTTCCGCACGCTTGCGGATGACATAGAGCTTGCGCTCAAACGCGAGGTCGTCGCGCAGCGCCGGATCGCGGCCCACAAACAGCTGCCGCATGAACGGTTCGCTGGCGCGGGCGGTAGCGCCGAGCGAGCTGTTGTCGGTTGGCAGATCGCGCCACCCGATAACTTGCTGCCCTTCCTCGGCGACGATCTTCTCGATCAACTGCTCGCAGGCTTGGCGCTCGCGGGGATTGGGGGGTAGCGACAGCATGCCCAGGCCATATTGGCCTGCATCGGGCAGTTTGATACCCAGCTCGGCAGTGGCCGAGCGCAAAAAATCGTGGGGGATCTGAATCAGAATGCCAGCGCCGTCGCCGGTGTTGGGCTCTGCGCCGCAGGCGCCGCGATGATCGAGATTCAGCAGAATCTCCAGACCGCCGCGAACGATGTCATGAGAGCGTTTGCCCTTGATGTTCGCTAAGAAACCGACGCCACAGGCGTCGTGCTCGAAGGCCGGGTCATAGAGGCCTTGTCTGCCTGGAGGCTGCGTGCGAACATCGCTGGCAATCTGGTTTTCCGACTCGAATCTCTTCATTCAATACACTCGAATTCACGCGATGGTCTGTGCGGCACAGGAGGCGCCGTCAAACCCGGGGGGGGGATTTTTCCTAATCCGGCACGCAACTGCAAGCATTGCCATCGGAAAATATCTGCTGCTTGGGGTCCGCGCGGCTCGATGACCCCCAGGTTTTCAGGGTGTGGGGCGCCAGTCGATCCAGCCCAAATGTCCGGTTGCCAGTACCAATGCACCGAAAGCGATCCGGTACCAGGCGAGCAGCGAAAAATCGTGCACTGAGATATAGCGTAGGAGCCAGCGCACACTCAGGAAAGCGCCCCAAAAAGCGGCGACAAAGCCCGCCACCCACATGCCCCAGTCGCTGCCATTAATCAGATCATCGGCGAAAAGAAGCTCGTAGAGTGTCGCCCCCCCCAGCGTGGGTATGGCGAGGAAGAAGGAGAACTCCGTGGCCGCGCGGCGCGAGAGGCCAAACAGGAGTCCGCCGACAATGGTCGCGCCGGCTCTCGATGTCCCCGGAATCAGGGCCAAGACCTGCACTAGGCCGATTTTCAATGCGTCGGTGGCGGTTAGCTCCTCGACCTGAGTCACCCGGATACGGTGCTCGCGGCGTTCCGCCCACAGCATGATGAGACCGCCGACGATGAAGGCGGTAGCCACGGTGGTAGCGTTGAATAGAAATGCCTTGATGGCGTCGGCAAACAAGAAGCCGACCAGTGCCAAGGGCACAAAGGCAATCAGCAAGTGAAGAATGAATCGCTGGGCCGCCCTGTCGTGGGGCACGCCGGTAGCCACC
>JBFHML010000025.1:0-31463 GCA_041594335.1 Porticoccaceae bacterium
CGCGCCCGATCAGGGATACTTTGTATGCCGACCACCGGCGGCTGCTCCCATGCCTCGCGAAGCACGCTGGGTGCCCCCGAAGGGATGCGCGCCGCCTCGGGAATGATCACGTCGGCGGTCGCCAACGCCAAGCCGCTTGCGCGGCCGATTTCCCTGCCTTCGTGGTACAGACTCGCCTCCAATAATCGCAGGCGTCGGCTTTCACGTAACACCCGCGCCCCTACACCCAAGGGCTCCCTGGGCACAGGACGAAACAGGTCCGCGGTTAGACGAACGAGCAACATGCCCGCAGGAACCTGCTGCGCCAACGCCCAGGCGAGCAGACCAATCGAAGCCCCCCCATGGATGGTGAAAGCGCCCCAGGGGCTCGCGCATAGCTCGGTAGGCAGGAACAGCTCGCCACTGGGCTCAAAGAGTGCAGACATCGAAACTCCTCCGGATTCAGTCCTCGGACTCGGCAGTCAAGTGTTGCCCGCAAGTACGACAACGATAGCGGGTCTGACCGCGAACCACCCGATTGTGACGGGTGGCACTCAACTGTTGTTCACCGCAACCGCAACGATAACGAAAACGTCGCTCCCGACGGACCGGCAGCGCACTCAGATCGAAGTCGCACGTGCGCTTGGGCGCAACCCCGAATGCCGCCATCACCGCACGCCACTCCATCCCATGGGGGCGCGCATGGCGCCCGTGCAAGACATCGACCACATAATGGGCGACTTCGTGGGGCACGGTATCGGCCAAGTTCTCCCGATACCAGTGGGCAAATACCAGTGGGTTATAGCGGATTTCCCGGCGTCCGCCCCGCGCGCGATACATGCCGGCAGTTTGTCCCTGGAGATCGAAGCGCACCGGAATCTCTGGCAGAGCCAGCCCGAACAACGCCCTGGCGCGCTGCAGCCAGGTGCTGGTAGCCGCCATCACTTCCTCTTGCTGGGCGCGACTCAACACGGGACCGGTCAAGGGGACGGCACCTGGCCGTGCGCCGAGAGCCAGTTAATCACCAACCCCGATAAACGATCGAGCGCCTCCGCCAACGCCGTTACGCCGCCCTGGACATCGGCGCTCGCGGCAGGCACCGTCAACGCAAAGTCCCGGCTGGCGAGCAAAGGTCCTCCCCGCCGCTCACGGATGAATGCGCGGGCGAAGACTCGCGCAGGAGCGTCACCGTCCGCAAAGTGCTGTTCGAAAGCGACCAATTCCACGCCCAACCAACGCATTGCCGCGCCCGGTATTGGCGGCGCCAGTCGATCGCGGAGACGGCGCGCCAGCAGCACCGAGGGAGGCGCAGCCCAACGATGATCGCGATAAGTGGCTAACCGAGTTTCGTCGCCACGGCGATAATAGACCTGACCGTCATCCAACCACGCGGGTGCGAACGTGTGCACGTCCACCTGCCAGGGAACCGCCACCCGCGCCAGGGGGATTGCGCCCAGATCATGCAACGCGGCCGGAGGTGCAGGCTTGGGTAACACCCCGCAGCCCGTCAGCAACAGCAGACAACCCAATCCCCACGTCAGACGCATGCATCAATCCCCTGAATAACCGGCCTCGCCAGGCCCCGGTGGCGGCCGCGGCGTTCCCAGCAGCAGTGCTGGCGGGTTACGCTCCAGGGTCGCGGCAAGCCGCTCAAAGCGATCGGCGGCCGCCCGAATCGCTGCCAGTGCGGACTCCAACTCGGGCAATAGACTTTCGGTCACCTGCGCCCCCACGCCTGCGACCGTGGCATCGGCCCGCGCCGCAACCCCCTCTGCGTCCCGCAACCGGGCCTGGAGCGACACCAGCGTCTCCCGCAGCGCGCCCAGCGTCGCGCCGGCCTCCACCAGGGTTGCGTCACCCTGATCAAGCAGGGGCGCAAAACGCTCGAAAGCCGGACGACTGAGCTCCAACAATTCGTCGACCCGGGCGCTGACGGCTTCCAGATTGGCGAGAATACGCCCTACCCGCTCCACCGACTCGGGTGCCAGCAGACGATTCAGATTGCCCGCCAACTGCTGAATCTGCTCAGCGATTCCGGCGCCCACCGCTTGGAATGACTGCAACAGCGAGGGGCGCATCTCGATACGCCCGGCACCCTGCGCAGTGGACGGCAGCGCCGGCGCATCGCGTGGACCATCGTCGAGCAATTCAATATAGGCAAGACCGGTCAACCCCTGGGACTTCAGTACCGCATAGGTATGGACAGTGACGGGCACTCGGGGCTCCAAGGCAATGTCGATTAAGATGTCCCGGGAACCGTCCTCAGCAAAACGAATCCCGGTGACCTGACCCACATCGACGCCACGATAGTAAACCTTGGCGTAGGGCGACAGGCCGGAAACGGAGTTCTTGGCCACCACCTGATAGGGGCGGCGCTCCACCTCTGGTCCATCCAACCAACGCGCTGCCGCCAACAGCCCCAACCCCAAGGCAATCACGAACAATCCGGTGGCAAAAGCGTAGGCGCTGCGTTCCATGTTCGATTCCCCGGTCAGCCCATTACCCGGCGCGCTCCCCGAGTCCCCCAAAAATACTCGCGGATAAAGGGGTGATCCACCGCCGTTACCTCCTCGAGACTGCCTAGCGCCGCCAGTCTGCCGTCTGCCAGCACAGCAACGCGATCACACAAATCACGGATGGTATCCAGATCGTGGGTAACCAACACCACCGTCAGACCCAATGCTCCGCGCAACGCGCGAATGAGGCGCACAAACTGTTCGCTCGCCACCGGATCCAGGCCCGCAGTGGGCTCATCGAGTAACAGCAATTCTGGTTCTAGCGCCAGCGCCCGCGCGAGCGCCGCCCGTTTGACCATTCCACCGGACAACGCCGCCGGCAACAGCTCGGCAGCCGTATCGGGCAAACCGACCTGAGCGAGCTTGCGCGCAACCAGATGCGCGACTTCGCTAGCCGTGAAAACCCGCGCCTCACGAAGTGGAAAGGCCACATTGTCGGCAATCGATAACGCCGAAAACAGCGCGCCGTGCTGAAACAGGACTCCCCAACGACGCCGCAGCGACGCCAACTCGGTCCCGCGGAGGGCTTGGAGATCGCGATCGAATGCCGTCACCCTGCCAGCGGCAGGGCGCAGTAAACCGATCATCTCCCGCAGCAGCGTAGTCTTGCCGCTACCGGAACCGCCCACCAACGCGAGCACTTCGCCACGGCGTACGGCGAGATCGATTCCGTCATGAACCACACGCTCGCCAAAGCGAGTGACAATGCCGGTGAGCCCAATGACCGTATCAGCCATGCCAGCCAACATCCCGGAAGGCGACGGCAAACAAAGCATCCAGAACGATGACCATGGTGATGCTGACCACTACCGAACGCGTCGTCTCTGCACCGAGACTCGCCGTATTCGGGGCGACCCGCAGACCATAAAAACAAGCCACCACGCCGATCACCACGCCAAAAACGAGCGACTTCCACAAAGAGAGCCAGTACGTACCCACGGGAATGGCGTCGGGCAGTCCGGCCAAAAACTGTCTGAAACCGAGTCCAAGCTCCAGATCGGCAATCAGCATGCCGCCCAGAATGCTCCACATACTCGCCCAAAAGGCGACTAGGGGCATCAGTAAGCCGAGCGCCAAAACCTTGGGCAACACCAACCGCCGAAACGGCGATACGCCCATGACACGCAATGCATCCAGTTCCTCGGTGAGCCGCATCACGCCGAGTTCCGCCGTCATTGCCGAACCGCTGCGGCCAGCCACCAGAATGGCTGCAAGCAGTGGACCCAACTCCCGGGCTGTAGCCAAACCCACCAAGTTGACGATAAGCGCTTCGGCGCCAAAGAGCCGCAATTGCAGTGCCGAAAGGTAGCTGAGCACCACGCCGATCAACAGCCCGACCAAGCCGGTAATGGGCAAAGCCAAAAAACCCGCCTTATACAGCGTGGCAGACCACTCCCGCAGCGGGAAACCCCTTGGTTCATGCACCAGCCGTGCAACCTCCCAACACAGCTGCCCGAGCAATGCCACGGCTTCGGCTACCCTCGAGCACCCGGCCAGCACCCAGTTTCCCAAAGCCGTCACTCCCGGGATCCGGCTCCACTGCCGGCGATGCGCGGGCGGCGCGCCCTGGGCTGCAAGCGCGTCTAGCAATTCACGATGGCGCGCGTG
Source organism: Porticoccaceae bacterium (assembly GCA_041594335.1). Classification (GTDB taxonomy): domain Bacteria; phylum Pseudomonadota; class Gammaproteobacteria; order Pseudomonadales; family Porticoccaceae; genus JAGPUQ01. Next base: position 4,104 of record JBFHML010000025.1, read on the forward strand.
AGCCCGCAACTCCCGTGGCACAACCCCGCCCCAACTACGAACCAACAGCAAGGCTCCGGCGCTATCCAGGGCGGTGAGCGAGGAGAGGTCCCAGCCACCCGCGGCACTGACACTGCGCAACTCGCCACGCAGCTGATGCAATCGCGGCGCCATGCCTGCCAGGGTCCAGTCGCCGATCACTCGCCAGCCGGATCCCTCAGCCCACGGCAACACGGCCGCAGGACTGGGCTCTTCGTCCGTGCCCAACGTCAAGCGGGGTCCCCCAAGGCGCCCGGCTCGGCTCGCAAGCGCCAATTGAGTACCGCCACGGCGGCGAGCACCAATGCCGGCACCGCAGTCAGCAACAGCGCCTGCCACCCCACTACAGCCAGTAGCCATCCGGCGCCAAGTGCCGCCAGCGCCTGCAACCCGAATAGCGTAACGTCATTGACGGCTTGAACCTTAAAAGCCTCGTCCGGGCGATAACTCGTTGCGAGCAAAGTGGTGCCACCAATAAAAAGGAAGTTCCAGCCCAGCCCCAGTAGCACCAATCCCACCCAGTAATGGCTGAATTCGAAGTGCGCAAAGACCACCATCAATACCGCTACCATGGCGACGATGCCCAGGGCGAGCAGGCCACTGACCCCGACACGGCGCACCAACCAGGGCACGGCCAAGGCCGGCGCAAACATCGCAGCGATATGGCTTTGCAGCACCCACTTGGTCGCCTCCAAGCTGTGTCCATTGACCACATGCATATGCAGCGGCGTGGCGGTCATCACCAAGCTCATCACGGTGAAGCCCGCCGCACCGCAACCAATCGCCGCGAGCACCGGGCGGCAACCGAGGATCTGTCGTAGCGGCCGGGCATCGCGCATCGCCTCCGGATCCCTCCCTCGGCGGGGCGGTTCGCGGTAACCCAGGAGCGCCAGGGTGGCCAACACAATGACGAACAAGAGCAGCGCGAAGGAGCCCAGGAAGGGGACGGGGAACAAATGTTCACCCCAAGCCACCAGTTGCGGACCGAGAAAAGCCGCGACCAAGCCGCCGAGCAGCACCCGGGAAGCCGCACCCGCGGCCTGCGCTGGCTCGACGCTTTCCATCGCGGCGAATCGGTACTGCTGACCGGCAGCCAATCCGATCCCCATCAGCACGGAGGCGCCGTTGTAAAGCGCGAAGCCCTCGCCCACCAGCGCCACCATGGCCAGTATGCCTCCGGCGCAAGCGATCACGCTGGCCAACAAGAATATCGGCTTGCGACCGAATTTCTGCATCGCCAGCACCAGAGGCAAAATCGAGCCTGCGGAACCCAACATGAACAATGCCACCGGCAGCGTCGCGTACGCGGGATCGGCAGCCAAGCGACGACCAACAATACCTCCGGCAAAAATCACAAACGCAGGCATCGACATGGTGAGCGCCTGACAGAGCGCAAACAGGCGCACATTGGCGGCGTAATGCATGGTGAATTTCCGGTTGCGGACACCGATGGTAACAGGCGTGCCCGGCGTCCGGCACGGGGTGCGCAAGCCGTCTGCCGGGGTAGTTCGCGCGCCCGCCGCGACGCTGCACTGGCGGCTCCCGCAATTCTGAGTAAAACTTCACACATTCCGGAAGCTGGGATCTGGCTAGTGCGCACGCTGCTGACCACCTTGCTGGTACTAAGCTGCGCCGCTGCGTGGGGAAGTACCGTTCATTCCTGGATCGACGAGGAGGGGGTCACCCACTTGTCTAACGTCCCGCGCGCAAACGTCGAGCGCGACGCCGATCGCGTCGCGCTCACGCCGGCAGCGCACGCCCGTGCCGCACGCAGTGCCATTTACAAGTTCCGCGATGGCGACGGTGTGGTCCACTACACCGATAAACGCCCGACGCATACCGCGTACACTCGGGTACAGACTTATTGTCCGGCCTGTGACCCGCGCTCATCCGTCGACTGGCGCACCGTGCGCCTGCACCCCGATGCCTTTCGCGACGAGATCGGCGCGGCTGCCCAACGCTGGGGAATCGATCCCGCCCTGGTGCGCGCCGTCATCCACGCCGAATCCGCATTCAATCCCGAGGCCATTTCCCGAGCCGGCGCCCAAGGCCTGATGCAGCTGATGCCGGCCACGGCCGGCGACTACGGGGTCACCGATGCCTTCGATGTGCACCAGAACATTGAGGCCGGCACCCGACATCTCGCTGAGCTGCTGTCCCGTTATCAGGGTGACGTACGCCTCGCTACCGCCGCCTACAATGCTGGCGCCGGCGCGGTCGAACGCCACGGTGGGATCCCGCCCTTTGCTGAAACCCAGGTGTATGTCGAACGGGTGGGGATCCTCCACCGCCGCTACCGCGGCGACTCCTGAGCCCTGTCATCCCCCTGCCATACCCCCCCGCCAGCATTCGGAGCGCAAACCCCACCCGGAGGCTCCATGCATACCCTGATTCGCTCCTGCGCGCCTACCCTGCTGGCCGCTAGTCTCTTAGTGCCCTCAGTGGCGGGCGCGAAGCCCCCACCCGAATCCTATTTTGAACGGATCGCCACTTTCCCCGTCTTCCTGAACGCGGACATCGACGTCCAAACGGTGGCCGAGATCGTCGCCGCCAGTGAAGACGGCAATACCCTGATCTATACCGACAGCGAGAACGACCGCGTCGGCTTCGTGGATATCGCCGACCCCGAGCACCCGGCCGCGCTGGGCGTGCTGGAACTGTCGGGCGAACCCACCTCGGTGGCGGTGCGCGGCCGCCATGCCCTGGTCGCGCTGAATACCGCCGCGGACTTCGTGCACCCCTCGGGCGAGCTGGCGGTGATCGACATTGCCAGCCGCACACTGGCCGCCACCTTGCCGCTGGGCGGCCAGCCGGACTCGGTCGCGGTGAGCCCCGACGGCCGCTTCGCCGCGATCGCGATCGAGAACGAACGCGACGAAGATTTGGGCGACGGCGCACCGCCGCAGCTGCCGGCGGGCTGGCTCACCGTGGTCGACCTGATCGGCGCGCCCGGCGACTGGCAGCAGCGCCGGGTCGACCTGACCGGTCTCGCCGAGCGTTTCCCGGAAGATCCGGAACCGGAATACGTCGCCATCAACGGTGCCAACATCGCCGTCGTGAGCCTGCAGGAGAATAATCATCTGGTGCTGGTCCACCTGCCGAGCGGCCGCGTACTGCGCCACTTCCCAGCCGGGGCCGTGGACCTTCGCCAGATCGACACCGCGGAAAACGACCTGATCGAGCCTGACGCCGCACTGGATGGGGTATTGCGCGAACCCGATGGCGTGACTTGGCTGCACGGCTTGGCCTTCGCCACCGCCAATGAAGGCGATCTCGACGGCGGCAGCCGCGGTTTCAGTGTTTTCGGAACTGCCGGCCAGGTGCTCTTCGAGTCGGGCAATCGCTTCGAGCACGAGGTCATCCGCGCCGGGCACTACCCGGAAAACCGCTCAGAGAACAAAGGCAACGAACCCGAAAACGTCACCTATGCCCGCTACGGCAAGGACCGGCTGCTGTTCGTGGGCTCCGAGCGCGCGAACCTGGTCGGAGTCTACCGGCTACACGGCCTACACCATCCCGAACTGTTGCAGCTGCTACCCACCGGCGTGGGACCGGAAGGTCTGCTGTCGATCCCCGAACGCAACCTGTTCATAGCGGCCAGCGAGAACGACGCGCGCAACGACAAATATCGCTCGGTGCTGACCCTCTACCGCAAGACGGCGGCGCAACCCGATTATCCAACGCTCATCGCCACTGACCGCGATGACGGTACGCCGCGGCCCTGGGGCGCGCTCTCCGCACTGGCCGTGGATCCAGCCGATGCGGAGCGAGGCTACAGCGTCCACGACAGCTTCTACCGCCATACTCGCATCTACACGCTGGATCTGAGCGCAAGTCCGGCCCGCATCGACGGCGAGATCCCGCTGCGCGATGCCAGCGCCCTGCTCGCCGCGGTAGCGCCAGAGCTGGTGGCGGCATCCGGCGCCGTCAACCTGGATGCCGAGGGCTTGGTGGTGCGCGACGGCGGCGGCTTCTGGCTGGTCTCCGAGGGCAGCGGCAACGCGGCCACCCCGAACCTGCTGCTCGCCGTCGCCGACGACGGCGCCATCGAACAGGTAGTCCGCCTGCCGGAGAGCACCGCACTGCGCCAAATCAGCGCTGGGTTCGAAGGTGTGGCGCGAGTCGGTTCGGGGGCCGCCGAGCAGGTCTATGTCGCCTTCCAACGCGAGTGGCTGGACGATCCCGCAGGCTGGGTGCGCATCGGCCGCTATACACCGGCCGACGGCAGCTGGCGGTTTTTCTATTACCCACTCGATGCGGTCGAGTCACCCTTCGGCGGTTGGGTCGGGCTATCGGAGATCGTCGCCCTGGACGCCGACAACCTTGCGGTGATCGAGCGCGACAACCAGGCCGGCGCGGATGCGCGGGTGAAGCGCCTGTACCGCTTCTCGGTGGCCGGCATCGATCCCCAGATCGACACCGCGCCCGGTGTCGTGCCGACCTTTCCGGTGGTGGAAAAAGTACTGGTCACCGACCTGATACCCACCCTGGCAGCGACCGGCGGTGCGGTATTGGAGAAAATCGAAGGACTCGCGGTAGCGCCCAACGGCGACGCCTGGATCGTGAACGATAACGACGGCGTCGATGACGCCAGCGGCGAGACCCAGCTGCTGCGCCTGCCAGGCCTCTTCGACTAACCCCAGCCCCCGCGGCCACACCCCGCGGGGGTCATCTTCCCCCTCCGGGTTCCGTGCTAGCATCGATGGCTAGACACCGGATCTCAGGAGCGCCGCCATGCGGTCGACGGTCAGACCCATTCGGCTGCTGGTCGCAAGCCTGCTGGTGAGCACCGGCGTGCAAGCCGCCCGCCTGAGCCTAGAGCCCGGGCTCTGGGAGGCCTCTTGGACCATCCACAATACGCTGACCGGCCAAGCGTTCACCGAGACGCGCACCCAGTGTATCCGCACCCGGGAGTTCAACCCCCGTGAGCTTCTTCGCCAAGCGCAGGGCTGCACGGTCACCGACGAACAACAGCAGGGAAACCGCCTCCATTTTACGCTGGTGTGCACCCTGGAAGGGGGTGCAAAGACCGAAGTGACGGGCGACTTCGCCACCGATGGCACCCGCGGCAACGGTCAGCTACACACCAAAATGCGCCTCGGCGAAATCACCCTGACCATGAATACCCAGGTCGCCACTCGGCGCCTCGGCGCCTGTCCCGCAACACAGTCCTGAGCCCCGCCCACTGTGTCCCGGCGGCCGGATTCGCGTTGCCCTGACCGCCCTGAGCAACGCCTCTGGCACGGCCTCACCGCTGCCCAAGTTCTAGCTGCATTGGACAGCGACCCGGCAAACGGGCTAGGTGCTACCGAGGCCGCCTCCCGACTCTCCGCGGCCGGACCCAACGCACTGCCCCGACCCACCCGTCCGTCGCCCGTACTGCGACTCACTCGCCAGTTTCACAACCCCCTGATCTATGTGCTACTCGCCGCTGGCGCCATCACACTCGCGTTGGCCGACTATGTGGATGCCGGGGTCATCCTGAGCGTGGTGTGTATCAATGCCGCCATCGGCTTTATCCAGGAGGGGCGCGCCGAACAAGCGTTGCAGGCGGTCCACGCCCTGCTCGCCCGCCGTGCCAACGTAATTCGGGACGGCGAGCGGCACGCCATAGACGCCACCGAGCTGGTGCCCGGCGATCTAGTACTGCTAGAACCCGGCGACCGCGTGCCGGCGGATCTACGCCTACTCCAGGCCCGCGATCTGCACATCGACGAAGCGCCGCTGACTGGGGAATCGCTGCCGGTCAGCAAGGTCACAGCGGCGGTAGACAGCGCCACGGCGCTCGGTGACCGCCGCTGCCTCGCGCACGCCGGGACGCTTGTTACGCGTGGCCAGGCGCGCGGGTTGGTGGTAGCCACTGGCCCGCACACCGAAATCGGGAAGATTGGCTCCTTGGTCGCTACCGTGGAGACGCTGGCGACACCACTGACCAGGCGCCTGGACCGCTTTGCGCGACGCATCACCGCGTTGATTCTCATGGCCGGTGCCCTGGTGCTCGCCTACGGGCACCTCATCCGCGACCTACCGCTGCTCGACGCCTTTCTGGTAGTCGTCGGTCTTGCCGTTGCCGCGATCCCCGAGGGTCTGCCCGCCATCGTTACCATCACCCTGGCACTCGGCACCCGCGCCATGGCTCGCCGGCAAGCCTTGGTACGGCGCCTCCCCGCAGTGGAGACTCTCGGTTCGGTCACTGTCATCTGCTCGGACAAGACCGGTACCCTCACCCACAATCAAATGACCGCGGTTGAGGTGTTGCTACCGCGCCGAACACTCGCTGTCACCGGTGCCGGCTACGCGCCCGAGGGCGGCTTTCGCGACGCCAGCGGCGTCATTGATCCGCACCAAGATCAGGATCTGCGGGCGCTGGCCCGCTGCGCACTACTCTGCAACGATGCCCGACTGCACCGGGACCACGACAGTGGCGCGTGGCAGCTGTGCGGCGACCCCACGGAAGGCGCTCTCCTATCCCTGGCACTAAAAAGCGGGCTGGACCCCCTGACCGAGCCACGCGAGACACCCCGCGTCGACGCCATTCCCTTCGACGCAGAGCGCCGCTTCATGGCAACCCTTCATCGCGATCACCGCGGCACCGGTTTCATCTTGCTCAAAGGCGCGCCAGAGACCGTACTCGCGCTGAGCCAGAAGACGCCCGATGGCCGAGCGATCGATCGAACCGCCTGGGAGACACGCATTGCGACCGCGGCGGCAACCGGCGCGCGCCTGCTCGCGCTGGCGCACTGCGAACTCGCGGTGGCGCCCCCGCTACTGACGTTCGAGACAATCCAGCAACAATTCACCCTGTTGGGCGCGGTCGCCATGCTGGATCCGCCGCGACCCGAGGCGATTGCCGCTGTCGCCCAATGCCGTAACGCGGGGATCCGCACCCTGATGATCACCGGCGATCACGCCACCACTGCCGCCGCAATCGGTGCACAATTGGGTTTGCGCGATACCCCTCCCCTTACAGGGATGGCCATCGACGCACTCGACGATGCGACACTCGCAACCCGTATGCTATCCACGGATGTCATCGCGCGCGCCAGCCCGGAGCACAAATTGCGCCTGGTGCGCACCCTGCAGCGCCGAGGCGAGCTGGTGGCCATGACCGGCGACGGCGTCAACGACGCCCCGGCACTGAAGGCCGCCGATATCGGCGTGGCCATGGGCCAGCGCGGCACCGATGCCGCGCGCGAAGCCTCCGACCTGATCCTCACTGACGACAACTTCGCCACCCTGGCTGCCGCGGTGCGCCAAGGACGCGGCGTGTTCGACAACATTCGCAAATCACTGCTTTTCATCCTACCCACCAACGGCGGGGAGGCAGGGGTGATTCTGCTCGCGCTGTTTGCCGGCCTGGTTCTACCGGTTACCCCCGCGCAGATCCTGTGGATCAACCTGGTAACCACCGTGACCCTGGCGCTAGCGCTGGCGTTCGAGCCCCCCGAGCTGGACACCATGCGTCGGCCGCCACGCCCCCCCCGCGAGCCTTTGATCACCCGCGCGGTCTTCGGCCGGATTCTCTATATCAGCCTGCTGATGATGACCGCCACCTTCACCATCTTCCAATGGCAACTCGGCCGCACGGGCGACATCGACAGCGCTCGCACCGCCGCTGTCAACATGCTGGCGATAGGGGAATTGGTCTATCTGTTCGCGATCCGCCGTTTCGCGCCTCGGCAATTCTGGAAGGGCCTGTTTTCCGGCAACCGGGTCGCCCTCGGTGCGGCCGCCGTTCTCGTCCTCCTGCAACTGGGATTCAGCTACCTGCCCGTCGCCCAGGAGTTATTTCAAACCCGTCCGCCGGACGCCCTGTGCTGGTTGGCAATCGTCGCAGCCGCAGCCACCCTGTTCCTCGCGGCAGTTGCTCCGCAGCGCCTCTACCGGCCCCACGCTGCGCAAACCTGAACGGCGAATCCGTCCACCCTCGTACGAACAGCGTGAACAACATCACCCGGTTGTCTCTCGTGTCACTGGCGCGCTTTCGGCGCAGTTTGGCAACCCTACTCGCCTGAACCCGACCGCCGGGGGTCAACCGCAGGCCTCCGAGGCCGTTGAATACCCAGTCGGCACCCTACTGCGCCGACTTCTGCCAACGGGGGAAAATCACCATGCAGCAGTTAGTCCCTTTCCTACTACTCGGACTGTTTGCCGGCGCGGCACTGGCCGACGAACCTGTCACCCCGCGTTTCGATCAGCGGCAGGAAAACCAGCAGCGACGCATCGACCAGGGTGTCGCGTCCGGCGCCCTGACCCAGCGCGAAGCGTTCCGGCTGCACACCCAACAAGACCGCCTGCAACAGGCCCAGGTGCGGGCCAAAGCCGATGGTGTAATCACCCGCAGCGAGCGCGCCGCGCTGCACCACCACCAGCACCACGCCAGCCGGAACATCTACCGCAAAAAGCACAACCGACGCTGAGGCGCCAGCCGCGGCAGTGAACGGGCCTCAGTGCCCGTTCGGGTGCCGCAAACGCGCCATGCCGGCCTGCATCACCTTGTCGGTCCAGGCGATACCCAATGCCGAGAGGATGAATGCCATGTGGATGATAGTCTGCCACATCACCCCTGCCTCCGTGGTGGTCGTGCAACGCACCCCCCGCGCCACCTCGGCACACGGCGGCAGGGCACCGAGAGACCCGGCCTCGATAAAGGTCTTGAGCAGATGGATCGAGGAAATGCCGATAATGGCCATTGCCAGTTTGACTTTCAGCACAGAGGCATTCACGTGAGAGAGCCATTCGGGTTGATCCGGATGTCCCTCCAAACGCAGTCGCGAAACAAACGTTTCGTAACCACCGACGATGACCATCACCAAAAGGTTGGAAATCATCACCACGTCAATCAGCGCCAGCACAATCAGCATGACCTGCTGTTCGTTGAGGGCCATGGCGCCATGGATCAGGTGCCAGAGCTCTTTGACAAACAGGATCACGTAGACACCCTGTGCGGCGATCAAGCCGAGATATAACGGGAGCTGAAGCCAACGTGAGGAAAAAATCAGGGAGGGCAGAGGCCCTAAGCGGAGGTTGGGTTCGGTGGACATGGGGACGACACTCTGGATACGACGGAAAAGCGCCGGCGAATGCTAGAGCAGGCGCTGAACGCTGTAAACGGATCTGTGCCGACCGTCAGCGGCGGGCGCTGGACAGCGTCCCGGCCAACTGCACCACTTCACCTCGCGCCTCGAGATCGCGCGCGATGCGCCGCGCCTCCACCGCGGCCTGGGCGCGCGTCTCCCAAGGCCCGGCGAGCACTTGGAATTCACCGTTGCGCGGCAACCGCTGCGCCGGAATAGAGGGGCCTTGATAGCGCAACATGGCCACCAGCCGGCGCGCCGCATGTTCGTAGGCGAAGGACCCAAGATCGACGAACCATGTACCCTGGGCGGGAATGGGCCACGTTGGGAGCGCCTGCGGTGGCGCCTGCGGTAACGCCGCCAGATAACGATCCCGGGGCGGGGCACCCGACACGATGGGCAGCGGATAACCCAAACGCGCCGTCACCAATTCCCGGACCCGCGTCCAATCGACGGCCGGCCCGGGAGCAGAATCCCGGCCCGCCAGCGCGCGGTCGAGCGCCTCTCGCGCCAGCGCGCGGGCACCACGCTCACTGACCGGCGCATGGACCTCCAGCACCCAGCCGTCCGGCCCGAACCCAGCCAAGTAGGGTTGGTCCACCACCCGGACTGGCGTGCCCTCCGGCACCGCCTCGAACAAGGTCTCAATGTCCTCAGGAAAGAGCTGGATGCAGCCATGGCTGACGCGCATTCCAATACCGGCGGGTTTGTTGGTGCCGTGAATGAGTATGCTCGGCCAGCCCAAGCGCAGCGCGTGAGAACCCAGCGGATTATCGGGCCCCGGCGGTACTACCGCCGGCAGGGGATCGCCGCGGGCAGCGTGTTCGCGGCGGATCGAAGCCGGTACCGTCCATGTTGGAGCCTCCCGCTTGTCGACGATCCGCGTTGCGCCCAAGGGAGTTGACCAACCCTCCCGACCGACGCCGATTGGATAGGTCCATACTGCAACGGGATCACCCTCCACGGCCGGCGGATAGTAAAACAAACGGCGCGCGGCGAGGTTGATGACGATGCCTTCACGCGGTGCATCGGGCAGCACATGCGCCAGCGGCAGCAATACCCGTTCGCCCCGTACCGGGGTCCAGGGATCGACGCCCGGGTTGGCGGCAAGAATATCGTCGTAACCGAGACCGTAAGCACGCGCGATATCGAGTAGCGTTTCCTCACCCTGCACTCGCGTGTACTGCAACCGGCCGATCAGCTGGGTATCCGCGGTCAGGGGGAACGGGTTCCGAACCGCTGCAATCGCAGTTTCTCCCGCGGCCGGGGCAATCGCGCCTAATTCCTCGAAGTGCGCGTCCTCCGGAACCGGCGTCACCAGACAGGCGGTCGTCAGGCTCACCAGCAGCACGAGGAACCCGTGCCGCCAGCGCGCTGGCCGCGGCTGTTCTCTGCACATCCGTGTCACTCGGCGGCCCTGCGTCCCAACAAATCGAGCGGAATCTTGAGATAGGCCACCCCATTGGCCTCGGCCGGAGGCAGCTCGCCAGCGCGGATATTCACCTGCAACGACGGCAGGATCAGCACTGGCGCCGGCAGCGAGGCATCCTTTTCCTGGCGGAAGGCCACGTACTCGGCCTGGGTGGTGCGGGCATTGATCTGGACGTTATCGCGCTTCTGCTCGCCCACCGTGGTCGCAAACGCCAGCGGCCGCCCACCGGGACGGTAGTCGTGGCACAAAAACAGCCGGGTATCGTCGGGCAGGGCGTAGAGGCGTTGTATGGAATCGTAAAGCTGCTCGGGCGACCCACCGGGAAAGTCGCAGCGCGCCGAGCCATAATCAGGCGCAAACAGAGTATCGCCGACAAATACCGCGTCGCCGATTTTCCACGACATGTGCGCCGGGGTGTGTCCCGGCGTATGCAGTGCCTCTACGGTCAGCTCGCCAAACGCCAGACAGTCCCCCTCGTCGACCAGTACATCGAACTGACTGGCATCGACCGGAAAATCGTCCCCGAGGTGGTAAATGTCGCGAAACACCCGCTGAATCTCGCCCATCCGCGCGCCAGTCACAGTGCGAGCGCCATGGCGTTCCCGGAAGAAGGGCATGCCGCTGAGGTGATCGGCGTGAGCATGGGTATCAATCACATAGTGCACGCGCAATCCCTGGGCATCGATGTAGGCGGCAATCTGCTCGGCCGAAGTCCAGCCGGTGCGGCCGCTCTTGGGATCGTAGTCGCGCACGGGATCGATCACCACGGCATCGCCACCGGCGTGCACGACATAGGAGAGCGTCGAGGTCTGCGCTTCGAAAAAATGCTGGATCTGCATGGCGTGATACCCCACTCGAAAACGCGCTCGCGCTCAGGACCTTTCTGACATCGCGCCATACACCAGGGGCACTGCGGCCTCTTCGGCCAGCATTCGGAAAGTCAGACTCTCCTCGATATAGAATTCGACGGTACTCGCCGTATGACCTCGATAGCCCACGGACAGATCGCGGCCGACAGTCAGCTCGAAATCGCCACCGCGCAGGCTCAGCACCACGGCGCCGTCCACGCCCGGCGCCCAGATCACCGGACCGTCGAGCAGGCGCTCGACATGCTGGATGACCGGAAAGCCCGCCTCCGTCGTCGTGCGCGTCAGTCCAGTGTAGCAACGCGGACCCAGCGCGATGGCGTAAGGGCCCTGTACGCCCTGTTCACGCAGTTGCGCCAGCGCCCGGGCAACGACCCCGGGATACCGTTCGTAGTCCTCGGTGATGGTCAGCGCCGCGGCGGCCGCGGCCTGACAGATGCCCGTGATTCCGGCCTCTGCATAGCCCGAAAAAACAACCCGATCCTCGGCCAGCGCAATCGCCCGGGCGGCCTCCTTGACCGGCTGCAGATCCGGATCCCGTGCACCCCGCGCCACCGCATCCAGTTCGGCCCGCGGCAGTGCGAAGGGCACCCGCAATTCCACCAGCGGCTGTACCTGGCGCAGCGCAGCGGATACCCCCTGCCCAGGCGCGGCTTGCAGGGGCGCTGTACGACCCAGGCCGACGGCGGAGGCCTCCCAGCCCAGCGGACCGACGAAATCAGCGACCTTGCGGCTGGCCAGCGCCAGGCGCAGGGCGTCCCGCGCCTCGTCGTCGATGGCGGCCCAGGCCGCCGCAGTGATGGGGGCGAGTTCACGGCATAGATCGTTCATCGCGCCCTCCCCATCTTCAAGCTGCCGATCCCCAGCGAGCCGTCGTCCTCGGTGGCGCCGGCCTCATCGCCGCCCCCGGTGGCACCGGCCTCGGCCTGGAGGATATCCCCCTCGCAATACAGATAGGTGTCCAACTGCGCGCAAAAGCCCGGATCCCGGCGCCGCAGCCATTCAATCATCATGCAGGCATGTTCTTTTTCTTCGTCGCGATTGTGCGCGAGCAGCGCACGCAACTCCGGATCCCGGGCGGCCTGAACGCGCTGGTCGTACCAATCCACCGCCTCCAGTTCTTCCATCAACGATAGGATCGCCCGGTGCCGGTCGATCACCTCGGGCCCGAGTTCCTCCGCAGACTCGTGCAGGGACCCACTTGCCGTCGCCATGCCACGTCCTCCTGATTCCAGACTTCATTACACCGCAGCCGGCGCGCGCGGCGCCACCGGCTCTACCCCTGGGAGACATCACCGACCGGTGCGCGGTTCCCAAAGCCCGGCCTGCCTCCGCGCACTTCCCGGCCGAGCAAGGGGGGCTAGCCCGTCAGGTCGAAGCGATCGGCGTTCATGACCTTGGCCCAGGCGGCGGCGAAATCACGAACAAATGTCTCGCCATTATCGTCTTGGGCGTAGAACTCAGCGTACGCTCGCAGCACCGAATTGGATCCGATGACTAAGTCGACCCTCGTCGCCGTCCACTTGACGGCGCCGGTCCCTCGCTCGCGGATCTCATAGGCATTGCGACCCGTCGGAGCCCAGGTGTAAGCCATATCCGTGAGGTTAATGAAGAAGTCATTAGTCAAGGCGCCAACCCGATCGGTCAATACGCCGTCCCGGCTACCGCCGTGGTTGGTGCCCATTACCCGCAACCCCCCGATCAGCACCGTCATCTCCAGTGCAGTCAAACCCAGCAATTGGGTACGATCGAGCAGCAGCTCCTCCGGCGTGACTGGGTAATCTTGTTTGAGCCAGTTGCGATATCCATCAGCGATCGGCTCTAAAGCCTCGAAGGACTCCGCATCGGTCATGGCATCGGTGGCGTCGCCGCGGCCCGGCGCGAAGGGCACCTCGATGTCGTATCCCGCAGCCCGGGCTGCCTCTTCCACGCCCATATTGCCAGCGAGTACGATCACATCGGCGACACTGGCTCCGCTGGCAGCGGCGATGGGCTCCAACGCACCCAATACCCGCGCCAGCCGCTCGGGTTCGTTCCCGGGCCAATCCTTCTGCGGCGCCAGGCGAATGCGCGCCCCATTGGCGCCGCCGCGCATATCGGATCCTCGAAACGTACGCGCGCTATCCCAGGCGGTGGCCACGCGGTCGGCAATGCCGAGGCCACTGGCCCGGATCTGCGCCTTCACCGCACTGACATCGTAGTCGGCCCGCCCTACCGGTACCGGATCCTGCCAGATCAGGTCCTCGCTCGGCACCTCAGGCCCGAGGTAACGCGCCTTGGGCCCCATATCGCGGTGCGTCAGCTTGAACCAGGCGCGGGCAAAGGTATCGTGGAAATACGCCGGATCCTGGCGAAAGCGCTCCATGATTTCGCGATAGCTAGGATCCATTTTCATCGCCATGTCGGCGTCGGTCATGATCGGCATGCGGCGAAGCGAGGGGTCTTCGACGTCGACCGGCATGTCTTCTTCTCGAATGGCCACCGGCTGCCACTGGTGCGCACCCGCAGGGCTGGTGCGGCTCTCCCACTCATGATCGAGCAACATGTCGAAATAACCCATGTCGAACCGGGTGGGATGCGTAGTCCAGGCACCCTCTAGGCCACTGGTCACCGCATCCCGTCCTACACCGCGGCAAGTCTTGTTCAGCCAGCCCAAGCCCTGATCCTCGACTTCGGCACCCTCCGGCTCTGGCCCCAGGACCGCGGCATCGCCATTGCCATGACACTTGCCCACCGTGTGGCCACCGGCAGTCAACGCCACCGTTTCTTCATCATTCATGGCCATGCGTTTGAACGTCTCGCGCACGGCCTCCGCGGTCTTCAGGGGATCGGGTTGGCCATCGACCCCTTCCGGATTCACATAGATCAATCCCATCTGCACCGCGGCGAGCGGATTCTCGAGTGACGCCTCATCGCCGGTATCGGTGTAGCGGTCTTTGCCCAGCCACTCCCGCTCCGAACCCCAATAGATGTCCTTTTCCGGATGCCAGATATCCTCGCGGCCAAAGCCAAAACCAAAAGTTTTCAGACCCATGGATTCGTAGGCGACATTGCCGGCCAGCACGATCAGGTCGGCCCAGCTCACCCGGTTGCCGTATTTTTTCTTGATCGGCCACAGCAGCCGCCGCGCCTTGTCGAGGTTGGCGTTATCCGGCCAGGAGTTCAGAGGCGCAAAACGCTGGTTGCCGGTGCCGGCGCCACCGCGGCCGTCGGCGAGCCGATAGGAGCCAGCCGCATGCCAGGCCATACGGATCATCAAGCCGCCGTAATGGCCCCAGTCCGCCGGCCACCAGTCCTGACTGTCGGTCATCAGTACGACCAGATCTCGCTTCAGGGCAGCGACGTCCAGCTTTTTCACCGCCTCGCGGTAATCAAACCCCGCGCCGAGCGGATCCGTCTTTGTATCGTGCTGGTGCAGGATGTCCAGATTCAGCGCTTTCGGCCACCAGATCCTGGCGGCCGAATCGGCTCCGGTGATACTGCCATGCAGCACCGGACAGCGTCCTGCGGATTGCGCTTGATTGACACTCATCGGTGGATCCCCCGGGTTGGCTGCCGTCACCGCGACGGCGACGATCACGCAAGTCAGCGATGCTTCGTCCACACGGAGTCACCGCAGACGTAGACCTTGTCTACAGACAAACTACGGAATTCGGGCTCATAGATAAAGATCGTTTTTTCTATCGATCCGATAGTTTTTTTCGATGCCCACGACGGTTGGCAGCAGACGAACAGCAAGCAGTAAGCTCAACCGTCTACCGCTGCACGGCGCGAAGGTTTCCAACGCCATGTGGGATCGAGAGCACAGACCCCGGTCTTGGTGAGGGCCTCTGCCACTGGGGGCCAGGCCTCCCGCAGCAGCAGTGGCTGCGCCGCGGCGGTGGGGTGAATCCCATCGTCTTGGAAATGCTCGGCGCCTGGGCTCAAGCGCCCGAGCAGAAACGGGACAAAGGGAAGCGCCTGCTCACGGGCGACCTCCGCAAAGGCCTGCTCGAAGCTGCGTTGGTACAGCAAACCATAATTGGGTGGAATTTTCATGCCTAACAGCACGGGCTCAGCGCCGGCCGCACGGGCTAGACGCGCCATCTGCGCTAGGTTGTCGGCCAGCTTCCCCGCCGGTAGGGCACGCAAACCATCGTTACCGCCCAGTTCGATCACCACTACCCGCGGCTGTCGGCCCTCGAGCAACGCCGGCAATCGCTGCAAGCCCCCAGCGCTGGTCTCGCCGCTCACCGATGCATTGTGGACCCTGACGGCCGGACACTGCGCGGCCAGCGCCTGTTCGAGCAACGCCACCCAGCCCTGGCTCTTGTCGAGACCATAGGCGGCGCTGATACTGTCACCCAGGACGAGCACCTCCCGCGCCACGGCAGAAGGCGGCAGCAATGACACCGTCAAGATCAGGGCCAGGAACAGCAACTGCAACCGGGGTAGGTGCATGACGCGCATCCCGTTTTCCGAAGGTCGGCACAACCGCGCAGCGGCGCGAAACCCATTGTAACCCTCCCGGGGGCCGGCGCTTTGGATTCGCCACCACAGATCACAGGAGGTGATTTGCATGCTGTTCATTACCAATCGATTCCCTACCCAGAGCATCCGCACCCGCATCGGCCGAAATTTCGATTTCGATCTCAAAAACAACGCGCCGAGCAATTCGGTTTTCTATTGCCGCCGCCTAGCCAAGAATCACTATGAGGAGATGGGCAGCTTCCATCTGATGTCGGCGTTGAAGACCTCACCCTACCGCCAACTGCTGGTCTATCTCCACGGATTCTCCAACCTTCCGGAGGCAGTGTTCGCCGCCGCCACGGAACTCCAACAACTGTGCGACCAATCCGCCCCCCATGAAGTTCTGATACTGCCCATCATCTGGCCCTGCGACGACGACCTGGGCATCGTCCAGGATTACTGGGACGATCAAAAATCCGCCGACGCGAGTGCTTTTTCACTGGCGCGGGTACTAGAGCGGTTTCTCGCCTGGCGCGAGAGCCCAGAGCACAATCCCAGCGCCGATCCCTGCTTAAAGCGCATCAACCTGCTCGCCCACTCCATGGGCAACCGCGTGCTACGTGCCACCCTGAATGCCTGGAATCGCTACGATCTACCAGAGGGAGTGCCGCTGTTGTTCCGCAATACCTACTTGGTCGCCGCCGATATCGAAAACGAATCCTTGCACCGCGGCGAAGCCGGCGAGCTGATCTGCCATGCGTCACGCAACGTGGTGGTCTACTACGCGTCCGACGATTTGGCATTGCGTTCAAGCAAAGTGGCCAATCTCCGAAACCGGATTGCCTCGCGGCGTCTGGGTCACACCGGCCCCGAGGACATGGCCAAGACGCCGGCCAACGTCTATGCGGTGGATTGTGATGACGTCAACACCGCCTACGATCCACCCAAGGGACACTCCTATTTTCGTTCGGGACGCGAACCTGGCCGCCCCGGCAAGGTGTTCGAGCACATCTGGTCGACCCTGGTCTCCGGGCGGGTGTTTCCCGACGAGACGCAGCGCCGCAGCATCGTCATCCGCGGCTGATCGCACGCTTGTCAGCCGCGCCTGGGCTGTGGATACTCAATCGGTCCCCCGCTGAAACCCGCCACCATGCCGGATACCGCTCCCGCTCCTCCCCTGCTCGAAGCCCGCGGGCTGGGCAAACAGGTCACTGCCCCCGAAGGGGCCCTGACCCTGTTGCACGACATCGACATCGAGCTCGCCGCCGGCGCCAGCCTTGCCGTCACCGGACCATCCGGCTCCGGCAAATCGACCCTCCTAGGCCTGCTCGCTGGGTTGGACACCCCGACCTCGGGCTGGGTCCGCGTGCAGGGTGAGGAATTCAGCGCCCTGGACGAAGATGCGCGCGCGCGGCTACGCGGCGCACTATGCGCCTTTGTATTCCAAGAATTTCATTTGGTCGATGACCTCACCGCATGGGAAAACGTCGCGCTGCCGCTGGAACTGCAACGCGCCCCTGGCGCCCGGCACTGCGCCCGGGAATGGCTGCAGCGCGTTGGACTGGGGCACCGCCTCGGACACTTTCCGGCCACCTTGTCCGGCGGCGAACAACAGCGAGTCGCACTGGCAAGGGCATTTGCCGTCGGACCCCGACTGTTGTTCGCGGACGAACCGACCGGCAGTCTCGACCGAACCAATAGCGCGCACATTCAAGATTTGCTGTTCGAGCTCAATCGCGAGACCGACGCCGCCCTGGTATTGGTCACCCATGACGCCACGCTGGCAGCCCGCTGCGAGCGCCGGTTGCGCCTGGAAGACGGGTGCATCCAGGAGCTACCCGACCCCGTCCGCTTGGTCAAAGCCTGATGGGATCACTCCTACGGCCCTGGCGAGACCCGGCCTTCCGTCTGCTTGCCGCGGCACTCACCATTGCGGGATTCACCTTGACCACCATGCTGCTGCTGCGCGCGGAGCTCGAAGCCCGCTTTGCCGTGCGCACAGCACAGGCCTTGGGTGGCGATCTGGTGCTCTCTGGAACCCACCCGCCGTCGCCGACCCAACGCGCGCTGGTCGCGCCGGTCCGCCACGCCACGGTGATCGAGTTTTCCACGGCGCTGGTGCACGGCGAAGTTCCGTTGCTGGTCAGCGCCCGCGCCGTGGCCGAAGATTACCCGCTCTACGGCGCCCTCAGCGCGGCATCAGGCCGCTTTCAGCCACCGACCGACATGCCCGGCGCCCCACCTCCAGGCGAACTCTGGGTAGAGCCCCAGGTACTCGACCGTCTGGGGCTCGAAGTCGGCAGCCAGATCGCGATTGGTGCGCGCAACCTCGAGATCACGGCAGTCCTCCACCGCCTGCCGGATACCGGCGCCGGATTCTATGGGATGAGTCCCCGGGTTCTGTTCAACCTGGTAGAGCTTGACGCCACCGAAGTGCTGGGGCCGGGCTCCCGGGCAGAGTATCGGCTACTGATCGGCGCCACGGCCGATGTCGACCTGGCCTCCCTCGCCACGTCGTTGCGATCGACGCTACGCGCCGACCAGCGCCTGGAGGACGTGGCCGAAGCGGCGGTGCGCAGTCTCGGCCCCCTCCGCCAGCTGACCCTCTGGGCGAAGCTCGGGGTGCTATTGGTGAGCTTGTTGTGCGGCGCCGCCATTCACCTCGCCACTGGTCAACGGGTCGCCCGGCGTGCCCGGCTGGCCGGATTGTTGCGTACTTTTGGCGCGAGCCGCCGCCAAGTCGTGACCCGGTTGCTCGGTCGGGAGCTGGGGGCCGTGCTGCCGGCGGCAGCGCTCGGCACCCTAGCGGGCATCGTGACCGTGGGCCTGCTCCGGCGCGTGTTGAATTGGGAGCAGCCCTGGGCATCCGGGACACCCGAGCTGTCCGCAGCGATTATGGGTCCACTATTGCTCTGGGTCGGGTTCGCACTGCCGCGCCTGGCGGCACTGACCCAAGTCCCCCCCCTCGCGGTACTGCGCCATTCCCTGCGGCCGCGCCCCCTCTCTAGCGCTATCGAGCTCGCCGCAGCCCTGGCGGTACCCGGACTGCTGGCCACACTATTGACCGACTCCATGGCCGAACTCGGCACCCTGCTGCTCAGCATGGCGGCACTCGCGGCCTTACTGCCCCTGCTGCTATGGCCGCTGCTGAAAGGCCTTGATCTCGCCGGCACCCGTTTGCCGCTACCCGCACGCCTGGCCATCCGCCGGCTCGCGCGCAGGCCGACACTCGCCTTGCCCCTACTCGCCGCCCTGACGCTGGCCATGACGACCCTCTTGCTTTCCGGCTTGATCGGCAACCGATTGCTTGCCGATTGGCAGGCCAAACTGCCGGCCCAGGCGCCCAATCACTTCGTACTCAACCTCTTCACTGAGGACCTCGATACCTACCGCACCTGGTTAGCAGGACAAGGGGGCCGCGGCGAGCCTCTCTACCCGGTGGTCCGCGGTCGCCTGGTAACCGTCGACGATCAACCGGTACGCGCGGCGGTCACCAAGGAGGACGATACCCAGGCACGCGCATTGAACCGGGATTTATCACTGACCGAGGGCGCAGACCTACCGGCCAGCAATCGCATCCTGGCCGGACGGTGGCCGCCGGGAGCGGACGGTGTTTCCGTGGAACAAGAGCTCGCCGAGCGCCTGGGTTTGACGCTCAACACCCGTCTCCAATTCGTTACCAGCCAAGGGATCGTGAAGACTCGGGTTACCAGCATCCGCCAGGTCGACTGGGAGAGTTTTGAGCCCAACTTCTATTTCATGTTCGACACCGGAGCACTGGCAGGCCAGGACATTACCTGGCTTACCGGCTTCTGGCTGCCACCCGGGGACGGCGCTCGGATCGCCACCCTGCTGTCACGGCTGCCCCATGTCACCGTGCTGGATGTCCAGGCGCTACTGGCCCAAGCCCAGAATATCGCTGCGCAGGCGAGCCGGGCGACCGCGCTGCTAGCTGGGCTACTCATGGTCTCCGCCCTGCTGGTGCTCGCGGCAGCAGTACGCGGCGGCGAGCGAGATCGCGGCCGCGACAATGCACTGCTGCGCACGCTGGGTGGCGACAGCGCACTGCTCCACCGTGTCGCCTGGCTGGAATTCACAGTACTGGGCGGCGCCAGTGCGCTCTGCGCCATAGCCTTGGCGACCGCCGTCCTCTATCCCCTCAGTCAGCGCCTCGACCTGGCGCTGCCGATCACATCCGGCTGGCTGACACTGCCCCCCGTCCTCGCCCTCCTGGTGGCTGCAGCCGGGATCACCGCCAGCCGACGCGCGCTGCGCCGCCCCACCGTGGCACTGCTGAGAGGCGGATGACCGAAAATCCCGCGCTATCCGCCACTTCTCTCCGGCGGCGCGCTGCGCGATCATGCGCGCCAGCCCCTCACCCGCCATGGAGTAGCCCCCCGTCATGATCTCGGACCCTGATCGCTTCGCGGACACCATCGGGCGTTTCG
Source organism: Porticoccaceae bacterium (assembly GCA_041594335.1). Taxonomy (GTDB): domain Bacteria; phylum Pseudomonadota; class Gammaproteobacteria; order Pseudomonadales; family Porticoccaceae; genus JAGPUQ01. Next base: position 24,394 of record JBFHML010000025.1, read on the forward strand.
ATGCCGTCAACGAACTGGATCCCAACCGGGAGGAGGGTCATCCACGAGAACTGGTGTATGCGCAACGGATGACCCAGATGCTGGAACGCTTCGCGCCAGACGCCGACGAAGCGGTGCGCCTCGCGGTGCGCGCCCAACACATCGCGCGCTGGAAGACGCCGCGCGCCCACTATCCGCCCGGGCGGGCGGGCTATCTGAACTGGCGTCAGGATCTCTACCAGATCCACGCCGACACGGCCGCGCGTATCCTCGCCGAAGCCGGTTACGATGAAGACACCATCACCCGGGTTCGCGACGCCATCGCCAAACGGAATCTCAAGACCAACCCGGATTCCCAGTTGGTCGAGGATGTGGCTGCACTCGTCTTTCTGGAACACTATCTCGCAGACTTCGCCACCCGCCATCCGGATTACGATGACGCCAAGTGGACCGGCATCCTGCGCAAGACCTGGCGCAAGATGTCGCCGGCAGCGCGGGAATTCGCGCTCGGCGGCAAGCTGGAGCTGCCCGCGGCACTAGCACCCCTGGTATTGAAGGCCGTTTCCTGAACATTGACGGCAGCCGCCGGGCGCGCACGCCAACCACGATCAGCAAGGACAGCGGGCCCTGACCACTACAGCGCAGGCGCAGCGATCCGGCTCGCCCCTCCGACATCGGGCCGCTCGCCGCCGGTGGCCCAATCGAGTAACTCGGCGAGGTGCACCGGCGGCACTGCCCCAATCTCGGCGAGGTACGCACGCAGCTGAGTGATGCAGCCGATGTTGGCACTCACTACAACCGCCGCATCGACGGCGCTCAGCGCTTCGGCCTTGTCACGACCCAGCCGCGCCGCAAATTCGGGCTGCAGCAGGTTGTAGGTACCGGCAGAACCACAGCACAGGTGGGGATTTTGCGGCTCGCGCACGGTAAAACCACAGGCTTCGAGCACAGCGATGGGCGCCTGCTTCTCGGCCAAACCATGCTGCAGTGAGCAGGGGTTCTGCCAGGCCACCGTCACCCCGGCGCTGCGCTCCGGCCGGACCCGCAGCGACTGCCGGGCGTGAAGCTCCAATAACAGTTGCGACAGATCCCGCACCCGCGCTGCCAAGGCCTCGGCGTCCGGCTCCCCAGCCAGCAGATGGCCGTAATCACGTAGCTGGGCGCCACAACCCGAAGCGGTCATCAGCACCACATCCACCGCGGCGTCGCCGGCGAGGTATGGGCGCCAACCGATCAGATTGCGCCGCGCCAACCGCCGCGCACGACCTTCGTCGCCCAGATGATGGGGCAGCGCGCCGCAACAGCCGCCGGCAGCTTCCGGCACCACCACCGTGCAACCATGGCGGCGTAGCAGGCGCAGGGTTGCGGCATCGATCTCCGGTGCCAGCGCCGGCTGCACGCAGCCGCCGGCCAGCAGGACGCGGCGTACTTCGCGACCCTCAGCGGGATAGACCCCCGGCGCCAGGACACGGCCCGCAGCGGGCGCCGCTGGCAGCATCTGCGCCAGCGCGGCAAGCGGGGGCCAGTGGCGCCCGAGCCGCCGCATCATCGGCCGAGCCCCGCGGCCCAAGCGCAGCGCTGCGGCAAAGCGTCGCCGCCCGGTCAACAGCCAGGCGAGCAGCCTGCGCAGGCTGCGGTCGATCCAAGGACGGCGGTATCGGGACTCGATCAGTGCCCGCGCCGGATCGATCAGACGGCGGTAGGAAACGCCCGAGGGACAGGTCGTCTCGCAACTCAGACAGGACAGGCAGTGATCCAGATGGGCGACCGTGTGATCACTGGGGGATGCCCCGGTCTCCAACAGATCCTGGATCAGCACGATGCGCCCGCGCGGGCCCTCCAGCTCATCGCCAGTGAGTCGATAGGTGGGACAGGTCGCCGTGCAAAACCCGCAATGCACGCACTTGCGCAACTCAGCCTCGGCGCTTTGGATCAATGGATCGGCACGCTGGGCGTCGGTAAAGTGGGTCTGCATCGCGGAACCTAGGTGTCGGGGTACATGCGACCGGGATTGAGGATACCCCGCGGATCGAAACCGTGCTTGACCCGCTGGCTCAGGGCCGCCAGGGCTGGCGGCTGGGGGTGGAAGACCGTCACCCGCGCGCGGTGGGCAGCACTGGCGCGCCACAGGGTCGCGTGGCCGCCGCAGGCTGCGAGCGCCGCCCGCACCTGCTCAGCTGGGGTCTCGACCGGGCAGTGGAGCCAGAGCAAGCCGCCGCCCTGGTCAAACAGCCAGTCGCACGGCGCTTGCCGCAGCAACGCCGCCAGCACCCCGGGGGCCGCCGCCGGCGGCAACGAAATTCGCCATAGCACCCAATCGTCGGCCGCCGGCAGCGGTGCGAGATCCCCGATGGCACGCCATAGAACGCCAGATTCCGCCTCCCCGAGCAGCAAGCTATCGCCGCCGAGCAGGGTCTGCAGCCCGGCGAGGCGATGGCGCACAGACGGCTCCGGCCCCTCCACACGCAACAGGGTCAGCGCAGCACCAGTGGCCGCACCGCGGCCACAGCGCGCCGCGACCGGCGCGGGCAGATGCGCAGCCCCGCTGACCATATGCACCGAGGACAACGCCGCGGTCATCGCCCGCACCCCTTCGTCGGCCTCCAAGCCGCAGAGCACCAGGCTGCGCGCACACTCCGGCGCCGGCACTACCTTGACCGTCACCTCCCAAAGCGCCGCGAGCGTTCCCCAGGAGCCCGAGAGCAGTTTGGACAAATCAAAACCCGTGACATTCTTGACGACCCGCCCGCCGCTCTTGAAGCCCTCACCGCGTCCACTCACCGCGCGCAACCCGATGCAATGGTCCCGCGCGGCACCGGCGGCGAAGCGCCGCGGACCGGACAGATTGGCGGCCACCACCCCCCCCAGCGTCCCGGCGCGCGGCGCCGCGGCATCCGCCATTGCGCGGCCGACGCTGGTCATGTCCGGCGGCTCAAAGGCAAGTTGCTGACGATGGCGGGCCAGCAGGGCTTCGACTTCGGCCAGCGGCGTGCCCGCACCCGCGGTCAGCACCAGTTCATCGGGTTCATAATCGTGGATGCGGTCAAAGCCGGCGAGACTCAGCTCGTGCTCGGCCACTACCGGCGTGCCGATACCGGCCTTGCTGCCGCTGCCGGTCACCGCCAGGGGAACCGCATCGGCCGCGGCCCAACGCAAGATCTCGGCCAGCTCTTCCGGCCGGGAGGGCATCAGACGCTGCATGGCTAGAACCTCGGCAATTCCGGAAACGGCACCCGACCGCGGTGCACATGCATTCGACCCAGCTCTGCGCAGCGATGCAGTTGCGGGAACACCTTGCCCGGATTGAGCCGGCCCTCGGGATCGAAGGCGCACTTCACCCGCTGCTGCTGGGCCAGATCCTCGGCATCGAACATGGTGCCCATCAGATCGCGCTTCTCGACACCCACCCCGTGCTCGCCGGTGAGCACACCGCCCACCGCCACGCACAGGCGCAGGATGGCGGCGCCGAAGGCCTCGGCGCGCTCCAACTCGCCGGGCTGGTTGGCATCGTAGAGGATCAGCGGATGCAAATTGCCGTCGCCGGCGTGAAAGACGTTGGTGACGCGCAGACCGAACTCGCGGCTGAGCTCGGCCATCCGGCGCAGCACTTCCGGCAGCCGCTTGCGCGGAATGGTACCGTCCATGCACAGGTAATCCGGCGACAGCCGCCCGACCGCCGGAAACGCCGCCTTGCGCCCGCTCCAGAACGCCAGCCGCTCGGCCTCGCTTTCGCTGACCCGCACCGAGACCGCCCCCTGGGCGCGGGCGATGTCCACCACCTGCGCCAATAGATGATCGACCTCGGCACCCGGGCCGTCGAGTTCGACGATCAGCAGCGCCTCGACATCGAGGGGATAGCCGGGGTGGCAGAACGCCTCGGTGGCGGCGACGATAAAGCGATCCATCATCTCCAACCCGGCCGGCACGATGCCGGCGGCGATGATCGCCGCGACCACGCGGCCGGCGTCTTCGTTGCTGGCAAAACCGAGCAGTGCGGCGCGCGCGGTCTCCGGGCGCGGCAGGATGCGCGCCGTGACCTCGGTAATGACCCCGAGCAGACCCTCCGAGCCGGTCAGCAGACCGAGCAGATCATAGCCCTCGGCGTCCTGATGCTTGCCGCCGAGGCGAATCGGGGTGCCGTCCAGCAGCACCATCTCCAGACCGAGCAGGTTGTTGGTGGTCATGCCGTACTTCAGACAATGCACCCCGCCGGAGTTTTCCGCCACATTGCCGCCGATCGTGCAGGCGATCTGACTGGAAGGATCCGGCGCGTAATAGAAACCGCGCTCGGCCACCGCCTCGCTGAGCGCCAGGTTGGTCACTCCGCTCTGCGCGGTGATGCAACGGTTGTCGTAGTCGATGTCGAGAATGCGGTTGAAGCGGCCGAGGCCGATCAGTACGGCATCGGCGAGTGGCAGCGCACCGCCCGATAGCGAGGTGCCGGCGCCGCGCGCCACCACCTTGACCTTGCGGCGGTGACAGATCGCGAGCACCTGGGACAGCTCGGCGACGTCGTTGGGCAGCACCGCGAGCAGCGGCGGCTGGCGGTAGGCGGTCAGCGCATCGCTGTCATAGGCGCGCAGCCCGGCATCGTCGGCGATCACCTGATCGTCGGCCAGCCCGGCGCGCAGTTCGGCGAGCAGCGCCTCGCGCTGGGCGAGAATGCCGGGTTCAGGGGCTGGCATCTCCACGCGCGGGCCTCGCTGCGGATCGATCGGGATTGGGAAGGGAAGCATAACCGCCCCCGGCGGTCTCTGGCCAACACCCACCCGGAGGTGGGCACTACCCAACAGCAGGAGAGGGCGCAGCCACCTGCGCGTCGCGCATCCTGACCGCATGCGCGACGCCCTCCCCGACAGTGCGTGCAAATTCCAGGCGGCCGCGCCGCCGGCGAATTCCGACGCGACGCATCTTCAAGAGCAGGCGGGTGTCGAGCCCACAGAACACCAGCCCCAGATCACGGCGCCGGGCGGTCTCGATCAACGATTCCAGCGCGACCAGGCCGGTCATGTCGACCAGATTCACATCGTGCATGTCGAGCACCACCACCCGCAGCCCCGGAGTGACGGTCTTCAGGGTGCCCAGCGCCTTGTGCGCGGCGCCGAAGAACAGCGGGCCGTTGATGTCGTAGAGCGCCACCTGATCGGGCAGCGGTTCGGGGTGCAGCGCGGGCTGCTCCACCCGGCGACCCTCGGTCAGATCAATGGTGCGCTTGAGGAACAGCGTCACCGCCAAGCCGATGCCGGCCATCACGGCAACCACCATGTCCAGCGCCACGGTCAGGCTGAAACAGGTCAACAGCACCAGGATGTCGTGGCGGGGCGCGGTGCGGACCACGCGGGCGAAGTGCCGGGCCTCGCTCATGTTCCACGCCACCACCAGGAGCAGCGCGGCCAACGCCGCCATGGGGATATAGCCGAGCAGCCCGGCGAGACTGACCATGGCGGCCAGCACCACGCCCGCATGGACCACCGCGGCAATCGGGGACACCGCGCCGGCACGCACACCGGTGGCGGTACGGGCGATGGCCGCGGTCGCCGGAATACCGCCAAAGAACGGCGCGATGAGGTTGCCCAGACCCTGGCCGATCAGCTCGCCGTTGGAGTCGTGCCGGGTTCCGGCCATGCCATCGGCCACCACGGCGCAGAGCAAGGACTCGATCGCCCCCAGCATGGCGATCGCGAAGGCCGGCCCCAGCAAGGCGCGCAGGGTTTCGAAATCGAGGGCCAGCGGAGCCCCATCGGCGCCGGTAAACCGCCACGGCCAATCGAAGTGCGGCAGCAGCGGCGGGATGCCGCTGCCGGTCACCCCGTCCAGGGTGTAGTGAAAGCGGGAGCCGATGGTGGCCACCTCAAAGCCGGGCAGCCAGTGCGTCGCAAGCACCGCAGCAATGCTGCCCACCAGCAGCGCCGCCAGGTGCCCGGGCACCCGTTTCACCCAGCGCGGCCACAGCAGCAGCACCCCCAGGGTCAGCACGCCGATCAGCGCATCCGCCCCGCTGGCGCTCGGCAGCGCCCGCGCCAGCGCACCCACCTGGGCAAAAAAATGACCCTGGGCCGGAGCGACCTCGAGCCCGAGAAAATCCTTCAATTGCAGGGTCGCGATCACCACGCCAATGCCGGCAGTAAACCCGATGGTGACCGGATAAGGCACCAGTTCGATGAAGCGCCCGAGCCGGCCCAGCCCCATGACCAGGAGAATGGCGCCAGCCATCGCCGTAGCCAGCAACAGCCCGCCGAGACCGAACTGCTGCGTGATCGGCAGCAGCACCACCACGAACGCCGCGGTGGGACCGGAGACATTCACCCGTGAACCGCCGGCAAGGGCAATCACCGCACCGGCGACGATCACCGTGTAGAGACCGTGCTGGGGCGGCACGCCGCTGGCGATCGCGAGCGCCATGGCAAGCGGCAGCGCCACGATGCCCACCGTCACCCCGGCCAACAGATCGGCGCGCAGCCCGGCGCGACCATAGCCCTGTGCAAGACTCTCGCGCAGGGCGGTGGCGAAATAACGAGAACCCATCGCAATGCTCCTTACCGCTGGCACACGCGAACACCCACCACTGGCATCAGTAGCGCCCAATCCGCAACCGGCATCCTCGTTCGGCACGGCTGCGCGCCGGCAATTTCCGGCGGCCAATGATCGCAGAAACACGGCTTCGCCGTTGGCTGCAAACGGATCGCGACTACCGCGAGCATCGGCACTGCCTCGCCCGAGGGGTCGCGATCAACCGCCGTGCAGGAACTTTCGGTGACGTTACCGTCGCGCGCGGGACACGTCACCGGCCAGTCGAGTGCATCGGGCCAGCCTGTGACCCGCTCGCCATCACGACTCCGGCGAGCAGAACGCCACGCCCTCGCCGATCCGGCCGTTGGCGATCATGTGCCGGTAGGTGTCGGCGCTGGTGACGAAACGATGGTTGCTGTCGGCCTGGGCGAAGCGGTCGTTGTACAGCCGCCACACCGGGGTGGTGCCGGGATAGCAGGAGCCCTGGGTCGGCACCAGGGCGCGGAAGGCGATGCCCTCGTAGGTCCAGCCTGAACTCGGCTGCTTGAGCAGTTCGCACTCGTTGGGTCCGGCGGTGTAGA
>JBFHML010000026.1:0-30940 GCA_041594335.1 Porticoccaceae bacterium
GGCGAGCTTGCCGCTTGGTTTGCGGAGCGCGGCCATGAGGTCACTGTAATTGCGGGACTGCCACACTATCCGGGCTGGCAAGTGGATGCTGCCTATCGTGGCTCTCGTTGGTCTGTCGAATATTCCGCGGGAGTGGAAGTTCTCCGCGCCCCCCATATGGTGCCGCCTCCTGGCCGGGTGACCACCTTGCAGCGCATTCTCTTGGAGAGCTCTTTTACGCTAGCTTCGCTGCGTTGGTGGCTACCGCTGTTGTGTCGCCGCAAAGATTTTGATGCAGTGATTACCGTCTGTCCGCCGCTGCAAACGGCACTATTGCCGGGGTTGTATAGTTCGATGAGACGCATTCCCTGGATCCTGCACATCCAGGATTTTCAGGTCGATGCAGCGGTTCGTTTGGGCATGTTGCGCGTCGGCGTTTTTGGGCGCCTCCTGTATCGGCTGGAGAATCTTTGTGTGCGCTGGGCACGTTGCGTCTCCACCATCACGCCTGCGATGTGCCGCCGCGCCGTCGTCAAAGGAGCCGATCCGGGTGCGGTGCTGTATTTACCTAATTGGGCGGATATCGAGCAGATCCAGCCTCAGCCCCCGGATGCGGAATACCGACGGCTGCTCGGTGCGCAATCCGATTCGGTATTGGTGATGTACGCTGGTGCCATGGCTACCAAGCAGGGATTGGATCTGGTGCTGGATGCCGCCGCACGGCTGCGAGATGACTCCCGGTTTCGGTTTGCGTTGGTGGGCGATGGGTCGGATGCCCCGCGATTGCGTGAGCGCGCCGCGGCACTGGGGCTCGACAATGTGGCCTGGCTGCCGCCACAGCCCGTGGAGCGATTGTCGGCGCTGTTGTCGGCTGCCGACATTCATCTCGTGGTGCAGAAGCGGGATGCCGCCGATTTGATGATGCCTTCAAAATTAACCAATATCCTTGCCGCTGGCCGTGCCGCCATCGCCACTTCTGCGCCCAACACTGCGTTGTGGGATGTGTTGGAAGAGGGAGGGGCAGGGCGTTGTGTAGCGCCGGAGTCCCCTGGGGCGTTGGTGGCTGGATTGTGTGCCTTGGCGGACGATGCCGGATTGCGCGCGGCCATGGGCGTGCGTGCGCGGCGTTACGCCGAGGTGCATCTGGCGCGAGACGTGATCTTGGCACGTTTCGAGCATCAACTAGAAGCATTGATTGCGGGTGAGTACCCGGTACGGGAGGTGGCGGAATGAAACGCGCGTTGATTACCGGGATAACGGGCCAGGACGGTATGTACCTGGCCGAGTTGTTGTTGGAAAAAGGGTACGAGGTGCATGGAATCAAGCGCCGCGCCTCCCTGTTCAACACCGATCGCATCGATCACCTCTACCAGGATCCGCACGAAGTGGAGCGGCGCATGATCCTGCACTACGGTGACCTGACCGATGCCACCAACTTGATTCGGATTGTCCAGGACGTGCAGCCCGATGAGCTGTATAACCTGGCTGCCCAGAGCCACGTAGGGGTGTCCTTTGAGACCCCGGAATACACGGCCAATGCCGATGCGGTCGGGACACTGCGGTTGCTCGAGGCGATTCGGATTTTGCGGCTGGAGGGCAAGACTCGCTTCTATCAGGCCAGCACCTCGGAGATGTATGGCAAGGTACAGGCGGTGCCCCAGGATGAGAACACGCCCTTCTACCCACGCTCTCCCTACGGAGTGGCCAAGCTGTATGCGTACTGGATCACCGTAAATTACCGCGAAGCCTATGGCATGTACGCCTGTAACGGCATTTTGTTCAATCATGAATCGCCGGTGCGGGGGGAGACTTTCGTTACCCGCAAGATCACCCGTGCCCTGGCGCGCATCAAGCTCGGACTGCAGGAACGGCTCTATCTGGGCAACCTGGATGCGCTGCGCGATTGGGGGCATGCGCGGGACTATGTCGCGGCCCAGTGGTTGATGTTGCAGCAAGAGCAGCCAGAGGATTATGTGATTGCCACTGGGGAGCAGCACTCGGTGCGCAAGTTTGTCGAGCTTGCTGCGGCCGAGTTGGGCATGCACTTACGCTGGGAGGGGCAGGGGGAGAATGAGCGTGGCTTCGATGTGAGCACGGGCGACTGCTTGGTGGCGGTAGACCCGGGATACTTTCGGCCGACCGAGGTGGACACCCTGTTGGGCAATCCTGCCAAAGCTCGAAGGCAGCTCGGTTGGCAGCCGCGGGTAACTTTTGATGAGCTGGTTGCGGAAATGGTGCGCGAGGATTTACAGATGGCGGAGCGCGATGCCCTGTGTCGTCGCGAAGGTTATGTCACCTATGCCTATAACGAGTAGACGCGGCCCGAGGACTCGCGCACTGGCGGCGCCATCTGTCCCACGGGGCATGAGCAATGGATAAGCGAGCAAAGGTTTTTGTCGCCGGTCACCGCGGCTTGGTCGGCGGAGCCATCGTGCGCCGCTTGCGGGCTGCGGGGTTTGACAACCTCGTGCTGCGCACCCGCGACGAGCTCGACTTGGGCGAGGCGGTGGCGGTACGGGAATTCTTCGCCGATGAGCGGCCAGAATATGTTTTTCTGGCGGCAGCCCGGGTCGGTGGCATTCTCGCCAACGACAGTTACCCGGCGGATTTTATCCGGGACAATCTGTTGATCCAGACCAACGTAATCGATGCAGCGTACCGCGGTGGCGCCCGAAAGCTACTGTTTCTCGGCTCGTCTTGCATTTATCCGAAGCACGCATCGCAACCGATGCCCGAGGACTGCCTATTGACCGGGCCACTGGAGCCCACCAACGAATGGTACGCGGTAGCCAAGATTGCCGGCATCAAGATGTGCCAGGCGTATCGCCGGCAATATGGCTTCAACGCGATCAGTCTGATGCCAACGAATCTCTACGGACCCGGTGACAATTTCGATTTGGCGAGTTCCCATGTGCTGCCGGCGCTGATTCGCAAATTCCATGAGGCCAAGGTGCGCGGTGCGGACGCGGTGACGCTCTGGGGGAGTGGCACGCCGCGCCGCGAATTTCTGCACGTGGACGATCTCGCCGATGCCTGCCTGTTTTTGATGGAGCGCTATGAGAGCGAGCGCATCGTCAACGTCGGTGTCGGTGAGGATATCTCGATCGCGGGATTGGCGTCCCTGGTACAGCAGGTGGTGGGTTTTGAGGGAAGGATCGACCGCGATCCCGACAAGCCGGACGGTACTCCGCGCAAACTGCTCGATATCTCGCGACTGCGGGCCCTGGGGTGGCACCCGCAGATCGGGCTGGAGGACGGCATCCGCCAGACCTATGCGTGGTTTCTCGCCCACGGTGAGTCGGCCGTGACCGGGTAACGCTTATACTGCGGTGTTCTGCCGCGTTTCATCTCCATCCTCGTAGCACTGCGGCGCTGTGGCGATGCTTTTGAGGCAGTGGGCGCCTACAATAGCCGGCGTTTCGAGCCAAAAGAGCGGGTCATGGGGGGTCAAAGGGATTGCTGGGCGGCATGGGTCGGGGGCAGAGCGTGAAGGTTGCCGTGGTGCACGAATGGCTGACCCAGATCGCCGGAGCCGAACGCGTGCTCGAACAGATTCTGCGGATTTATCCCGAGGCCACCCTCTTTGCCGTGCTCGATGCGGTGCCGGAGCAGCAGCGAAGCTTCCTGGCCAAATATCCCGTCCAGACGACCTTTCTGCAGAAGCTTCCTGGTATAGGGCGCTATTATCGCCACGTGCTTCCGTTGATGCCGTTGGCGATCGAACAGCTCGATTTATCCGGGTTCGATGTCGTGATCTCCAGTGCTCATGCGGTTGCGAAAGGGGTGTTAACCGGGCCGGATCAATTACACATCAGCTATATCCACTCACCGATGCGCTACGCGTGGGATTTGCAGCATCAGTGCCTGCGCGAGAGTAATCTCGAACGGGGCCCGCTGAGCTGGTTGGCGCGTTGGCAATTGCATCGGCTTCGGCTGTGGGATCAGCGCACGGCCCATGGCGTCGATCACATGATTGCCAATTCTGGCTTTATTGCGGGGCGTATTCGCAAGATCTATCGCCGTGAGGCGACGGTCATTTACCCGCCCGTAGATATCGAGGCCTTTTCTCCCGGCCCCGCGGGAGAGCGAAGCGGCGAGTTCTATCTCACGGCGTCGCGTGCGGTGCCGCACAAACGCATGGATTTGATTGTGGAGGCCTTTGGCCGTCTCCCGGAGCGGCGCCTGGTGGTCATCGGCGATGGTCCCGAGCTCAAGCGGTTACGGCAGCGGGCGCCGAGTAACGTAACCTTTCTCGGCTATCAGCCCATAGCCTCGTTACGCGATCACATGCGGCTGGCTCGGGCCTTCATCTTCGCCTCGGAGGAAGATTTCGGCATCGTTCCCGTGGAGGCGCAGGCCTGTGGTACTCCGGTGATCGCCTTTGGGCGCGGCGGGGCCCGTGAAACCGTGTTGCCGCTGGCGACGTCGGAAGCCACGCGGGGCGGTGGTCAGGCCGCCGCCGAAGCCGGCTCCCTCGGACCTACGGGGGTGTTTTTTCAGGAGCAGCGGGTGGAATCTCTGGTCGCCGCGATCGCGGAGTTCGAGGCCCATGAGGACCAGTTTGATGAGGCTGTGATTCGCGCGCATGCAGAGCGTTTTTCCGCGCAGCGTTTTCGTCATGAGGTACAGACACTGGTTGAGCGCTGCTGGCAACGCTGGCAGGCGGCGCGGACGGGTCCGGGGAACCCGGGAACCGGCGGCTTTTTCGACGTCGATCCATAGCGGTAAGGGTGCCCCGATACCGGGTGTTTGCGGAGCAGGGGCGTGGTTGCCTGTGCTGCTGCGCCCATCTTCTCGGTCCGATCGGGATTGCCTACTGCCTTTTGGGGCTCCCCGCCGGTAGAATGCCGCCTTTGCGCCGTCGGGCAGTTGGTGATGCCGGTATGCGTGGGTTTGGGGTTTGGGAAGGCGAATGGCGCCACGGGTTTGCATTGTTACGCTCAACTGGCGGGGGGTAGAGGATACCCTCAGCTGCTTGGAATCCCTCCGCGAACTGGTCTACCCGAATTTCTTCGTGCTGGTGGTCGACAACGGCTCCGGCGATGACTCAGTGGTCCGTATCGCCGACGAGTATCCGGACGTGGATCTGTTGGAGACGGGGGCTAATCTCGGTTTTGCCGGAGGCTGCAATGTTGGGATTCGCCGCGCGCTGGAATGTGGTGCCGATTATGTCTGGCTGCTCAATAGCGATACCTGGGTAGATCCCCGCGCCCTCGAGACCCTGGTTGAAACCGCAGAGGGGGACTCGCGCCTGGGCGCGGTGGGCTCGGTGATCTGCGATCAGGGCGAGCAGGACCGTGTGCTGGCTTGGGGCGGCGGTTGGATCGATCTGCGTTTCGGGCGGCCCCACCACGCCCTGCACGCGGTGCCCGGGGCCGAGCTCGATTATCTCACTGGCGCGAGCCTGTTGCTGCGGGCGAGCGCCCTGGAAGAGGTCGGATTACTCGACGAACAGTTTTTCCTGTATTGGGAGGAGACCGACCTGTGCTTTCGCTTGCGCGCCCACGGCTGGCGGCTGGGTGTCGCGTCGGGCAGCCGCGTCTGGCACCGGGGGCCCAGTGCGACTCGACGTCGATTGCGCCAGAAAGACCGCCATTTCAATCACTCCGCGGTGCGCTTCTTGTTCCGCTACGCGCCGCACCCGTGGGTTGCCATTGTGACCGGCGGTGCGCTCCGCTTTGGCAAACGCGTGCTCCGTGGAGAGTTTGGGCGTGCCCGCGCGGTGTTGCGGGGATTGGTGTCAGGACTTCGGGCGCCGCGCACCTGATGTCTGCAGTACGGTGCGCGCGCGAGCGATGGATGCGGAAGTGTCCATGCGCGTGAGCCTGTTGGTGCCCGAGCGGCAGGGCTCCTGCGGGGTGGTCGACTATAGCCTGCGTTTAGCCGCAAGCCTGGCGGAGGCGGGGACGCCGGTGACCCTGGCGCGGGCGCAGCGGGGGGGCAGGTTGTCGTTGTCCGCCCTACGCGCGGAACTGCGCGCGCGCAATACCCAGGTGCTACATATCCAGTATCCGATGGTGCATTACGGTGCATCACTCCTGCCGCTGATTGCGACACAGCTGCGCTCCGTGCGCACCGTGGTAACGCTACACGAATTTTCGCAATCCCATGTCCTGCGTCGCGCCGCCAGCATGGCGTTCAGTCGCGCCGACGCTTTGATATTCACCACCGAGCCGGAGCGCAGCGTCTTTTGTCGCCAATTTCGCTGGTGTCGCCACCGTGCTCGAGTGATCCCGATTGGATCGAACATTACGCCGGTGCCGCCGGTGCCGTTCCGACATAGCGGGGAAATTTGCTATTTCGGGCAGCTCCGACCGCGTCGGGGGCTAGAGGATTTTTTGGCGCTGGCACGCCTTGCCGTCGGCGCTGCGCCGGAGTTGCGCTTTCGGGTGTTAGGGGCGATCCCGGCGGGTTGTCTGCGTTACGCCCAGGAAATCCTGTCGCGCGGCGCGGAGCTGCCCAATCTGCGCTGCGAGCTGGAGCTTCCAGAAGCGGAAATCGCAGCGCGTTTGGCGCGGACGGAGTTTGCCTACCTCCCCTATCCGGATGGTGTCTCCGAGCGGCGCAGCACACTGCTCGCCGCGGTAGCCAGCGGCGCTTTGGTCGTTACCCGGCGAGGCCCGCAGACTTCGCCGGCGATCGCTGACGCAGTCTGTCTCGTGGACAGTCCGAGCGAGGCGCTGGTCGCATTGCGGAAGCTGGCGGCGCGGCCTGCGGCCCAGCAGGCGCTGCGCGCAGCGGCTCAGCGATGGTTACAGGGCCGGGATTGGGCCACTATTGCTGAGGCCCATCGAACGCTGTATCTGCGGTTGACGGGCGGGCAGGGATAGCGGACATGGCGTTTGGCAGTGATCGGCGTAACCGACCGGCTTCCCGCTGTGCCGTACTGTTTGGTGGGACCGGGTTTGTCGGTGGATTCTTCGCCCGATATCTGGTTGACAACGGGCATTTCGAGAAAGTGTATCTCGTCGACCGACAACCAGTTACGGCGTTGTCCAACGCTTGGCGACAGGCACAGCTGACGCACCACCCGGGGCTGTCGGTGGTGGTCGCCGATGTCCGCGAGCCGATCGACTGGATGCCGCCGGAGCCGGTGACACTGGTCGCCAATTTCGTCGCCTTGCCCGCTGGGTATGACCGCGACACCCAGGCGCAGTACGACACTAACTTGCGTGGTGCGGAGCAAGTTTGTGCCTGGGCAACCCGCGCCCGCTGCCGGCGCATGATTTTCCTCAGTTCGGCCTCTCCCTACGGATTGGCGTCCCAAGGTGGGGCTGAAGATGCGTTGCCGATGCCCGTAACCCCTTGCGGGGCGTCCAAACTCGTCGCCGAGTACATTCACCGGTTGTGGCAGGCAGAGCAGCCCTCGCGGCGACTGGTGATCGCGCGGCCCGCCAGGGTGTTTGGTCCCGGCGGAACGGACGATATTTCGTGGCTCGTTCGCGCAGTAGTCCAAGGCTATTTCTGTTACCCCGGCAACCGGCAGGTGACGCTCTCTGGGCTCTACGTTCGTGAGTTGTGCGCGGCGTTGTGGTGGGCCCTGGAGCGGCCCGCGCGCGTTGGCGATGATGTGATCCTGTTCAATGCGAGCCTCGCGTCGGCATCCACGCTCGCGGACTATGTGGAGGCCATTCAAGGTGCGGCAGGCCGGAGGCGCAGAGTGGCCACCTTGCCCGGCCACCTGCTAGTGGCCATGGCGACATTGGCGGAGCTCGCGGCGCGGCCATTCGGTACAGCGCCCGCATTCGGTTCGGCCTGCTTGCGCCGGCTCGCGGTTGCCACCGAGAACCATCCTGCGTGGTTGATCGCGCAGGGTTATCCTTTTCAATATAGCCTGGCCAGCGCCTTTGTCGACTGGCGGGCCCTGTGTCCTGAGGAGTGGGAGGGGTGATGGCGACGGCGCGGGCGCAGCGTATTTTGGTCACTGGTGGCGCCGGGTTTATTGGCACTGCGCTGGTTCATTGGTTATTGGCGGAGACCGGGGCCGAGGTTGCCAATGTGGATGCGCTGACTTATGCCGGCAACTTGGAGTCCCTGCGTGCGGTCTCAGGCCATCCGCGCCATCACTTTTACCGGGTGGATCTCTGTGATACCGCGGCGCTGCGTGCGGTGTTCGCGGAATTCGCGCCCGATGCCGTAATGCACTTGGCCGCCGAAAGTCACGTCGACCGCTCGATCGATGGTCCCGAATCCTTCGTTACGACCAATGTTTTGGGTACGTGCCGGCTATTGGAGGTGGCCCGGGCATATTGGTCCGGGCTCGCGACAGCGGAACAGGCTGAATTTCGCTTTCATCATGTCTCAACGGATGAAGTCTTTGGTGACCTAGGCGCCGCCGATGCGCCCTTTTCAGAGGCTACGCCCTATGCCCCGAGCTCACCTTATGCGGCGAGCAAAGCCGCCAGCGACCACCTCGTGCGCGCGTGGGGGAGAACTTACGGTTTGCCGGTAGTACTCAGTAACTGTTCGAATAATTATGGCCCCCGGCAATTCCCGGAAAAGCTGATCCCACACATGATCCTCAATGCCCTGGCCGGGCGGCCGCTCCCGGTGTACGGCGACGGTGGCCAGATACGCGATTGGCTCTATGTCGATGACCATGTGCGCGGCCTCGATTTGGTATTGCGCCGTGGCCGTATCGGTGCAACCTATGTCATTGGTGGTGGTAATGAACAGCGCAATTTGACGGTGGTCGAAACCCTCTGCGATCTGCTCGAGGAGTTGGCACCGGATAAGCCGGCCGGGGTAGCGCGTTATCGCGATCTCATCGAGTTTGTTCGCGATCGTCCCGGACATGACCGCCGTTACGCCATAGACGCCGGCAAAATCCGCAACGAATTGGGCTGGCGGCCGCAGGAGAGCTTCGCAAGCGGCCTGCGCAAGACGTTGGCTTGGTATCTAGAAAACCCCCAGTGGTGGCAGCGGGTACTATCCGGCGCTTACCGGTTAGAGCGACTCGGGACGGATGCTGCGGTGCAGGCCACCGGTTGCCAGGGAGACAACAAGGTGCGTAAGGATATTGGCGCAGCACCCATCCGTTCGTAAAGAGGACATTGATGACGATTTACAAAGGCATCGTATTGGCTGGCGGTAACGGTACCCGGCTGCATCCCATTACCCTGGGGGTGTCGAAGCAGATGCTGCCGATCTACGACAAGCCGATGATCTATTATCCATTGTCGGTGCTGATGCTGGCCGGAATCCGCGACATTCTCGTGATTTCGACGCCAGAGGATCTGCCGGGTTTTCGACGCATGCTGGGCGATGGCAGTCGTTTTGGCGTCCAACTGCACTACGCCGAGCAGCCCCGACCGGAGGGTCTTGCGCAGGCGTTTCTCATCGGCGCGGAGTTCATCGGCCAGGATAACGTCTGCCTGGTGCTCGGCGACAATATCTTTTATGGCCACCATTTTTCGGACACGCTGCGGTTGGCGGTAGCGCGTGACCGCGGGGCTACGATCTTTGGCTATCACGTGACGGATCCCGAGCGATTCGGTGTCGTGGAGTTTGACGCGGATCGCCGCGTCGTGAGCATCGAGGAGAAGCCGTCGCGCGCGCGGTCCCAGTATGCTGTGCCCGGCTTGTATTTTTACGATAACGACGTAGTGCGTGTGGCAGGTGATATTCGCCCCTCGCCCCGCGGAGAGCTCGAGATTACCGATGTCAATCGCGCCTATTTGGCGCGTGGCGACCTGCATGTCGAGTTGCTGGGGCGAGGTTTCGCCTGGCTGGATACGGGAACCCACGAGAGCCTGCTCGAAGCGGGAATGTTCGTGCAAGCAGTGGAACACCGGCAGGGACTCAAGATCGCCTGCCTCGAAGAGATTGGCTATCGCAATCACTGGTTGAGCCGTGAGCAGCTGCAGGCCGAGGGGCGCTCCCAGGGGCATACCGGCTATGGGCAGTATCTGCTGCGCCTGGTGGAAGAGGAGCGCAACGGTTGGACGTAATGGCGACGGCGTTGCCCGGGGTGCTATTGATTCGTCCTCGGGTGTTCGGCGACGAGCGCGGATTTTTCCTAGAGACCTTCAGCGCCGAACGCTACCGTGATGCGGCCGGGATTGTCCTGCCATTCGTTCAGGACAACCATTCCCGTTCGCGCCGCGGCGTGTTGCGGGGCCTGCATTTCCAGCGTACTCGACCACAGGGCAAGCTGGTGAGTGTCGCGCGTGGCCGGGTATTCGACGTGGTGGTGGATGTCAATCCCGATTCGCCGACCTGTGGCCATTACGTTGGGGTCGAACTCAGCGATGCCGATCACTTGCAGCTGTGGATTCCGCCCGGTTATGCGCACGGCTTCTGTGTGCTCAGTGAGGAAGCGGATTTCACCTACAAGTGCACCGATTATTATCACCCTGAGGACGAAGGGGGACTGGCATGGAATTGCCCGCGGGTAGGTATCGATTGGCCGTTGCGGGATCCGCAGATATCACCCAAAGATCGCGCATATCCAGGGCTCGACGGGTTGCTGGGGGGGGCGTAGGTGACGTGCCTGCAACCGTTGGGGGTGCTGGTTACCGGCGCCGGTGGGCAGCTCGGCCGCGCGTTATCGGCGCAAGCGGTGCGAGCGGCCGCGCTGGGGTTGTTACTCCGGCCGGCCGCGAGAGAGGAGCTCGATATCTGCGATCCCCAGGCAGTCGCGCAACGCCTCGATGCCGAACCCATCGCAGCGGTCATCAATGCCGCAGCCTACACGGCCGTGGATCGCGCGGAATCCGAGCCGGGCGCGGCCGAGCAGATTAACGCGCGAGGTCCCGGGGTGCTGGCCGATGCTTGCCGCGCGCGCGGGATTCGGCTCATTCAGATCTCCACCGACTATGTTTTCGATGGCGCGAAGGGCGCGCCTTATGTCGAGGGCGATCCTCCCGTTCCACTGGGCGTCTATGGGCGCACCAAACTTGCTGGCGAGCGGGCCGCGCTGCAGGCGCCAGATGCCATCGTGGTACGTACCGGCTGGGTGTTCAGCGAATACGGCCATAATTTCCTCCGCACCATGTTGCGCCTTGCCGATGAACGGGCAGAGATTGCTGTGGTGGGCGATCAGCTGGGCGGGCCCACCTATGCCCCGGCAATTGCCGAAGTCCTGTTGCGGTTGTTGGCACGATGGCGGGATCGCAGCCCGACACCTGGAGGGATCTACCACTTTGGTGGGGCGCCGGCGACCAACTGGCACGATTTCGCGCAGGAAATTTTTGTCACAGCCAGCCGGACGGGTTTGCTGGCATCGCCACCGCTGCTCCGTCGGATTACCAGCGCCGAGTATCCGACGGCCGCGCCGCGTCCGATGGATGCGCGGCTCGACTGTGGGCGGTTGCAGAAACTACTGGGTCGCCTGGACAACGACTGGCGGCCCGGCGTCGCCGCGGCACTGGCGGCGTTACAAATGCGCTAGTGCGCTGTGGGCGGCAACGGATTGGACGCTTTGCGGTGTTGGGCGTGCCGCTGCGCAGTCTGCGCCCAGTCAGATGTTAGCCAATTCCTGGAGACCATCGAGATCGAGGATCTCGATCTCTTTCTTGTCGACTTTGAGCAGACGCTGTTTTTGGAAGCGGCCGAAGATGCGGCTAACGGTTTCCACCGTCAGACCGAGATAATTGCCGATATCGGCACGGGACATCGGCAAGCGAAAGCGTACCCCGGAGAGATGGCGTTGCTCATTTCGGGTCGAAATACTGAGTAGCAGCGTAGCGAGCCGCTCTTCTGCACTATTCTTTCCGATCAGTGCGACCAAGCGCTGATCGTTGATGATTTCACGACTCATCAGCTGAAAGAAATGGCGTTGTAGATTGGGTAAGGTCAGGCTGAGGGCTTCGAGGCGATGGAAGGGGATCTCGCAGACCGACACGGTTTCCAGCGCCACTGCAGAACTGATGTGGTGGGTATGGGCGATGCCGTCCATGCCAAAAATTTCGCCCGGCAGATAGAACCCGGTCACCTGCTCGACGCCCTGATCATTGCCCGCGAAGGTTTTGACGGCGCCGCTGCGCACCGCGAACAGCGAGCGAAACTCAGCCCCCGCCCGGTAGATGTGTTCATCGCGTTGGAAGGGGCGGCCCCGTTGGACGATCCGGTCCAGCTGCTCGATCTGATCGAGCTCTAGCGCCAGCGGTAGGCAAAGTGCCTTCATACGACAATCGCCGCAGCTCACGCCGTATTTGTGCGGGCAGGAATTAGACGCCATGGCGGTCGTCGAGGCGGCGTTGGGCATAATGGTGTCTCCAGCTGGATACCGATTGCAAGTGGTGAATAATGGCGCTGAGCCGCACCACCCCGTCGCGCGTGAGGTGTGCGACGTCGCGGTCTATGGACATGAGGCCTATGGCGGCCAGGCTGTCACAGTATTCAGGGGCTGAGCGGCGCGGCAGGCTGTGCCTGCACAACAGCGCTTGGATGGATTGGTGCACCTCGCCGAGGTCATCGCGTAGGCGGTAGCGGAGCTTTTCTGGCAGCTGCCGGTTGCCCAGTGCACCGCCGTATCGCGCGGCCAGGGTGGTCGTGCGGTAATAGCAGGGGGGGTGGTATCCGAATGCTCCCACGCCCATTCCTAACGCGAGATACTTATCCCGCAATTGTGGCCCCCAAGGAGTGAGATGTAGGTGCCCGTCGCTTTTGTTCAGCGCCAAGGGACTGTCCGTCGGGACGAACAGCTGGTTACTCAACCCGACCCAACCCGCTGCCGTCATTTCGAGAATTGCCAACTTCAGCCGGCGACCGGTTGCAACGCGCTCGATCAAGGGTCTGGGGGTCGCCAGATCTGGATCCTGCAGTTCCACCGCCACTGCCGGTGGTTGGCGGATGGCGGCGAGTAATCGAGAGAGGTAATGCGGGTGGCAGCGGCTGCCGAAGCGCACCAGGTAATGGACGCCGAGCGCGGGAAAATCCGCAAGCTCCCGTTGGAGCGCTTCCAGTTTGGTCAGATGGCCTACATCGCTTCCCAGGGTGGCGTCGAGGCGTAACGCAATGCGATTGAAACCCAGGCCCGCCAGCAACGCGAGGCGCTCCCCATCGACCGCCGTCGCCGGCAGTTCCAGACCGCGGACGGCTGTGGCTACGGATCCCGGGAACTGGCCGTTGAGCCGGAAGATCAGCTCGGTGATGGCTTCCGGCGAAAATTGGCGAGATGGGTGGCCATGCAACCACAAGCTCGCAACGGGCGGCGGTTGCGGCATGCGCGCTCGCAAGAGGGTGGCCTCCCGGCAGAGCAAGTCCAGATAGCCGTCTACCGCGTGCTCAGGGCATTGGATATGGAGGGCCAGCTCTCGGCCCGAGAAAGGCTGCTGGCCATCTTCATCAGGCAGGATTCGGTGAACGTCCTGAAAGCATGGCAGCACGGCAGTAGTAAAGGTGCTGGGCGTAGGCGGTAGCGCGCGCAGCGCCTGGGGCCGGGGAGTGCCTGCTTGGCCGGACATGGCTCTGCAAAGGGGCTTCGGGGCGCTCACTGTCGCGATTCTCTCGGTGTGCCGCCATGACCTGGATCAAGCGGTGCGGTGGCCCTATTGGCGTTACACTGATGGCGAAGACCTGGGACGGGACGAGGTGGCGCAGATGCAAAGGTTATTGGCGGTCATCAACGAGTGGGAGGCCGCTCCGCGGGTAATCGAGCGGGCACGGTTTCTGGCCGAGAAATTCCACGCCGAATTGCAGTTGTTGCGGCCCGTAGAGTCGCAGTTGGGGGACTGGCACCGCTATCTGCCGCCAGGGAATTACGAGCCATTGCGCGATGCCATCATGGCCACCGAGCGCGAGCGATTCGCCACCGCATGCGGCGCTGAGGCGGGGCAAGTGATCTGGTCGGAGCGCGTCTATCGCACGGTGGTCGAGCAGGCGGAGGCGTTGGGGGCCAACCTGATTGTCATGGAGGCGAGCCGCCGCGGCCCGCTAGAGACGCTCATCCATCGCGCCGATGATTGGCATCTGTTGCGTGAGGCGCCGAGCCCGGTGTTGCTATTGCCGAGAACCCCCCGACCTCTGCAGGTGGTGATTGCGGCCGTCGACGCATTGGCCGACGGGCAGGCGCAGGCATTGCTCGCGGAACGAGTCCTGGATGCCGCGAGCGCCTTTGCGCGCGCCGAGCAATTACCGCTCCAGGTGGTGACGGTGATGCCCGATCCGGCCAGCATCTATGCCAGTCCGGTGGCAGTGCCGATCAGTACCGACGTGATCGGCGAGCTCAAGGGGCGTGCCGCCATTGCACAGCAGGAATTGTTGCAGCGCCTCGGGCTGACGGCCGATGCTTGCCGCATTGAAGTGGGCAGAGTCGAGGATGTGCTGGCTGAGGTGGCTGCCGAGGGCCTGTTGGTGATCGGCAGCGTCGCCAACAAGGGGCTCAAAGGATTCGTGCTCGGTAATACCGCCGAGCGAGTGCTCTATCAAATGACGACCGAAATGCTCGTCGTGAACTGAGTCACGCGCCCGTCATTTGCTCAGGCCTGTGAAGAATTCGGGCACCACTTCGGTGGCCGGACCGTAGATGCGCTGACGGAAAAGTGATTCGCCTAACGAGGGTTCCAGGTTGAGCTCGACGGTGTCGATGCCGCGTTGATGGGCGATCTCGACAAAACCGGCGGCGGGGTAGACATTTCCTGATGTGCCGATGGAAACGAACAGATCACAGCGTGCCAGACGCTCGTGGATTTCTGCCATGTGAAAGGGCATTTCACCGAACCAGACGATGTGGGGTCGGACGCGCCCCGTGGTCATACACCACGGACATTGCGTGGTGATGGCGAGCTCTTCGCGGCTGTTATAGACCTCATAGCAACGTTGACAGCGAACCTTTTCCAACTCGCCGTGCATGTGTACGAGTTCTCGGCTGCCCGCACGCTCGTGGAGATTATCGACGTTCTGGGTTACCAACAGAAATTCACCGGGGTGGTTGTGTTCGAATTCAGCCAGAGCTTGGTGCGCGGCATTGGGAGCGATGGTGGCGCAGCTCAGTTCGCGGCGGCGGTCGTTGTAGAACTCGAGCACGGCGCGCGGGTCGCGAAGGTAAGCTTCGATAGTGGCGACTTCCTCAATGTCGTGGCCTGCCCAGAGCCCGTCCGCGCCCCGAAAGGTTTGGATGCCGGATTCGGCTGAAATGCCGGCGCCGGTCAAAACCAAGACAGAGGAATAACGACTCATCGGGTCTGCTCGTCTAGGATATTCCGGATCTATGTTACCGCAGTGGCTCAGGGCTGGCCGGCAACGGGATCCGGGGCTCGAAGATCTCTGAGAATAATTTGTATCATGTTGATTTGTATGAGTTTAAATTTCTTGACGAAATCGCGCAATGGTCTTACCTTGCGCCCGTGGTCGAGGCTTCGATCATCCCGATCCGGCGCGGTTTGACTCCGGAATTCGTTATCGAGGGCTCTAGGCATGAATGAAACGGATGTCGATCCGCTCGGCTTTGAAAGCCAGGACGATTTGTTTCATAGCACACAGGACAAACGCAGGGTGGTAATCGACATGGCCGCTCGCCGGCGGCTGGAAGATCGCCTCGAACAGCGGCGGCTGGAAAAGTTGATCGGTGACTACGACTTCGATCTGGATCGAGACGGCGACTGAGTCACTGCCCAAGATACCGCGCCCCGCGGGGCGCGGACTGCTTTTGCGCCTTTCCCTGAATACGGCATAATGCGGCGGGTCTGTTCGGGAGTTTGATTTGTCCCCCGCTGCGCCCTTGCTCGAATTCCAGAATCTGTGTTTCGAACGCAATGATGTCCCCCTGTTCGATCAGTTGGGGGGCGAAGTTCGATCCGGTGAAATTCTGCAGGTTTCCGGCGCCAACGGTGCCGGCAAAACCACCTTGCTGCGGGTTTTGGCGACGGCATTGCGCCCGACGGCCGGAGAGATCCGCTGGCGAGGCGATCCGCTGCCCCGGAGCAGATCTCGTTACCTGACCGAACTGGTGTTTTTGGGGCATGCGCCAGGCTTCAAGTCGGCGCTTTCCCCCCGAGAAAACCTACGTTGGTTAGGTGGGTTGTTTACTCAGCGGAGGGAGACCGCGGACACCGCGCTTGCGGCGCTCGGGCTGGCGGCTTGGGCGGATGTGCCCTGCGCACAGCTTTCAGCAGGGATGCTGCGCCGCGCGGCCTTGGCCCGGTTACCACTGTCTGATGCGGCGCTGTGGATCCTGGATGAACCACTTACCGCCTTGGATCGTGCGGGTGTCGGCCTGGTGGAGGAACTGTTTCGCGCGCATCTCAATGGTGGCGGTGGGATTATTTTTAGCAGTCACCAGCCGTTGACCCTGCCTGGAGTAAAGCGCCTTGAACTCACTGGTGCCTGAGATCGACGCCTGGGGCCCGGGCCCGGGAGCGGGCTTCACGGCATTGCTCCGCCGCGACCTGTTGTTGGCCTGGCGGCGCCGTGGAGAAGTCGCGAATCCGCTGGTTTTTTTTGCCATGATCACAGCGCTCATTCCGGTAGCGGTGGGGCCGGATCCGCTCCTGCTCGCGCGGCTTGCGCCAGGCATGGTGTGGATCATGGCGTTACTGGGAACATTGCTCGCCGCTGATACCCTGTTTCGCGAAGACTATGCGGACGGTGCCCTGGAGTCGTTGGTGTTGTCACCGCAACCGCTGTGGTTCCTGGTGTTGGCGCGGGTGGTCGCGCATTGGCTGGTCACCGGTGTCCCCATCACGCTGTTGTCGCCGTTGCTCGCCACGTTGTTATCTTTGCCAAGTAGCGGGCTCTGGGCGTTGGTGATCGGGCTTGCGCTGGGCACCTTTGCATTTTCGCTACTCGGGGCGATCGGCGGGGCGCTCACCGTAGCGCTTGGTAGTGGCAATGTGCTGCGTCCGTTGTTGGTGTTGCCGTTTTACGTGCCGGTGCTGATCTTTGGTACGGGCGCGGTGACCCGGGCGGTCTCTGGTGGCGAGAGCGCGGGTCCCTTGGCATTGCTCGGCGTCATTGTTGCATTGGCCTTGCTGGTGTCTCCTTTTGCTGCGGCAGCGGCGTTGCGGGTGGGCATCGATGGCTAGATCCGGAGCCTTATGGCAGCGTTTACACCGGTGGGCGTCGCCCCCGGGTTTCTATCGCCTCAGCACTCGCTGGTTGCCCTGGTTGGGGGCCGCCAGCTTGGCGCTTTTGGTCCTGGGCGCGATCTGGGGATTATTGTATGCACCACCCGATGCGCGCCAGGGCCATAGCTACCGGATCATTTATCTGCACGTGCCCAGTGCCTTTCTGGCGCTGGCGGGCTATTACGTCATGGCCGTGGCTGGGGCCATCCATTTGATTTGGCGCGTCAAGCTGGCAGATATGGTCATGAGCGCGGCGGCACCGCTAGGCGCCGCGCTCACCTTTTTGGCTTTGTTCAGCGGCGCGTTGTGGGGCAAGCCGACCTGGGGAACCTACTGGGTTTGGGATGCCCGAATTACTTCCATGCTGGTGCTCCTGTTTCTGTACCTGGGCGTGATGGCGCTGCGCCAGGCCTATTCGAGCCGCGAGACCGCCGGGCGCGCCTGCGCGGTACTGGCGCTGGTGGGCACGGTGAACATTCCGATCATCTATAAATCGGTCGATTGGTGGTACAGCCTGCATCAGCCGGCGACCATTCGGCTCACGGCGGCGCCAAGCATGCACCCCGATATGTTCAAGCCTCTACTGGTAATGATTCTCGCCTTCTATGTGTTCTATGCCTGGGTGCTCGTTCTCAACACGCGGGCGGAAATTTTGAGCCGCGAGCGGCGTGCGGCCTGGGTGGGT
Source organism: Porticoccaceae bacterium (assembly GCA_041594335.1). GTDB lineage: Bacteria > Pseudomonadota > Gammaproteobacteria > Pseudomonadales > Porticoccaceae > JAGPUQ01. The sequence goes on from JBFHML010000026.1 coordinate 17,674, forward strand.
GAGCTAGCGGAGGAGCGGGTGTCGTGAAGCTACAGTTTGACAGCGTAGCGGAACTCATCGCCATGGGTGGCCATGGTATCTATGTCTGGGCGGTCTATGGCGTCGCCGCGGGACTGATGATTTGGATGGTCTGCCGGCCGTTGCGTCGCCGAGCACATATTCTGGCGGCAGTCCGTGCTGCGCGTCGCCGCGAGGGTGCGCGCTGATGCACCCGGTACGCAGACGCAGATTGGTGCTGGTGCTATTCATCCTGGTGGTCAGCTCGGTGGGGGTTGGGCTTGCGGTCTATGCGTTGCGCCAGAATCTCAATCTCTTCTACACGCCAAGCCAGGTGGCCCATGGTGAGGCGCCGTCCGACGCGCGTATCCGGGTGGGCGGCATGGTCGTGCGTGACAGTGTGGTGCGCGCTGCGGATTCGCTGGTCGTGCGCTTTCGTCTGACGGATGGCGATCAGATGCTCTGGGTACAGTACGACGGCATGTTGCCGGACCTATTTGCCGAGGGTGAGGCGGCAGTCGCGGCGGGACGGCTGCGCGCCGGGCCATTGCTGGAGGCCGACCAGGTGCTCGCCAAACATGACGAAAACTACACCCCGCCTGAGGTCGCCGAAGCCATGAAAGCGGGGCATGAGGCCCGTGCGGCGCGGGAAGCGGCGGGGGGGGCGGCGCCGTGACTCCCGAGTACGGTCATTTCGCGCTGATCCTCGCGGCCTGCCTGAGTTTGGCTCTCGGCGTGGTGCCCCTGTTAGGGGCCACCTTCGGTCGTCCGCTCTGGCAGGCCACCGCTCGGCCCCTGGCTCTGGGGCAGTTGGCGTTGGTGGCCTTCAGCTTTATCTGCCTGGCCGCCGCCTTTGCGCGAGACGATTTTAGTGTCGCCTATGTCGCTGCCAACTCCAACCGGTTGCTCCCGTGGTACTACAAGTTGAGCGCAGTGTGGGGCGCGCATGAGGGGTCGCTACTGTTGTGGGTGTTGGTGCTCTCCGGATGGACCGCTGCGGTGGCCGTCGCCGGGCGCAATCTGCCGCCAGCACTGCTTGCGCGGGTGGTGGCGGTCATGGGCCTGATCGCGGCGGGTTTCCATTTGTTTCTGCTGTTGACCTCCAACCCCTTCGAGCGGGTGTTGCCCATTCCCCCGGCAGATGGCGCCGATCTCAATCCGCTCCTCCAGGATTTCGGTTTGATTGTGCATCCCCCGCTGCTGTACATGGGGTATGTCGGGCTATCCGTGCCCTTTGCCTTTGCGATCGCCGCGCTGCTTGCTGGGCGCCTGGATACGGCCTGGGCGCGCTGGATGCGGCCCTGGACTAACGTCGCCTGGGCTTTTCTCACTTTGGGCATCGCCCTGGGTTCATGGTGGGCTTATTACGAGTTGGGGTGGGGCGGATGGTGGTTTTGGGATCCGGTGGAAAATGCCTCCTTCATGCCTTGGCTACTCGGTACCGCACTGGTGCACTCGTTGGCGGTGACGGAGAAGCGTGGGTTACTGCGTGGTTGGACGTTGCTATTGGCGATTTTCGCCTTTGCGCTGAGCTTGTTGGGTACCTTTCTGGTCCGCTCCGGGGTGCTGACCTCGGTCCACGCCTTTGCCGCGGATCCCACGCGAGGTGTCTTCGTGCTCGGTTTCCTGGGCTTGGTGGTGGGCGGTTCGCTGTTGCTGTACGGGTTCCGTGCCCCCACGGTGCCAGCGGTAGCCGGGTTCGGCTGGCGTTCTCGAGAGGCTTGGTTGCTCGCCAACAATGCGCTGTTGGTGGTGATCACCGGCGTGATTTTGCTGGGGACTCTATACCCTTTGCTCGCTGATGTTTTGGGTTGGGGCAAGATTTCAGTTGGACCACCTTATTTCAATAGTTTTTTCGTGCCTCTTACCTTGGCATTGGCAGTGCTGCTCGGTGTCGGAGCGCTATTGCAATGGAAGGATACTGCGCCCCGTCGACTACGCTCAGCGCTGATTTTGGCCTTGGTTGTGGCGCTGCCCGTCGGTGGGCTCTTACCCTGGGTGTGGGGGAGCTGGCGCTGGGGAGCTGCGCTGGGGTTGTTTGGGGCGGTCTGGATTGGGGTGTTGACCGCGATCGATCTGTGGCGCAAGAGCCGTGCCAGCGGGCGACCGTGGCGCGGACTGCGTCTGCTGCGCGCCGGCTACTGGGGGATGGTCATCGCACATCTGGGCGTGGCTTTGGCGATTGCGGGGGCGGGCGTCACGACGAGCTACAGTGTCGAGCGGGATTTGCGCATGGTTTCCGGTGACCGCCAGAAACTCGGCGGATTTGAATTTCATTTCATGGGGGTCGATGAGGTATTCGGTCCCAATTACCGCAGTCAACGGGGTGAGATTCACGTGACCCGCGAAGGTCGTGGAGTGGCAACCTTGATGCCGGAAAAGCGACGCTATCTGGGGGGGCAAGTGATGACTGAGGCGGGGATCGACGGCGGGTTGACGCGTGATCTTTACGTGGCCCTTGGGGAGCCATTAGGTGCCGAGGCTTGGGCGGTGCGCCTGCACGTCAAGCCCGGGGTACGCTGGATCTGGCTGGGCAGCGCGCTGATCGCACTGGGTGGCGTGGTCGCCGTTTGTGATCGCCGGTACCGGTCCCGGGTCCGGGCCACAGCCCGCACTGCCGCACTGGCGGAGGCTTGAGGGGTGGAGAGGCTCAAATTATTCGTGCCCCTGCTCATTTTTCTGGTGCTCGCCCTCGTACTGTACTTCGGGCTTGGGCGCGACCCGCGAGCGTTGCCCTCGGCGCTGGTCGATCGTCCGCTGCCGCCATTCAGCCTGCCGGTCTTGGAGGGTGATGCGGTCGTCGACGAAAGTCTCTTGCACGGCAAAGTCCGGCTGTTGAATGTCTGGGGGACTTGGTGCGTGGCCTGTCGGGACGAACATCCTTTTTTGCTCGAGTTGGCTAACCGGGGCGTTGCGATCGTCGGCCTCAACTATAAGGACGATCCGGATGCTGCGCGCGCCTGGCTAGCTCGGTTGGGCGACCCCTTTGAGGCGGTGGTGGTCGACGCCGCGGGCCGCTACGGCTTGGAATTGGGGGTATACGGCGCTCCCGAGACCTATGTGGTGGATGCTGACGGCGTGATTCGCTATCGGCACGTGGGCGTGATCGACGCTGACGTGTGGCGAGACCGCATCGAGCCGGTGTACCGAAGCTGGGTAATACCGCAGTGATTAGAGCGATATGGGTGGTGTGTTGGCTGCTTGCCAGCACGGCGAACGCCGAGGTTGAGGTGCGCGATTTTGATTCCCTGACCGAGCGCGAGCGCTATCGGGCCTTGATCGAGGAGCTGCGCTGCCCACAGTGTCAGAACCAAAATCTCGCCGCTTCGGATGCGCCGATCGCCCAGGATTTGCGGGCCGAAGTACTGCGTCTGTTACGCGAGGGGCGTAGTGATCGAGAGATCATCGACCACTTGGTGGCACGCTACGGCGATTTTGTGCGCTACCGGCCCGCCTGGCAGCCGTCGACCTACCTCCTCTGGGGTGCTCCCGGACTGCTGCTGCTGGTTGCCGCGGGGGCATGGCTATGGGTATTGCGTCGCCAGCGCCGTCAACGGATTGAATTGGGCCCCGAGCAACGGGCGACGCTGGATCGCCTGCTCGACGACGAGCGCCAACAGCGATGAGCTGGGCTGTTTTCGCGCTGCTGCTGGTGATGGCTCTGGGGTGTGTGGCATGGCCGTTGCGCCAGGCTCGCGGCCCTCGATCCGAGGTATTGGAGGACGAGCAGGTGGCGGTGTTCCGGGTTCGGGAGCAGGCGCTTGCCGACCAACTCGCTTGCGCCGAGATTGATGCCGCCCAGCACGCGGTGTTGTTGGCCGAAGCGCAGCGGCAGTTGCTCCAGGACGCTGCGGGAATGGCTTCAGAGCCGGCGCGTGGCGGCGGCGGCTGGTTATTGGCGGCCAGTGGGGTGATGGTAATCGCCTTGGCGTTGACCGGCTATGATCGGCTGGGAGCTTGGTCCGATGTAACCTTGAGTGAAACGCTCGCCACTGCCGATGCGCCTGGCCCGGTGATCGACCGACTGCGGGATCGGCTTCGCGCGGCGCCGGAAAACACGGCTTATTGGTTGCTGCTCGCGCGTCTGGAGCAACGTCGGGGAGAGATTGCTCCGGCCCTGGCCGCCTATCGGCAGGTGCTGGATCGAGAGCCTGAGGCAGTCGTGGTCCGCGCCGAGTACGCTCAGTTGCTCTTTCTTGCCGCTGGCAATGTCGTGACGCAGCAGGTCCGTGACCAAGTAGGGCAGGTGCTCGCCGCGCAGCCCGAGAATGCGTTGGCGCTGAGTTTGCGCGGAATCGATGCGTTCCAACACGATCGTTTACCAGAAGCGATCGATGCTTGGCAGCGCGTGCTCGAAGTCGCACCGGACAGTGCCGAAGCCGAGGCGGTGACCGCGGCGATTGCCGCCGCCCGCGACCGCCTCGGCGTGGCGGCGCCGCCCGTGTTGCGGATTTCGGTGGCTTTGGCGCCCGAGGTGACGGCGGATCCTGGACTGCCGGTATTTGTCTATGTGCGGGAATGGCAGGGCCCGCCGATGCCAGTTGCGGCGCGTCGCTTGCGGGTCGGCGACCTACCCGCGGAGATCACTTTTGGGGTGGATTCTGGGTTGAGCCCGGATCGGCCGCTGGGGTCGATCCAACGCTTCGAAGTGGTAGCGCGGCTCGCTCGCAGTGGGACGCCAACGCCAGGCCCCGACGATCTGGAGGCGAGGGCCGGACCGTTTACGGGTGTCGTGGACTCCCGTGACATCCCGTTGCTGTTGGCGCCTTGAAGCGGTCGCCCGCCATGCCGCCAGCGGCAATCCGCTAGAATCGCCGTTCGCCCCCCGGATCACCAGCGCATGGCCAGTACTCGACCCGAGAGTCGCGAAGCCTATCAGCATCAGCACCATCCGGAAAAAATTGCCGCGCGCTTGGAGCGAGGACCGGAGTCGCTCTATCTCAAGGATTTTGTTTACGGCGCCATCGATGGCGCCGTGACCACCTTTGCGGTAGTGGCGGGGGTTGCTGGTGCAGGGCTGCCGGCGGGGGTGATCATCATTCTGGGATTCGCGAATCTGGTGGCTGATGGTTTCAGTATGGCGGTTAGCAATTTCCTGGGAACTCGGGCCGAGAACCAATACCGAGAGCAGGCGCGCCGCCGAGAGCTCGACGAGATTCACAAGTGGCCCCAGGGCGAGCGCGAGGAAGTTCGCCAAATTTATGCTCGCAAGGGGTTCGAAGGTGAGCTGCTGGATCAGGTCGTCGAGGTGCTGACCCAGGACCAGCAGCGCTGGGTCGATGTCATGCTCCAGGAGGAGCACGGCATGACACTTACTGCGCACGATGCGCGCCGCGCCGGGCTCGCCACTTTCACTGCATTCGCATTGGTGGGCTTGATACCACTGCTGCCTTATGTGGTGAACTGGATGGGCTGGGTTCCCGTAGCGCGGCCTCTGTTGTGGAGTTCTGTGTTGACCAGCATCGCCTTTTTTTGGGTGGGGGCGATGAAGGGCCGGTTCGTGAATCAGTCCCGGCTGGTCTCGGGGGCCGAGACCTTGGCCATTGGGGGTGCTGCGGCTATCCTGGCCTACGGCGTCGGCGTCTTGCTCGAAGGGATTGCTGGGTAAGAGGTGTTCTCAAAATCAATCATTAAAACAAAACGATAAAAGCGCTGAATGGCGCATGGTGCACTGCAGCGTCCCGATCAGACCCCGGGCGAACCGATAGTTTGCCGTTCTGACTGTGACTTTAGAGTCAGTTTTAGTCATTGTTTGGTGGCCTGTGGGCTTCTAAGGTGAGCCCCTGCGGCGACCGGCGCAGACCCCTCCGTAGCGTCGGCCTCAGTCTCCAATATCCTGGTTCGGTGAGTCAGCCAATGGATTTCCAACTGTCCGAAACCCAAAACATGATCCTGGCCTACGGTGGTGAGCTCGCTAAGAGCTACGATCGCGCGTATTGGATGGAGAACGCGCGCGCCCATCGGTTTCCTGAGGAGATGTATCAGCAGATCGCTGCCGACGGGTTTCTCGGCACCATGGTGCCTGAAGCCTATGGCGGCTCCGGTCTGGGTATGCTCGAAATGCTGTTGTTTCAGGAAGGGTTGGCGACTCAGGGCATCCCGCTGTTGAGCCTGGTGATCGGGGCGACCATGACGATGGGCCCGCTGTCGGTACATGGCACCGAAGAACAGCGGCAGCGGTTGCTGCCGGCTGCCTGCAAGGGCGAACTGCGATTTTGCTTCGCGATCACTGAGCCTGATGCGGGGACCAATACCATCCGCATCACCACCATCGCCAAACCCCAGGCAGGGGGACGTTTTACGCTGTCCGGGCGCAAAACCTATATTACGGACGCGGGTGAGTCTGACTTTGCCTTGGTGGTAGCGCGCACGACGCCGCACACCGAAGTCCAGCGCAAGACTGATGGCTTCACGCTCTTTTTGGTCGATCTCAAGGCCAAGGGCATCGAGATGCACCCCATACCGGTCAGCGTGCCGTTGCCTGAGGTGCAGTATCAGGTGTTTTTCGACGATGTTGACCTAGGTCCTGAAAATGTCCTCGGGGAGGTCGGTCGCGGGTTTCAGATTCTCTTTGAGTCGCTCAATCCAGAGCGCATTCTGGGCGGTGCCGTGTGTACGGGTATCGGTCGGTATGCGCTTGAGAAGGCGGTCGAGTACGCGAAAGAGCGCACCGTATTCAATGGCCCGATTGGCGCCTACCAGGCGCTTCAGCATCCCCTGGCACGCGCCAAGACCGAGATCGAAATGGCTTCATTGATGGCGCGCAAGGCCGCCTGGTTATTTGATCAAGGCCTGCCTTGTGGCGCGGAGGCCAACATGGCCAAGCTCGCAGCCTCGGAGGCGGGGGTGCATGCGGTGGACGCCTCGCTGCAATGCTTTGGGGGCAACGGCTTCACCCAAGAGTACGGGATTTTCGACCTCTATCCGCTGGTGCGGTTGACCAAGACTGCGCCGATCAACAACGAGATGATTCTCAACTACATTGCCGAGCATGTGCTCGGCTTGCCGCGCTCCTACTAAAGACCGCTGCGGAGGGTACCCAACCATGGATTTCTCGCTGTCCGACGAACAGAAAATGATCTTCGAATACGGCCGTAATCTGGCTGTAGATTTTGGCCGCGACTACTGGGTGGAGTGTGCCGAAAACGCCCGTTTCCCGGAGGCGATGTACAAGAAGGTTGCGGGCGACGGTTTCGTGGGCGTCATGGTACCCGAGGCCTATGGTGGCGCTGGCCTGGGGATGACCGAAATGGCGCTATTCAACGAGAGTTTGGCAGAGCAGGGAATGCCACTGCTGAGCTTGGTGGTCGGCGCCACCATGGGTTTGAGTTTGATCGCCAGCTTCGGTACGGAAGAGCAAAAGCGACGGTATCTGCCGCCGGCGTGCGCTGGCGACACACGCTTTTGTTTTGCCATCACGGAGCCCGACGCTGGGACGAACTCGATGCGCATTTCGACTGTGGCCAAGCCACAGCCGGACGGTCATTTCCGGCTCAATGGCAGCAAGGTATACATTACCGACGCGAAAGAATCCGATTATATGATTCTGGTCACCCGCACGACGCCGTTTGCCGAGGTCAAACGCAAGACAGACGGTTTTACCTTGTTTATCGTCGATACCAAGGCGGCAGGGATCGAAATGCAGCCGATCCCTGTGAGCGTGAAGATCCCTGAGACGCAGTATCAGATTTTTTTCGACAACGTCGAATTGACGCCCGATCAGGTTCTGGGCGAAGTCGATCGTGGGTTTGATATCTTGTTTCACACCCTCAATCCGGAGCGTATTCTGGTCGGAGCCATTTGTGCGGGCTTGGGTCGCTATGTGCTGGGACGGGCCGTGGAATACGCCAATGAGCGGGTGGTCTTCGACGGCCCGATCGGTGCGTATCAGGCGCTCCAGCACCCCTTGGCCCGCGCCAAGACCGAGATCGAGCTGGCCGGGCTGATGACCTATAAAGCCGCTTGGCTGTTCGACCGCGGCGCGCCATGTGGACCGGAGGCGAACATGGCAAAGCTGGCGGGCTCCGAGGCCTGTATCCATGCGGTAGATGCCTCCCTGCAGTGTTTTGGCGGTAACGGCTTTACCAAGGAATACGGCATCTTCGACTTGTTCCCCGTCGCTCGGTTGATGCGGACTATCCCGTTCAATAATGAGATGATTCACAACTATATCGCCGAACATGTGATGGGGCTGCCGCGCTCTTATTGACCGCCCTGGCTGCGGGCCGGGCCTGTGGCGAGGCAGCCTGTGGCAAAATTCGCGGAAGTATGTCAATTCCTTGCTATTCTGAGCACGTGGGGTATCGAGGGGTCGAGGGTGCGCGGACCGCGAGCCCCCCGAGTTTTGTAACGGCAGTGCCTATACCGGGCATCGCCATCAACCGGAGGCAATGATGGATTTTGAACTCAGCCAAGAACAAACCATGATCTATGAGTACGGCGAGAGTCTGGCGAAGACCTATGATCGCGCGTACTGGATGGATCACGCCGAGCGGCGCGCCTTTCCCGAAGCCATGTACAAGCAGATCGCTGCAGATGGCTTTGTGGGCATTATGGTGCCCGAGCAATACGGTGGCGCCGGGCTGGGCATGCTCGAGATGGAATTGTTCATGGAGGGGCTGTCCAATCAAGGCGTGCCGTTACTCAGTCTGGTCATCGGTGCCACCATGTCGTTGGGGCCAATCGGCGTGCATGGCACGGAAGAACAAAAGCAGCAGTATTTGCCGGCTGCGTGCCGCGGCGATATCCGCTTTTGCTTTGCGATCACCGAGCCCGATGCCGGGACCAACACGATCCGCGCCAGCACCATCGCCAAGCCGCAGCCCAATGGTCGCTTCAAGCTCAACGGCCGCAAAACCTACATTACCGATGGCAAGGAATCCGATTACGCGTTGGTGGTGACCCGAACAACGCCGCACACGGAAGTGCAACGCAAGACCGATGGGTTTACGCTGTTTATCGTCGATACCAAGGCGAAAGGCGTCGAGATGCACCCCATCCCGGTCAGCGTGCCGTTGCCGGAGGTGCAGTACCAAGTCTTCTTTGACGATGTCGACTTGGGTCCGGAAAATGTTTTGGGCGAAGTGGGTAAGGGTTTCGAGATCCTGTTTGAATGTCTCAACCCCGAGCGCATCCTGGTCGGCGCGATTGGTTGTGGTATCGGTCGTTACGCGATGGGCCGCGCAGTGGAGTATGCCAATGAACGCACCGTGTTTAATGGCCCCATCGGTGCTTATCAGGCGCTCCAACATCCACTGGCCAAAGCCAAGACCGAGATTGAATTAGCCTCGCTGATGACCCGCAAGGCGGCATGGCTGTTCGATCACGGATTGGCCTGTGGCGCCGAGTCGAACATGGCCAAGTACGCGGCCGCGGAAGCCTCCATTCATGCGGTGGACGCTTCTCTGCAATGTTTCGGCGGCAATGGCTTCACCAAAGAGTACGGCATCTTTGATATCTACCCCCTCGCGCGCCTGTTCAAAACCGCCCCGCTCAACAGCGAGATGGTGCTGAACTACATCGGCGAGCATGTAATGGGGCTGCCGCGCTCCTACTAAGACCTGCGCCCGGTCAGTTCGGCGCTGACCGGGCGACGCTGGCCCAGCGCCGGGCGGATGAGAAACTCCCCGGCGCGGGGGCTTTGACATCCTGTTGCGGGTCGCTTTCGATACCGCCCGTGCCGGGTAGGCCAAGGGTGGTCGTCGGTCCTGATGCGGCCCATCCAGCGAGCATTTTTAACCCGAGGAGACCCCATGGATTTCGCGCTTTCTGACGAACAGAAGATGATCTACGAGTACGGCCAGAGCCTGGTCAAGCAGTTCGATCGCGCCTATTGGGTGGACTGCGCGGAGAACAAGCGCTTCCCGATCGAGATGTACCAACAGGTGGCCGCGGATGGCTTTGTCGGCATCATGGTTCCCGAGCAGTACGGCGGCGCCGGGTTGGGCATGCTCGAGATGGTGCTGTTTCAAGAAGGGCTGTCGGATGTCGGCATCCCGCTACTCAGCCTGGTGGTTGGAGCCACGATGTCGCTGTCGCCCATCGGGGACCACGGTACCGAGGAACAGAAACAAAAATATCTACCGGCGGGCTGCAAGGGTGATATCCGATTCTGTTTCGCCATCACCGAGCCCGATGCCGGCACCAACACCATGCGGTCCAGCACCATGATCAAGGCGACCGGGGATGGGCGCTATAAACTCAATGGCCGCAAGACGTTCATTTCCGATGCCGCGGGTTCGGATTACATGCTGGTGGTTACCCGCAACGTCCCCCATAACGAAGTCAAGCGCAAGACTGACGGGTTCACCATCGCCATCGTCGACACCAAGGCGAAGGGGGTGGAGATGCATCCCATCGACGTCAGCATTCTGATGCCCGAGTGGCAGTACCAAGTGTTCTTCGATGACGTTGAGATCGGGCCTGAAAATATCCTCGGGGAGGTCGGCAGGGGGTTCGATATCTTGTTTGAATCCCTCAATCCTGAGCGGATCATCCTGGCCTCAGTGTGCACCGGCATGGGCCGTTACGCCTTGGGCCGTGCTGTCGAGTACGCCAATGAGCGCGTGGTGTTCAATGGCCCCATCGGCGCGTATCAGGCGCTCCAGCATCCGCTGGCCAAGGGTAAGACGGAGATCGAGCTGGCCTCACTGATGACCCGCAAGGCAGCCTGGTTGTTCGACCGTCGCCTGCCCTGCGGCGCCGAGTCGAATATGGCCAAGTATGCCGCCGCGGAGGCCGCCATCCATGCCATCGATGCCTCCCTGCAGTGCTTCGGCGGTAACGGCTTCACAAAGGAATACGGGATCTTCGATCTCTATCCCATGGCGCGCCTGCTTCGTACGGCACCGCTCAACAGTGAAATGGTGCTGAACTACATTGCAGAGCACGTGATGGGGCTGCCGCGCTCCTATTGATCTGGGGTGGTTGCGGGTGGTGGCGACACTGCCCGTGACCTCCAAAACCGGTTAGCATGGTCGGGCCTACCGGTGAGTACCGCCATGAATAACGACATAACAAGGCTACAAACCCGTCTGCGCCACTGGACCCTCGTGTTGGGCGTTGCCCAGATCACCCTGGGCTGTCTGGTGGGACTGATACCGCCTACTGCGGTGCCGTGGTTTCGCGGCATTGTCATGGCGCACATTGAATTCACCGTCAACGGGGTTCTCATGGTGGCCTTTGGCTATTTGGTCTCCGATTTGCGGCTGCGGGCGGGTGCCCTGCGCCTGTGGTTTGTCACTTTGCAGCTGGGGACGTGGAGCAATGGTGCCGCTGGATTACTCGGCGGTGTCTTGGGCTTCTCCTCGGTGTTGATGGCAAACATTAACCGCCAATCCCCGGCGCCCGCCGGCCCGGATCACTGGGCCGTCACGGGATTGCTGCAATTGTGTGCGCTGACTATTCTCGTGGCACTGGCGTTGACCTTGTGGGGGCTATTGGTGGGCCGACGCTCCCCTGCGACCGCGACCGCGACCGCGACCGCGACCGAGGGCGGTGGCTGAGCGCCTTTTCGCCGTGCTTGACCGGAGCCTTCGGCGCGTGTGTGCGAACGCCGGCGCCGTGTTGATGTGATGAATTGCCTGCTGGCTCGTTATTTTGAGGGTCGATAGCCGCGCTGCACAGGTGGCCGAGGATCGGGGGCCAAGATGGTACGCAAGATCCGGACCGATATTGAAACCCAGGATGGGAGGATGCCCGCGCATTGGGTTTTGCCCCTGGGCGAGGGTCCTTTCCCGGCGGTAGTCGTGTTGATGGAGGCGTTCGGGTTGGTGCGCCACATCGAGGAAGTTGCCGAGCGGCTGGCCGGCGAAGGTTTTGCGGTGCTCGCGCCGGATCTCTACTATCGACAGCTGCCGGACAATCGAGTCGATTACACCCAGGTGCCCCGGGCGATCGAACTCATGCAGACGATTGATGACGAGGCGTTCATCGGGGATCTGCGCGCGGCGCTTGGGTTCCTTGCCGACAGCGGTCGGGTGGATACCCGCCGTGTCGCGGTCACCGGGTTCTGCATGGGCGGTCGCCTGACGTTCCTGGCGGCCTGTGGCCTCGCGGGCCAGATCGCCGCCGCTGTGCCTTTCTACGGCGGCGGTATCCACCGACATCTCGACCAGGCGGCGACCATTGCGTGCCCGTTGTTGCTCTTTTTCGGAGATCGCGATGCGCTAATTTCTACCGAGCAAGTGGAAGCGATCGATCAGCGGCTGCGAACATTGGGAAAGCGCTACCGGATTCAACGGTATCCGGACGCAGATCACGGGTTTTTCTGCAATGATCGGGCTTCCTATCATCCAGCCAGCGCAACGGACGCCTGGCGGCAGCTCACCGAATTCTTGCGCGAACAGCTTTCCTCACAATAACAGGGCCAAGCCCCGGAATACCGCCATGCTCGATTTCAGCCTCGATGACGACTTGATCGCCCTGCGCGAGCGGGTCGATGACTTTATCCGTGATGAGATCATCCCCTATGAGGGGGATCTGCGGCAGGAGTACCACGGTCCGAGCGAGGAGCTGCGACGGGAATTGGTGGCGCGCGGTCGCGCAGCGGGGCTGGTATCGCCGCAGGCGCCGCCCGAGTACGGTGGTTTGGGCTTAGATCATCGCGCCATGGCGGTGATTTTTGAGGCAGCCGGTTACTCCCCGCTGGGACCGCTGGCACTGAATATCCAGGCGCCGGACGAAGGTAATTGCAATCTGTTGTTGCAAGTCGCTACGCCAGCGCAGAAAGCGCGCTGGCTGGCGCCCCTGTATCGCGGCGAGATTCGCTCCGTATTCGCGATGACTGAACCCGCTGGGGGCGCCGGCTCGGATCCCAGCTTGCTCAAGACCACCGCGGAGCCCGATGGCGACGACTTCGTCATCAATGGCCGCAAGTGGTTTATCACCGGGCTTCCCGGGTCGGCTTTCCAGATCATCATGGCGCGGACCTTTGATACGCAGGGAGACGACGTGGGGGCGACCCTGTTCCTGACGCCAAGTGATGCGCCGGGCATCGAGATGATCAGAATGCTCGATACCCTAGACAGTAATTCGCCCGGCGGCCACTGCGAGTTGGCATATCGCCAATTACGTGTTCCACGAGATCAGGTGTTGGGCGAGGTCGGCAAGGGGTTTCGCTATGCTCAGGTACGCTTGGGCCCGGCGCGTATGACGCATTGCATGCGCTGGCTGGGTGCGGCGCAACGCTGTCATGATATCGCCAGTGCCTTTGCCAGGACCCGCATAGCATTCGGCAAGCCGATCGTCGAACATCAGGGAGTCGGTTTTA
>JBFHML010000027.1:0-30820 GCA_041594335.1 Porticoccaceae bacterium
ACCCGGTACTCCAAACGGGGGCAATTGGCACTGTGCAGCAAACCCTCCCAACTCGCTAGGATGGCGGCGCGGGCATACAAGGGACGAGCCCCGGGATGGACACACAACAGCGGCCGGCCATGCGCCCAAAGGCGCCCCATGGCTGCGACGTCGCGCTCGCGAAATGCTTTATAAAAACTTTCATTCGCTACCCGCAACAACGATTCGTCAGCCACAGTTTCTTCCACCGAACACCCGCTGGCGGCGATCCGCAAGCCACGCCTCCATCAGCCAACGGAGTCCGTGACTGACCGCCGCTTGCCGTACGCGATCACGGTCCTGGGAGAGCTGTAACCGGCGCGCCACGGCACCCTGAGCATCGGCCTTCGCCATCCATACCGTCCCTACGGGTTTGTCCGACGTGCCGCCCTCGGGCCCCGCGATCCCGGTAAAGCTCAACCCGAGATCGGCACCCAAGCGCTCGCGAACGCCCGTCGCCATTTGCAGGGCGACCACTTCGGAAACCGCCCCGTGCGCCGCCAAGGCTGCCGCATCGACGCCGAGCAATTGCTCCTTGACCGAATTCGCATAGGACACGATCCCGCCCTGGAAATAGGCGGAGGCACCGGCCGCATCCGTGACGAGCTTCGCCGCGAGGCCACCGGTACAGGACTCCGCCAGTGCCAACGTCAGACCGCGCTCCTGCATAAATTCCGCAAACAGCTCCAGCGCCGACCGTGGCGCGAAATCTAGCACGCAGTCGGCCAGCTCTCGATCGGCAAATTGGCACAATGCCGTTGCACGCGCCGGATCCGGTTGGTATAGCTTGACCTCGATCTCAGGGAAAGCCTGCCGAAAGCTGACAGGGCCCCAATCCCTAGACCAGGGCTCGAGGCGCTCGGAGAGATGGGATTCCCCCAATCCCAGAAAACGAATGAACAGATTGACACCCGGATCCTCTCGGCGTGGCGCGAGCGCATCGAGGTACGCTAACAGCATCGGCTGGAGTTCTCGCGGCGGTCCCGGTAACGCCACCAGGGTTTTGCGGATGCCATCCAACTCCAACACCAGGCTAAACCCGGGCGCCGTGCCTAGGGCATTGGGCAACACCTCGGCCCCTGCAGGAAAACACGCCTGCTTGCGGTTGTTGACGCCCGGCTCGACATTGTTACGACGAAAGAGAGCACAAATCGCCGCCCAACTCGCATCGTGGAACTGCAATCCAACCCCCGCGACTTCAGCAGCCACTGCAGCGGTGAGATCGTCATCCGTAGGACCCAGCCCACCGCTCATGAACACATAGTCCGCGCGTGCAAGTGCGGTGCGCAAAGCAAACACCAAGTCCGCCCGACGATCGCCGGCAGTGAGCATCATCTGTACCTGAAATCCGCGCTCACCCAACACCCGGGCCAAAAAGTGATTATTGGTATCAAATATCTCGCCGCGCAGCACCTCCTCGCCAGTACTGATCAGGCAAGCGGTCGGACCCGCCATAGTCATCGGCGCCCCCCCCTAGCCGACACCATTACGGGCCGAACCAACTCGAAGAAGCTGTCGAGCACGCTCAACGTCAATCCCCAGATCACATGGTGGTTAAAACGAATACCGGGGAAAATCGAGGGCACACCACCGATGGGATATTCCAACTCGGTGGCAGCGTGGTCGGCGCGCAAATGCCCCAAAGGCACCCAGAACACCTCCGCGACTTCCCGAATTTCACGAACAACCGCCTGCTGCTGGGCCCCGTGTCCCATGTAGTACACGAAGGGGGAGAGCGTCAGCTCGGCCCGAGGGCGGGCCACCGCGCGCCTGGGCAAAGCACCGACCCGATGCTCCCTGTGCAACCGTAGACCCACCTCCTCCCAGGTCTCCCGCTCGGCCACGCTCATGGCATCGGCATCGTTCGGATCGGCGCGGCCGCCGGGAAACGCCACTTGACCAGACCAGGGGTCACCGTCACGCTCGGCACGGCGGATGAAACACACTTCCAGCTCCGCCGCCCCCTCAGCCAGGATCATCGCCACCGCAGCCTGAGAAGGCACCGGCTCGAACACGGCTGCCCGCTCGCGATTACGCTGCAAAGCACTGCGAATCTGGTCGATGCTCAACATCGGGACGAGGTCTCCGGGAAACAAGACTAGCGCGACGTCGATGCCGCAGGCTGCAAATCAACCCCATGGTAGCGCCAGGCACGCCGCCGGGCCAAGGCAATCGCCCTTACCGGGCGAGAACCCCACGCTCTAGCAACCGGTCAATGCCCTGGGCATCGTAACCGGCTTCGCCCAGGATTTCGGCGCCCTGAGCACCGAGCTCCGGACCCAGCCGGGCGGCCACCTTGGGCGCATCGCGAAGCCAGAAGGGGCTGTTGACCACCCGGCGGCGGCCATGGGAGTGGCCTTCGACTTCGATCAACATGTCGTTGAGGAGGGCCTGGGGATCATCGATCACCTCTTCCATGGTCGCCACCAAACTGAAGGTCACGCCCTGAGCGGCCAATCGTGGGCTCCATTCCGCGTAGGTGTAGGTTCTGAAGACCTCATCGAGAATTCCGGCTAGGGCTTGCGCGTTCGCGTGACGGGCATCCTTCTCCATGAACCTCGGATCCTCCATTAGGTCCGGGCGTTCGATCGCGGTGGTAAACGCGGGCCAATTCTTCTCCTCCTGCAGCACGATGATCGACAGCCAGCGATCGTCTCGGGTGCGATATTGATTGAGCAACGCATTGCGCGGCATCACCCGGCTCGACCGTTGAAAGGGCGCAGTCCCGGCTAACACCCCCGCCAGCATGGCCGACGCGGCCCACAGTCCATTCGCCATCAAACTCGTCGACACCTTGGTACCCAATCCGGTGCGCTCACGACGGTAGAGCGCCGTCATGATTCCCGCAAACATGGTCATGGCGCTGGGGTGATCCCCCATGGCCGCCGCCGGTAGTGCCGGGTCCGCTTCCGCCGTGCGCACCACATCCATGAGTCCCGTCCGCGCCCAATAGGCGTTGCCGTCGAAGCCCGGCTTGTCGGCATCTGGACCCTGCTCGCCATAACCCGTGATCTGACCGTAAATCAGGCGCGGGTTCTCGACATGCAAGTCCTCGTAAGTGATCTGCAGTTTGGCCAGTACGCGGGGCGGGAAATTGGTAACCAGCACGTCCGCGCTGCGGACCAGGGCGCGCAGCGCCTCGCGCCCCTCTGGGTCTTTTAGATCCAGGGCGATGCTGCGTTTGTTCCGATTATCCTGTTGCCACATGTACGCGAAGTCGAGCGGCATAAAAGGCGGCGAATTGTGGGCATGGCGGAAGGGGTCGCCCAGCCCCGGGGCTTCGACCTTGATGACATCGGCGCCGAAGTCGGCCATCACCGCCGTGCTTCCGGGTCCGAAGACAAAAGTCGCCAGTTCAATTACTCTGAGGCCGGCCAGCAAGGGTTGCTGCATTGTCATGGAAAGCGCTCCTGGTTATTTGTGTTATCGCTCCCGGGATCATACCGGCGTAGCGCGGATCCGGGCAGAGACACCGAACGCGTCGTGACCAGGGTTCCAACTGTGGCGGCGGTCTCTCACCGGTGACCGAGGTCTCGGAAGCACCGCAGCCAGAGCAGAAGCATCAGCACACCCAGATAGACCAACGGCTCCCGCGCATCCGCCTTCACCAGCCACAGAAAGTGCAAAGCGCCGAGCAGCGCCGCGGGATAGACGAGGCGGTGCAGCGACCGCCAACGCCTGCCGAGTCGGTGCTGCCAACCGCGGGTGGACGTGAGCGCCAGCGGCACCAACAACAACCAGGCTGCGAAACCCAGGCTAATGTAAGCGCGTTCGCGGAGATCCTCCGCGAACAGACGCGCCGACCATTCCAAATCGAAGGTCAGATAAATCGCGAAATGCAGGCAAACCCACGCGAAGGCCCAGAGACCGAGCAACCGGCGCACCCGCAGCAGCTCGGCGCGCCTACCCCAGCGCCGCAGCGGGGTAAGCGCCAGGGTGGCAAGCAATAGGCGCAGTGCCCAATCCCCGCTGTAGTGTTCGAGGAACTCGACAGGATTGGGCCCCAGTCGACCGTCGACTACCCGCCAAACGAGCCACAACAACGGACCGCCAGCGAGCAACCAGACAGCCAACCGCCAGGCCGTCAGCCCCGTACTTTGCACCTCAGTAATACCGCGACAGATCCATCCCGGTATAGAGGGAAGCGACCTCTGGATAACCATTGAACATCAAGGTATCTCGCTTCCAGAGTTCACCCAAGCGCCGCTCGCGGCGCTGTGACCAGCGCGGATGGTCGACCGCGGGATTGACGTTCGCGAAGAACCCATATTCGCGCGGCGCCTGGGTTTGCCAGGTGGTGGCCGGCTGGCGCTCGGTAAAACGGATCGCAACGATCGACTTGATGCTCTTGAAACCGTATTTCCACGGCAGCGTCAGGCGCAGCGGCGCGCCATTCTGATTAGGCAATACCCGACCGTACATGCCCACCGAAAGAAAGGCCAGCGGATGCATGGCCTCGTCGATGCGCAACCCTTCGCGATAGGGCCAGTCGAGCACACCAGAGCGCGTCAGCGGCATCTGCTCGGGATCGTATCGGGTCTCGAAGGCCACATACTTGGCGTTGCCCGTGGGCTGAAAACGCTGCAGGAAACGGCCCAGCGGAAAGCCGATCCAGGGCACCACGATGCTCCAGGCCTCGACACAACGGTGGCGATAGATACGCTCTTCCAGCCCGGTGAGCAGCTCGTCGATATCGACCGTGCCAGGCGCCGCACACGCGCCCTCGATGCGCACCGTCCAGGGTCGGGTGCGCAGGGTATGGGCATTGCGCGCAGGGTCGCTCTTGCCGGCACCAAATTCGTAATAGTTATTGTAGGTGCTGACCGTTTCATACTCGGTCAAGGCCTCGCCGCCCGCCCACTCGCGGCGGCGATCTACCACCAGCCCGGCCGGTCGGGCCGCGCGGCCCAACCCTGGCACCGCCAACGCCATGCCGGCCGCACCCAAACCTGCGAGCAAGCGTCGTCGATCGCGATAAATCGCTTCCGGAGTGACGTCGGCTTCACGGAGGCGGCTCGACACTCGGCTGCGGATCAACATGGGCCTCCCCCGAAGTTGCTATCCCCTTAAGACCGCAACAGCCCCGGGCAATTCCCTACCGCCCGAGCCACGGCAACCGGTCTCCATCACTGCGAAGGTTCCGGTCGCGGACCTGTCTTGCAATTGGCGAGCGTGCCTGATATGGCTTGGCGTGGCTCCCGAAAATCAGGATAACAACCGTGGCAGCACAACACATCATGACCGGCTACCGGGTGCTCGACTTCACCCAAGTGGTGGCCGGCCCGACCGCCACCCGCCTCCTCGCGGAAATGGGTGCGGAAGTTATCAAAGTCGAACTCGCGCCGATCGGTGACATGACCCGCATCCTCCCCGTCATTAAGCACGGTCGAAGCTCGTATTTCCTGCAGCAAAATCGCGGTAAGAAGAGTCTGTGCCTCGACGTGCGTAAACCCGAGGCACGGACTATCCTCGAAGGCTTGGTTCGTCAGTGCGACGTACTCGTGGAGAACTATTCCGTTGGCGTCATCGATCGGATGGGACTGTCCTGGGAGCGGGTCCATGAGCTCAATCCGCGCCTGGTGATGTGTTCGATCTCCGGGTTTGGCCAAAGTGGACCGCTCGCGGCGAAACCCGGGTACGACCCCGTCGCCGCAGCCTACGCAGGGGTACTGGATTTGATCGGTTATCCCGATGGCCACCCGCTATTTCCCCAACTCGCGCTCGGTGACGGCACCACGGGCGTCCACGCCCTAGCCGCGATCAGCACCGCCTTACTCCACCGCGAACGCAGTGGTGTGGGCCAATTTCTCGATATCTCGCTGCTCGACTCGTACTTTCATCTGCATGACGTCGCCGTGCACAGCTACAGCGCCTCCGCCGGCGCGTTTCAGCCCAAACGCTCGGGCCACCATCATTGTGTGCTGCATCCGCTGGGCATCTACCGGGGGCGGGATGAAGATGAGTTCTATATTCTGGTAGTGCCACCGCTGCGCTTTGCGGCTTTCTGCGAACTCATCGATCGCCCCGAGTTGGCCAAAGACCCCCGCTTTGCCACCAACGAGGCCCGGATGGCACATCACGCTCTCCTGGTAGAGATCATCGAAGATTGGTTGCGCAGCCAGCCCAGCCGCGCGGCCATCCTGGCCAAGATGGAGGAAGCCCGGTTCGCGATTGCCCCCGTGTTATCGGTGCCGGATGCCATGCGCCACCCGCACATGATCGAACGGCGCCTGGTCCGCAGGGTATCCGACCGCTGCTTTGGCGAAATCGAGATCCCCGGCATGCCGCTGCGCTTTTCCGCCTTCCCTGAGGAGCTCGACCTCGAAGCGCCCTATTTGGGCGAGCATAATCGCAGTTTGCTCGGCACGCTTCTGAGCATGGACGATGCGACGATCAGCGCTTTGGAAACCTCCGGCGTGCTACGGGCGCAATTGCCGGAGCCGACGGCTGCCTGAACGCGCTGGCACCCTTCCCCAACCGGACAACAATAAACTCACAAGGAGCACCGACCGATGTATCCAGGCACCTGGGCTCAAGGCAGCCCCGACAAGGCTGCAGCCATCCACGCCGCCACGGGAGAACAACTGAGTTATGCTGCGCTCAATGATCGCTCCAACCAGCTCGCGCAATTGTTGTGGGCGCGCGGACTGCGTCCCGGCGATCACCTCGCGATCTTCATGGAGAACAATCTTCGTTATTTCGAGGTGATCTGGGCCGCCCTCCGCTCGGGTCTCTATCTCACCACCATCAACCGCTATCTGACCGGAGAGGAAGCGGGCTATATCCTCGACAACTGCGACGCCCAGGCCGTAGTCGTCTCCCAACGCCTCGCCGAACCGGCGACAGTCTTACCGGAGCACGCACCGCGTTGCCATAGCTGGCTGATGACCGACGGCTGTGCGCCCGGCTACGAGTCCTATGAGCAAGCCATCGCAGCCTACCCTCCCAAACCTCTGGAAAACGAGCCGGCGGGTCAGTTCATGCTCTATAGCTCAGGCACCACGGGCCGGCCCAAGGGTATCCTGCGACCGCTGTCCGGTGTCGGCATCGCCGATGACCTGGGTCCGGTAGCCAAGCTGCAACAGGCCCTGTGGCAGGTCACCGCGGATACCATCTACCTCTCGCCTGCCCCGCTATATCATTCCGCGCCCCTGTCGTTCTGCACCGGGATCCAGTCTCACGGCGGCACCGTGGTAATGCTGCCGCGTTTTGACGAGACCGAGGCATTGGCTGCGATCGAACGCTATCGAGTCACCCACAGTCAGTGGGTGCCGACCATGTTCACGCGGATGCTGAAGCTTCCCAAAACGGCGCGCGATCGGTTCGATCTCTCGTCGCACCAAGTCGCGATCCACGCCGCAGCCCCCTGTCCAGAAGGCATTAAGCGGCAGATGTTCGAGTGGTGGGGCCCTATACTCTATGAATACTACGGCGGCACCGAGCTCAACGGGCTCACCCACTGCACGCCGCAGGAGTGGCTCTCGCATCCCGGAACGGTGGGCAAGCCGATCCTCGGCAAACTGCACATCTGCGCCGAAGACGGTCGCGAACTGCCGCCTGGGCAGGACGGTATCGTCTATTTCGAACAACCGGTGTTGCCCTTCGAATACTACCGCGACGCCCACAAGACCCGCGACGCCCAGCATCCGGAGCATCCGAACTGGAGCGCTTTGGGCGATGTTGGCCATCTCGACGAAGCGGGCTTTCTGTATCTCACCGACAGAGCCACATTCATGATCATCTCCGGGGGGGTCAACATCTATCCCCAGGAAATCGAGGACGCCCTGGTGCTGCACCCGGCGGTCGCCGATGTCGCCGTGATCGGGGTACCAGATCCGGAAATGGGCGAAGCGGTCAAGGCCGTGGTCCAACTGATGCCAGGCACCGAACCCGGAGCTGCGCTGGCCACTGAGCTCATCGACTATGCGCGCCAACATATCGCTCACTACAAGTGTCCGCGCAGTGTCGATTTCGTCGATGAACTGCCCAGGCTGCCCACCGGCAAACTCTACAAGCGATTGCTCAAGGATCAGTATTGGGGTAAGAGCGGCTCTCGGATCGTCTGACACGCTTTTTGCCCCCAGCTACCGGTTGCGCCACAATCCGCCGCCATCGGCCCGCGGCGCGCCGCGGATGCAACCGGGAGAAAACGATGAGGGCAAGAGTCGCATCTGCGCTGTGGCGCCGGCCATCGGGCCGTCGACGCTCCGCGACCCGATGCCTGTGGCGGTTCTCATTACTGATTCTCGCCGCGTCCGTCCCTGCGGTCGGGCAACCGGTCGGCCTAACGCGTGCCGCGGCAAGTCTGGAAGTGGAGGCCGCCCTGCCCCGCCAAGCGCGCCACGGGCTCTCCACTGAAGTACGGTTGCGACCGGAATTGGAATTCGCACTTCCCCGGGACATGCGCCTCACCGCTATCGGCCGGGCCCGCGCCGATTGGTTCGACCACCTCGAACCCGGCGTACCGACACAAGATGCGATCGACCCCATCGCCCGCCCCCAACAAATCGGCAACCGCGCCGAACTGGAATTACGCGAGCTGTATCTCGAGGCGGCTGTCGGCGCGCTGTATTTACGTCTTGGCAAACAGCAGATCGTCTGGGGAGCAGCCGATGGCCTCAAGGTACTCGACGTGGTCAATCCACAACGGTTTCGTGAGTTTATTCTCGCCGACTTCGAGGATTCACGAATCCCCCTGTGGGCGGTCAATGTCGAGACTCGGGTAGGCGCCCTCGATTGGCAATTCATCCTGATCCCCGAGCAGACCTTCCATCATATTCCCGGACCCGAATCGCCCTACGCGATCACCGCGCCTCGCTTTGCCCCACCGCCACCGTCGGACTCTCCGATAACCTCGGGAAAACCCAAGCGCCCCTCCCGCCCCCTCGCCGACGCGGACGCCGGTGTACGAATCGCGACTTTTGTCGCCGGTTGGGATCTGTCCGCGTTTTATCTCTACCACTTTGAAGACATTCCGGTACTCAATCTGGAAACCTCGGCCACAGGCGTCGCGCTGAGACCACACTATGATCGGGTACACCTGATCGGTGGCACCTTTGCCAAGGCCTTCGGACCACTGACACTGCGCGGCGAGCTCGGTTATACCCTGGATCGCGATCTCTTTCTGCGCGCAGGGAGAACAACCAGGCGCCCTGGGGAAAGCGACATCCTGGGCTCCGTCGTGGGCCTCGACTGGAGCGGACGCGCAAACTGGCTTATCAGTGGACAACTCTTCGTCGATCATGTGCTGGATCCACCGGGCAAGTTACATCGTCCCCGCACGGACACGACAACGACCCTGCTGATCCGCCGCCAGTTGCATCACGATACCCTGGCGCTGGAATTGCGCTGGCTCGCCAATCTGAATGACGGTGACGGCATACTCCGTCCCAAAGTGAGCTACCAGGTCGACGATCGCACAACGGTCTGGACTGGACTCGATTACTTCTATGGCGATCATCAGGGCATTTTCGGCCAGTTCGATACCAATGATCGCACGGTGTTCGGCATTCGCTTCGACTTCTGACCGCACCGCTACAAGCCGGCAGCGACCACTCGGGAAGGACACACCCATGTCAGGACACTCATGCAAAGACGGTACTTGCTCGCCCCGGCTACCCGATCTCCCCTGCGTGGCAAAACGCTGGCTGCTAGGGCTCTGCATCGGCATCGGCTTTGCCCTCGCCCCGCCCGGGCTGGCAGCGCCGATTGCTGTCGACCATGCGGTCTACCGCGGTGCGGCGACACTTGAACCGCCGGCGCCGGCGGTCCGCGCCAAGCGGGTAGGAATCCCCGAGCTGATCATTCAATTGCCGCAACCAAGCGCCGCCGAACTGGCCGCGCTTAAGCGCAAAGGCAGCCCTCGACAGCACCCCATCGGCATGGGTCGTCCGCTACCCCATGGGTTTGCCCGCCACGTCGACCATACGGAATTGTCCTGGTCCCATGAGGCCGATGGCAGCCAACGGGCGACCTTTGCAGTCACATCCCCCGGGGCCGAGGCACTGCGGCTGTTGCTGCACTTCGATCGTTTTCCCGATGGCGTCGAACTGCGTTTCTCTGGCTATCACAGCGCCGCACCCATCTCACCCCCCCTCACCCCGGAGGCAGTGGCACTGCGACAGTCGTCGCGCGGTCACGCGTATTGGTCCCCGGTAGTGTCCGGCGACACCATCGTCGTAGAAATTGCACTCGCACCCCGGGTCAGTCCGGACGCCCTGGCCTTTTCGGTGCCTCGGGTATCCCACCTCACCCGGTCCGCCGATAGCGCCGGCAAGGCGCGATCCCTCGACACCTGTTCGCCCGATCCAGCCTGCGATGTTACCGGCATCCCCCAGGCGGTGATCGACAGCGTCGCTTTGTTTCACTACAGCGATGACGAGGGCACCACGTTCGCCTGCAGTGGCGTCCTCCTCAACCACCCCAACGCCGCGGAGCGATCCTTTTTTCTGACCGCCAACCACTGCATCTCCTCCCCAGCACTGGCGGCCACCATGAATTTCTATTGGTTCCATCAGCGCCTGACCTGTACTGACGACAGTCCCGTGGGCACTCAGGTCGGGCTCGGCGGCGCGCGACTCCTGTCGACTAGCGCCTTGCCCCAAGCACCGGACGTGACGCTGGTGGAACTGATCGAGCCGCCACCGCCGGGGGTTGGTCTGAGCGGCTGGACCAGCGCGCAACTACCCGTCGGTAGCGCCGTCACCAGCATCCATCACCCTGGGGCCGGCGCCAAGAAAGTCAGCTACGGCACCGCGGAAGGCTGGGCGACCGCGCAAGCCGACGCGAAGGAAGCAGTGTTCATTCGCACCTCTTGGGCCGTTGGCGTGACCGAGCCGGGTAGCAGCGGCGGCGGATTATGGGCTGAATTCGACGGAGCCCTCCGCCTGACCGGCAATCTTTGGGGTGGCGATTCCGCCTGCGACTTCCCAGCAGGTGAAGATTATTTCAGCAGGTTCGATCTGGCATTCCGGCAACTGCAACCCTGGTTAGCCCCCGCGACGCCCAGCGGGGATCGCGTCCAACTGAACGGCACCGTGGTGTGGGGCGATGTGCCCGTATGCGCGCTCGTCCTGGCCAACGGACAACATGGTTTCTCCTGCGACGGCGCCGGTACCTACAACCTTTCCGTGCCACTGGACGCCGACGGCGGCATTACCGTTTTCGCTTTCGCTGATGGCTTTACCCCCCACCGCGAGCGAC
Organism: Porticoccaceae bacterium; assembly: GCA_041594335.1. GTDB lineage: Bacteria > Pseudomonadota > Gammaproteobacteria > Pseudomonadales > Porticoccaceae > JAGPUQ01. The sequence goes on from JBFHML010000027.1 coordinate 11,221, forward strand.
TGACACCCCGCACTGCCAACATATCCCGATCCCTGAAGATGTCGGTTGCGGCGACACAACGTTACCCGCTTGTGCGTATCGATCAGATCACGCGGTTTGCCGAGGGCGGCGGAACCGGGGGCTCAGCCATTGTCCGGGGAACGATCTGGGATGGCACGGCACCTGTCTGCGCACTCGTTCTGGCCAATGGCCAGCATGTGTTCTCCTGCCAGGGCACCGGCGCCTTCACACTGACTGTCCCATTGGACGAATCCGGCGAGATCACCTTATTTGCATTTGCCGACGGCTTCGCACCCTACCGCACCCGCTTCTAAACCTCTGGCGTGGGGTTGCGGGTTTAATCCCCCGGGGGATTCGCCCACAATGGCGAGGAACCCATCGCTGGAAGCCATCATGATGATCGCCGAGCAATCTGTAGTCGCCATCCATTACAAACTTTCCGACGATCGTGGCGTAGTGCTCGATGCCAGCCCGCCCGGCGAACCGCTCCAATATATCCACGGCACCGGCAATATCATCCCCGGGCTGGAGCGACAGTTGACCGGCCGCACCCCTGGCGACCAGTTTGTCGCGGTGGTACCACCAGCGGAGGCCTACGGCGAACGGGTGGAGGAAATGGTCCAGCAGGTACCACGAGATATGTTCCGCGAGGATCAAGAAGTCGAAGTCGGGATGCGATTTTCCGGCACGACGCCGGAAGGACAGATTTCTGTAGTGGTCACGGAAATCGAGGGGGATTCGGTCACGTTGGACGGTAACCACCCTCTCGCCGGTAAAACCCTACACTTCGAAGTCACCGTGGACGCGGTCCGGGAGGCGACCGAAGAAGAACTACAACAGGGCCACGTACATGGCCCCGGCTGCCAACACTGAGTCGCCGGGAGACCGGTTTCCTCCGGAGAACATGCCGCACGGATGCGGCAAAATCCCTGCGCAATACTGGCGCACACCCACGAATTTATGCACCATGCGCGCCACGGCTGAGCGACACCGACGGCGCCTCGCGGTCAAGCGCCAGGGGCAGCACAGCCGCCTGTCCACAAGGCCTCCGGGGGGATATAAATGGTCGCGATGCGCTGGTTCGCCCACGTTTTTGGAGTGTTAGCACTGCTGCAGGGCCCTAGTGCTCAGGCGGATACGGCAAAGGTCATCGCCGGCTGGCTCGAAAAGGTCTATTTCTCCGCCGCAACCGAGCACGCGGTCACGGCGAAGCTCGACTCGGGTGCCAAGACCTCCTCCATCCACGCCCGGAACATCAAGTCCTTTGAGCGCAAGGGAGAGCCCTGGGTGAAATTTGAGTTGGTCCTGCGGGATAAAAAAGACCACCTCGACACCGTGGCAATGGAGCGACCGGTTGCTCGGTACGTACGCATCAAGGAACACGATGGCAACCACGACCGGCGGGCAGTCGTCGAACTGGAGTTTTGTTTTGTCGGGCGCCGGCATAGCACCCAGTTCTCTCTGGTGGACCGTTCGGAGTTCAACTACCCGGTACTGCTGGGACGCCGCTTTCTCGCCGGCGTCGCAGTCATTGACCCGGGTGAGACCTTCTTAACCACGCCCGCCTGCGATACGGCCCTGCCTACGGAAGCACGCTCGTGAGAAATCCAGCCGTCGCCGTCTGGGCGGTCCTGCTGATCCTGACCGGTTTGGCGATTTCTGCCTACAAAGCGGTTATTCTCGGCATGCCTGTTCGACCCGATCAGGAAACCGAGGTCTGGTCGATTCAAGCGCGCATCGGCTTTCAGGCCGATGGCGGGCCGGCGATCGTCGATCTGGCGGTCCCCTCAGCGCTTCCCGGGTTCCTGAAGCTCGACGAGCATTTCATCGCCAGTCGCTACGGCATGGCTATCGAGGAAGACGGCGATCGGCGCAAGGTGGAATGGGTAAAGCGCCGCGCACAAGGCAGCGAAACACTCTATTACCGGATTTCGGTCACTCGCAGCGAGCAACCCGCGGCGTGGCGCGATCATCCACGCTTTCCATCGCCACCGGACTATGAAGAGCCTTACGCCACCGCCATTCGCGTGATCATCAACGATGTCCGTCAGGAATCGGCGGACGTCTTCACCTACACCCGAGAGCTATTACGCCAACTGAATGCGCGCCGCGAGGAACCGAACGTGGCCCTGTTGCGGGAGGCCGCCAGCTCCCCGGCACAGTGGACTCGACAGGTCATCGAAATTCTCAAAGGCGTACGTATCCCGGCGCGCATCCTCTGGGCCCTGCCGCTGAAAGAGGCCGCCAGCGACGCGCGTCTGGTACCGTTGCTGCAGGTGCACAACGGCGAGTCCTGGCTGGCGTTCGACCCCGAAACCGGAGAGTCCGGGATCCCCAGCTACATGTTACCGTGGCGGGTAGGCGACGATCCCCTCTACAGCGTCAACGGCGGCAGCGGCACCGAGGTCAAATTGTCTGTGACGCGTAGTGACCGCAAATTGATTGAAGTTGCGCGTGACAGCGCCCAGCGCCTCGATTCCCTGTTTGCCGACTTTTCGCCGCTCGCACTGCCGGTGGATAGCCAGAATGTCTACCGGGTGCTGTTAATGGTGCCGCTCGGCGCCCTGATCGTGGTGTTGATGCGCACGTTCGTCGGAATCAGTACGTTCGGTACCTTTATGCCGGTACTGATTGCTCTCGCTTTCCGAGAAACCCAATTACTCTGGGGTATCGCGCTGTTCACGCTGATCGTGTCTCTCGGCCTGATGCTCCGCTTTTACCTTGAGCGACTGATGCTACTGCTGGTCCCCAGGCTGACCGCGATTCTGATCATCGTCGTCGGCCTTATGCTGCTTATCAGTCTGATCACCAACAAGTTGGGGGTAGAACGCACCCTGTCTGTCGCACTGTTCCCCATGGTGATCCTGGCCATGACCATCGAACGAATGTCGATCACCTGGGAGGAAAATGGCGCCCGCGAGGCCATCCTCCACGGACTCGGCAGTCTGTTGATCGCTTCGCTCAGCTATTTAGTGATGAATCAGCCAGATCTGATACATCTGATGTTCGTGTTCCCGGAACTGTTGCTGCTCATCCTTGGACTGAGCCTGCTCATGGGCCGCTACACCGGCTACCGGCTCTCCGAGCTGCGGCGCTTCCGCAACTTTCGCGGGAGTGACGAGACATGAGCCTGCTTGCCTCACCGCGTCGATTGCGGCGAATGGGCGTGCTGGGCATGAATCAGCGCAATGCTGACTACATCATGCGCTACAACCCCCGCCACCTCTATCCATTGGTCGACAACAAGCTGCTGACCAAACAACTGGCCATCGACCACGGTATCGCTGTACCGGCCCTCTACGCGGTGGTCCGCGAACAACACGAGGGCAAAGACTTAGTTGGCTTACTGGGTGAGCACGAAGATTTCGTGATCAAGCCAGCGCACGGCAGTGGCGGTAACGGCATCCTGGTCGTCAGCGGGCGCTTCGGCAACAGCTTCCGCAAGCCCAGCGGTGACCTGATCACACTGGACGCCATGCAGCACCACATCTCCAACATCCTGAGCGGGATGTACAGCCTCGGCGGCCTCCCCGATCAGGCCATTATCGAGTACCGAGTACGCTTCGACCCCCTCTTCGAACACATCAGTTTCCAGGGCGTCCCGGACATCCGGGTCATCGTCTTCCGTGGCGTGCCCGCGGCCGCCATGGTACGACTACCGACCCGGGCCTCCGATGGCAAGGCCAATCTCCATCAGGGCGCGATGGGCATCGGCATCGACCTAGCGACGGGCACGAGCCGGGGAGGCGTCTGCCGCGGACAGATCGGCGCCCTGCACCCGGATACTGGCGCATCCACCGCGGATATCCGAATCCCCCACTGGGAGCGCATCCTACGATTGGCCATGCAGTGCGCGGATACCGTGGGATTAGGCTATCTCGGCGCCGACATCGTCATGGATCGGGACTTGGGCCCGCTGATGCTGGAGCTCAACGCTCGGCCCGGCCTAACCGTCCAGGTTGCCAATCAACGGGGCCTGCTGCTCAACCTACGGAAGATCGAGCAAGTTCGTCAGCTACCCACCTCCATCGAAGAGCGCATGGCCCTGGCGCAGACCTTGCACGAACCGCAGAAGGCACCGGCGCAAGGGTCCTGACTCGCGGTGAATACCCAGACCAACACACACGGCTTCGCACAACCGCTGCGGTGGCTGGCGATCCTGTGGCTGGGCCTAACGCTGGGTGTCCCCGCGCTCGCGACCGAGGACCCGGCCGATGACCCGCCAGACACGGGCGCGGCCGTGCCGCGACCTCTCGCACCAAACGTCGACCTCAAAGAAGTCACCGAGGCGCCAGCATCTCCCAGCGAAGACGAAGTGATGGGGCCGCCGTTACCCCCGGCCGAAGCGCAACATTTCGCGCTACTTGGCCGCGAAGTCTCCCCAGGCACGGCCACGCGGCTGTCCTGGACCCCAGATGGCGGCATCAGCGGTCTCGCCTCTCCCACTCCGGTTTTGGTCATCAACGGCGCGGGGGCTGGGCCTACGCTCTGCCTCACGGCGGCGGTCCACGGCGACGAGCTAAACGGTATCGAGATCGTCCGCCGGGTCATGTACGACATCGAACCAGACCGCCTCAATGGTCGTATCGTCGGAGTGCCCATCGTCAATCTGGACGGCTTTCGCCGCGGTTCCCGCTACCTTTCCGATCGACGCGACTTAAACCGCCACTTCCCCGGCAACCCCCGCGGGAGCCTCGCTTCCCGAATGGCGCATTCCTTACTGACTCAGGTGTTACATCAGTGCGACTTTCTGGTGGACATCCACACCGGGTCTCTGCGTCGCGCCAATCTGCCACAAGTTCGCGCCGACATGCGCCGCGACGACGCCGTAGCGTTCACCCAGGGATTCGGCCACATCGTCGTGCTGCACAGCCCAGGCGCCCACGGTATGCTCCGCCGGGCTGCACAGAACCGTGGCATCGTATCGGCGACCCTGGAAGTGGGCGAATCACAACGTCTGCAAGCCAAACCCGTCGCCGCTGGCGTGCGCGCGATCAACCGCTTATTGCAGCATCAACGGATGTACCCTCGCCTCTTCCCATTGGGTTCGCCGGAGCCGGTCTACTATGAATCGCTCTGGATTCGGGTACCAATCGGCGGCATTCTCCTCAACGACGTCCGCCTGGGCGCCTATGTCTCCAAAGGTCAGGAGTTGGGCGCGGTGGTGGACCCCATCACCAACGCGCGCACGCCGGTCGAGGCCAGTATCGGAGGGAGACTGATCGGCATGGCGGTCAACCAGGTGGTGATGCCTGGCTTTGCCGCCTATCACATCGGTATCGAAGCCTCGACCGACGAACCCATTGAAACCGACGACCTCGATGCGGCGACGGAAGCGGACCTCCTCGACGAAGACGCCGCCGACGGCGAGATCGACCCCGAGGAATGACTGCTTAACCGCGGAGCATCCGGATCAGGGTGGCGTCGCGATCGACCAGGTGATACTTGAGGGCGGCGGCCGCGTGGCCCAGCACGGCCAGCACCAACAGCACCAACAGCACCAACAGCACCAACAGCACCAACAGCACCCAGACGGTGCCATGCACGCCTTCGAGGGTTTCCTCAAGGGTTTCACTTTCCGTCACCAGGACCGGGAGCTCCAGGGAACCGAACAGCGACAGCTGATGGCCCTCCGCCTGCACCAGCAGCCACCCCGAAAGCGGCTGCGCAATCATCAGCGCAGACAGCGACCAGTGCAGCCAACGCCTGATCCTCCCGTAACCAGAACGGTGGAGATTTGCCATGTCGTCGCTCCCTCTCGCTCTGGCACATCCTCTGCAGCGCAGCTTCACGCTACTTTCAAGAAGCACCACTGGTTGCCGCTCCGCCTCCCCTGTGCTGGAATTCGAGGTATCTCTATCCATCTTTCACAGAGGAGAACCCCCGTGGCGCTGTCCGGCACCGATCTCATCAACCGGTTCGAGCTCTATTTCGATGGCGCGGACATGACCAACGCCAGCCTCTACCTGTGCGTCGACGACTCCCTCGGCGACGCCGGGGCACAGCGGATCATCGACACGCTGCGCAGTGCTGAACTGTGGTCGGCGGAGCGGGCCAAAACGGTACCCGCCGAACACAAGTCGGCCTACGCCGAACAAATGCAGTTCATTGGTTATCAAACGGGACAGCTGGACGGTAAGACCTTTCACATCGCCGCCTACGACCACCCCAAATTTCCCCATAATCCGGAGCGCTGGTTGGCATGGCAACATTGCATCAGGCAGCAGTACACCTGAGCCGCTTCACCCCATCCGTCACCAAGCCGGGGGAGGATCATGGCTAAACGACATGTACTCGACGGCGTGCGCGTGCTTGATTTTTCGCAGCACGTCGCGGGACCTGCCTGCTCGCGGATGATGGCTGAAATGGGCGCCGAGGTCATCAAACTGGAGCTCGCGCCACTCGGCGAACAGATCCGCAATGTCGGCTTCAAGGTAAATGACCGCAGCGTCTACTTCATCCAACAAAATCGCGGCAAGAAGAGCGTCTGCTTGGATATCAAAAGCGATGCTGGACAGCAATTGATCTACGAGCTGGTACAGCATGTCGACGTGGTGATCGAGAACTTTGCCCCCGGCGCGATCGCCCGGTTGGGATTGCCCTGGACCAAAGTCCATGCGCTGAACCCCGACTGCATCATGTGCTCGATCTCGACCTTTGGTCAGGAGGGTCCGCTCTCTGGACTGCCGGGCTACGATTTCATCGGCCAAGCTTACGCCGGCATCACCGGAATGATCGGAGACCGCGCAAGCGGCCCCTATATTCCGATTGCCGCCCTGGGCGACACCACGACCGGCGCCCATGCCCTGGCCGCCATCAATGCAGCCCTCTATCACCGAGCGACCACCGGCGGCGGCGGGCAATATCTGGATATTTCGCTACTCGACTGTTACTTCCACAGTCATGAGATGAATGTCGGGGCGATCAGTGCCAGTGGCGGGGCCATCGATCCCTATTTACCCGGCCGTTACCATCAAGCCGTGGCACCTCTCGGGGTCTATAAGAGCAAGGACGGCTACCTCATTCTGATCGCGATCCTCGGCCGCTGGAAAGATTTCTGTGCCGCCATGGGCCGACCAGAACTGGTTACCGATTCGAGGTTCGCGGACGACCCCGCCCGGGTCGCCAACCACGAAGAGCTGCGACAACTGATCGAGGATTGGTTGCAAGCACAGGAAAGCGACGAGGAAACCATCCGGCTGTTGGCGCGGCATCACGTACCTGTGGCACCCATTCTGTCCATTCGCCAGGCAATGAATCACCCGCATCTGCGGCAACGTGGGACGGTCCGCACCATCCACGACCGCGGCGCGGGCAGCTTCGACATTCCCGGCACGCCGTTGCGTTTCTCCGCCTTCGCCAACGACCTCGATCTACAGGCACCCTACTTGGGCGAGCATAACGAAGAGGTACTGGGCGGCCTGTTGGGATTGAGTTCACAGCGGCTGGCCGACCTCACCGCAGAGGGCGTATTAGTGGCCGAGCCGCTGCCGGAGTGAGGTGTGTCAGAACCCTTGGACCCCAGGATCAAGCTGCACGCCAAACGAGTTGAGGGCCATGGAGACCAGATGGTATTGGCCCACGGTGAACACTACGTCCATCAACTGCAAGGTGTCGTAATGTTCCGCCAGCGCCGCCCAGGTGGCGTCACCGACACAGGAATCGTGGTACAGCTCATCGGCGGCGCGCAACAAGGCGGCGTCGAGGGGCGACCAGCCCTCTGCCTCTGGCCCATTCTTGATCCGCGCGATCTCGGCGTCGGTGAGTCCGGCCTCGCGCCCAAAGATGACGTGTTGGCCCCACTCGTATTCGGCCTGACACAACCAACCAACGCGCAAGATCAGAATCTCCCGGTCGCGCGGTGGCAGGCGATTGGTCTCTCCCATGATGTGATAGGCCCAGGTCGTGAATTTCTGCGCCGCGTCCCAATGTCGTGAGAGTGTGCCCAACACGTTGTAGAACGGTTGCGACGCCTTGATCGGCGCCAATACCTCGCGCTGCTCTGCGGTCCATTCACTCTCGGCCAGGGGAAGAATTCGGGGTTGCGAAAGCTTCATGACTAACTCCAGCTGTGATTATGCTTTTCTCCGCGGTCGCGACCACCCGCCGGAGGGGTGGCGCGAGCCGGGGTTGGAGCTAGAGTAACGCAGAAACCGGCCTGCGTTCTCCCCCCCACGGCGGAGAACTGCGGGAGGGCCCCACAGCATCAGTCGCGCAGCGCGGTCGGCAAAGAACCGCTCTGCTGGGATCAGAGCATCCCTATACCGATGAAAACCAACGCGCCGGATAGATAGCCCGCAAGCGCCAACAGACTAATGCGCTTGAGGTACCAGAAGAAATCAATGCGCTCCATGCCCATGGCGGCCACCCCGGCAGCGGAGCCGATGATCAGACAGCTGCCCCCGGTACCGGCACAATAGGCCAGCAACTCCCAGAACTTGCCGTCCTGGACAAAATACTGCAGCCACTCAACATCACCCGCGGCACCCGCCAGCGCCTCCGGCGTGAGGAGCGGATACATCTTCATTGCGCCCGCGACCAGCGGTACGTTGTCGACTACTGACGACAGCAAGCCAATGGCAATGTTGATCGCATAAATGTTGCCGAGGCTCTCGCGCAGATAGGTGGCAACCTGCGTCAAATGACCGGCCGTCGCCAGGCTGGAAACGGCCAGCAAAATCCCCAGGAAAAAGAGCATGCTCGTGGTATCGATGCGACGCAGCACCCCCACTACCGAAAGGGGGTGCTTATCTTCCTGATTTTTGTCCCGGTGCAAGAGCTCCGTGGTCACCCAAAGTACCGAGAGCCCGAACAGCATGCCCATATAGGGCGGCAGGTGAGTCAATGTCTTGAATACGGGCACGAAAACCAACGCACTGACGCCCATGAAAAACACCAGCTTGCGCTCGAAGGGCGTGGTGGGATCGCTCGCTTCCTCGAAGGTGGCACTCGGTAGCGGCCTTTCGAATTCACCCTTCAGCCGCGGCGTGACCAGCAACAGCGGCACCAGAAGGCATACCAGGCTTGGCAAGAACAACTGTTGAATGATACTGACCGTAGTGATCTGATTGCCTATCCACAACATGGTGGTGGTGACATCGCCAATCGGCGACCAAGCTCCCCCGGCATTAGCCGAAATCACCACCATCCCGGCATAGAACCAACGCTCCTCTCGATGCTGCACCAACTTACGCAAGAGAGAGACCATGACGATAGTGGTGGTGAGATTGTCCAACGCGGCCGACATAAAGAACGTGATAAAGCTCAGCATCCACAGTAGATATAGGCGGTTGTTGGTCGCGATACGGTCCGTAATGACCTTGAAACCTTCGTGGGCGTCGACCAACTCTACGATGGTCATGGCACCTAACAGGAAGAACAGGATTTCGGCGATTTCTCCCAGGTGATGGCGCAGCTCGGTGGGAATTCCGTGGACCTTGTCTCCGGCGCCTTCGAAAATCTGATCCGCCCCGATTACCAGCAGGGTCCAACAGATGACCGCCGTCAAAATCGCCGATGCGGCCTTGTCGATCTTGATCGGATGTTCGATGGCGATACAGACATATCCGATCACGAATACCACGACCATCAACAGGTAGGCAGACATCGGCGATGGGTCTCCAGGCAGGGGCTGAGATCGGGCTACCGACTCGCCGAACAGCGACAGGGGCGAAGGCCCGAACACCGGGGGCGTAAGTGGTTGCCGCGCATGGGGCGCGTACCTTAAACACCCAAGCCGTGCCGGTCAACGCGCAACTACGGCGAAATCCCCACAACACACCGGCTTTTAGCCGGTGATTCGCTCCACATCCACAGCGACGGTCATTTCCTGATTCCCGCCGCCATCAAAAATAACGCCACGGAGCGGCGTGACATCAGCGTAATCACGCCCCCAGGCGGTGGTGATGTGCTGCGATCCCGGCATGTTGTCATTGGTCGGGTCAAAATCCACCCACCCTTCTCCAGGCACATACACCGCGAACCACGCATGCGAGGCATCCGCGCCAATCATCCGTGGCTGCCCAGGATCCAGCACGGTCTCGACATAACCGCTAACGTAACGCGCCGGAAAACCCGATGCGCGCAAGCAACCGATAGCCAAATGCGCAAAGTCCTGACAGACGCCGCGGCGATTCTCGAGCACTTCATCCAGCGGTGTCGCAATGGTGGTGAACCCCGGATCATAGGCGAATTCGCGAAAAATCCGGGCTGTCAGCTCTCGCACGCCGGAGAGCAGCGGCCGGCTGTCCTCAAGAGAGATCGCCGCATAGTCGCGCAGCGCGCTACCGACCCGCACCATTGGCGAATCGAGCACAAATTCTCGCGCGAGCAGGTGTTCTTCTCCCTCCTCTCGCCCTAATCGCGCGCGAGCTTCGGCACAGGTGATACCGAAATCAAGCTCGGGCTCGATGCCCGCCCACCCCTCACGCCGGACTTCCACCTGGCTCACCACGCGGACTTCCAATTCCTCATGGGGCCTCTCCACGGAAAACAGGTAGACGCGATTGCCAAAGTAATCGCGTCGCTCCGCGGCGACTACCGGCGCCGGCGACACCTGAATCGCGCTTCCCAAGCAGCGTTGCTGGGCGGTATCGCGCGGCAACAAGTGAGCGCGGTTGTGGCACTGGGAGACCGGCTGCTCATAGCGGTAGAGGGTCCGATGCTCCACGCGGTAACGCATCAGCCATACCCCCAATCGCCTTGCACGAGCTGACGCTGCTCGACGCGGTGGTCGAAATAGCACTCGGCAAGTACGTTGGCCAGCGAACACAGCAATCCATCCACCCGGGACAACAACGGCGCAAGACCGAGGCCACCGTCGCGATCGCGCATTGCCAGCTCCTCGATACGGGCGAGACGCAACGCGGTGAGCGCTTCCAGTGCCAGGCGACCAGCGCGCGATAGCCCCTGCTGTCGCTCCACGGCGGGCAGTACCGCAATATGCCGATTCAAGCGCTCGACCTGGTAGATCAATGCCCGGGGGTTGCTTTCATCCAACACCATCAGCTCGATCCCATGGCCGATATCGGGCTCCGCCCGGTACCGTCGACGATAGGTAATCAGGGTTTCGCAGGTCAGCAATACCGATTCCGCCACCACCGGCACATCGCCCTCGGGGAGCGGTTGCACGAAAGTAGCTTGGAGCAGCCCGATCAGCTGCAACGATTTCTCGATACCACGCCCCAGCTCCCAGAAGCGCCAATTCATGCCCCGGAACATACTCTCATGGCGTAATCCCGATAACGCCAAGAGAGTCGTCACCAGCGGATCCAATGCCTCCTCTGGGGCCACCAATTGGTCGCCACTGAGCTGGGCGTCCAGCGCCGACAATTCGTCGCGCAGATCATTGAGCACGCGCTGCGTATCGGCCGACAACAGCTCCTTGACCTCCTCACCGGCCTGCAACATGGCGTAGAGGCTGGCCATCACCGTGCCGGGGCGCGAACTATCCAATACCACCGCCTTGAGCTCCGCCTCCGGATGCGCGAACGCGGCGTCTTCACTCCAGAATCCCGGCCGGGTATGGGTGACCTCGGTGACCGCGCGCAACAACAGGCGACGCGCGCCGGGCGATAGCGGCTCTACCCCATTGAGCTGCAGAAACAAGGTGCGCAGCAGGCGCAGCGCCGCTTCTCCGCGCTCGGCGTAACGCCCCATCCAGAACAGGTTCTCCACCACCCTGCTCGGCATCACGCCAGGTTCTGCGGCAATACCGGCCGCCGACCGATCACGACGCAAGCTGAGCTGCTTTTCCGGCTCCGAAGCGAGTACCCAAGTATCCTTGCTGGCCGAGCCGGTCAGATTGGTCACTGCCCGTGTCTCGGCGGTATGACCAACGCGGGTCAGGCCGCCTGGCATAAAGGTGTAGGACGTGGGATTCGCCACCGCAAAGCTACGCAACACCATGGGCCTGGGCTGCAGGGCGCCCGCCTCCAACACCGGCGCATGGGATGCGGCCAGGTAACGTTGGCCCACATAGTCGAGTGGCGCCTCGGCAATCCGCCGCCGCCACTGGGCGAGCTGCTCCTCGGTGAGTTCTCGGCCGAATATACTGTGCTGGCCGAAGCGGCGAAACGTCGGTTTGATCACCAGATGCGGCAATTCTTCGATTACCCGCTGGCGATCTTCGGGATCCCCGCACCAATAGGTTTCCACTGTCCGGATACGTGGCTCGCGGCCCAGGAAAAAGCGTCCGATCGCCGGCAGATAGCGGAACAAAGCCGGGTTCTCGATAAACCCCGCACCCAGTGGATTCACGATGGCCACCCGCCCTGCCCGCGCCACTTCCAGTAGCCCCGGCACACCCAGTTGAGAGTCGCCGCGCAATTCCACCGGATCGCAGAAGAAATCGTCCACCCGGCGCAGAATCACATCGACCCGGCGCAGGCCTTCCAGGGACCGCATCCAGACCCGGCCGCCGCGCACGGTCAGATCCCCGCCTTGCACTAGCGGGTAGCCCAGATAGTTGGCGAGAAAAGCATGCTCAAAATAGGTTTCGCTATACGAGCCTGGCGTCAACACCACCACCTGAGGAATGCCATCCCCGCTGCCCAACGCCATCAGTTTCTGACGGAGTTGGTGAAAGAAACCCGATAGCCGGTGTACATGGCTGTCGCGAAACAGGCTGGGCAAAACCCGCGACATCACGGTGCGGTTTTCCAGGGCATACCCCGCACCGCTCGGTGCCTGGGCGCGATCACCAATCACGTGTAGGGAACCTTCGGCATCACGCACCATATCGGCGGCGTACAAAATCAATTGATGCTCGCCCGGAAGCTCGAGTCCCTGACACTGCCGCAGGAAACCGGGATGGGCGAACACCAGCTCCGGGGGCAAGATGCCGTGACGAATCAACTCACGCGGCCCATAGACATCCTTGAGCACCAGATCGAGGAGCTCTGCGCGTTCAACTAATCCGGCCTCGATTCGACCCCACTCCTCGCTCTCCAAAAGCTGGGGGACCAGATCCAGCTCCCAGGTACGGCTCGCCAGGGGCTCACTGGACACGTTGTAGGTGGCACCATCGTCACGGAGCATGCGACGCGCTTTCAGCGCCCGCTCGGCCAAAGCCGCAGGGCCCAGCGCCTGCAGCGCATCCAATACATAGCGCCAGTGCGGCGCAACTTGGCCATTAGCGTCGTGGATCTCGTCACGACGACCCGCAACCGGTGCATAACCCAGCACTTCGGGAGCCGTTGCACCTTGGGGACTGCCCTGAGGCCACTGGCCCGGCTGAGGCTGAAAGGGCCGCAGATTGGGGTACTGATCGGTCATCGCGGTGGCGCAGTCGCCGGGAAGGAAGGCAGGCGCGGATTCTGGCACAGTTGCGCGGCCTGGGCACCCGCACCGACACGAACACGCAGCGGACGCGTTCGCTCAGTGCGCACGTCGCAGATCCAAAGTGTGTGGGTATTCATCGCTGGGCTCGACCACAGGCGGCGCCATGGGTCGCGGTAGCTGTCCATGGGGCACAAAGCGGCGCAACGCCGGCGACGGTGCCGGGGCCGAGATCACCCCCGGGGTATGCCCAAAGGCCTGGAAGCGGCTGACTCTGCGCGCTTCGGCGGTGTTGGCGTTAACGGGAAAATCGTCGTAACTGCGTCCGCCCGGATGCACCACATGGTAACTGCAACCACCTATCGCCATGCCGTTCCAGGTGTCGATCAAGTCGAATACCAGTGGGGCCTGAACGCCGATCGTGGGATGCAACGCCGAGGGTGGCTGCCAAGCCCGATAACGAACCCCGGCCACATACTCGCCGTGCCGCCCAGTACCGCGCAAGGGAACGTGACGCCCATTGCAAGCCAGCACGTAGCGACTCTCCGTGAGCCCTTCCACCTTGACTTGCAATCGTTCCACCGACGAGTCCACGTAGCGCGCGGTGCCAAAGCTCGACACTTCTTCACCGAGCACATGCCAAGGCTCGATCGCCCAACGCAGCTCGATACGAATCTCGCCGATCTGGACATCACCGTAGTGGGGATAACGAAACTCTTCGAAGGGGGCGAGCCACTCCAACGCGAAGGGTAGGTTGTGCGCATTGAGGTCGGCGATCACCTGCCGCAAATCCTGCCACGCATAATGAGGCAGCAAAAAGCGATCGTGGAGCGCCGTACCCCAATTGACCAAGGGTTTGCGATACGGGGACTCCCATAGCCGCAGCACCAAACAACGCAAGAGCAACGCCTGCACCAATGCCATGCGCGCGTGCGGCGGCATTTCAAACCCGCGGAACTCAAGCAGCCCCTGGCGACCACTGGCGCTGCCCGGAGCATACAGTTTGTCGATGCAGAATTCGGCCCTGTGGGTGTTGCCGGTGATGTCCGTAAGGAGGTTCCTCAGCAGACGATCTACCAGCCAAGGCTGGTTGACCTCCCCAACCGGCATCTGTTGAAAGGCAATCTCCAATTCATACAGGGTTTCCGCACGCCCCTCGTCTACCCGGGGCGATTGGCTGGTGGGGCCAATGAACATGCCCGAAAAGACGTAGGACAACGCCGGATGATGCTGCCAGTAGGTAATCAGGCTACGCAACAGATCAGGACGGCGCAGCAAAGGACTGTCGGCGGGGGTGGCGCCGCCCAGTGTCACATGGTTGCCACCGCCGGTGCCGGTATGTCGGCCATCGACCTGGAATTTCTCCGTGCCGAGGCGCGCCTGGCGTGCCTCTTCGTAGAGTGCGAGGGTATTGTCGCGCAGCTCGCGCCAGTTGTGCGCCGGGTGAATGTTGACCTCGATGACGCCAGGATCTGGCGTCACCAGGAGACGCAGCAAACGGCGGTCTTGAGGAGGCTCGTAACCTTCGATCACCACCGGCATCTCCAACGCGGCTGCCGTCGCCTCAATGGCGCTGATCAACATCACATAGTGCTCCAGATGTTGGAGCGGAGGCAGAAACAAATGCAGTGTACTGTTGCGCGGCTCAATGCAAAGCGCAGTACGCAACACCGCTACCTCGGCCCCGACATCCGGATCGGCCGGGCGTGCCATTCTCTGTCGCACGTCCGCAGCGGCCTCCAACCGCGCCTGGGCATACTGGTGGTAGTCGGTATCCAGCGAGCCGTTGGGAGCAAAGGGATCTCTCTCCGGTTCATAACGCTCGTGCTCCCGAATCTTCTCCGGCAGCGAATGCAGTGGCAGCCGATAACCCATGGGAGAATCACCAGGAATCAAAACCAGTTCACCGCGCCGCAACGGCCAGGGCGAACTACGCCAGCAGTTGCCCTTGGGATCCCAGCCGAGCGGCAGAACCAAACCCGCGGGTTCGCCCAGCCCTTGCTGCAACAGTCGGGCGAGACGTCGACGCTCAAGGTCATCGGACAGATCGGCGTTGCGCGGATCCGCATCCACCGGGAGCTCCTGCTCTTGCCACAAGTAATGCAACGCATCCTCGTGCGCGCTGATCAGTCGATGCGACCCGACTCCCAGCCCCTGGCAGAGCAACGCTGCAAAGCGCTGCGCCGCCGAAACATCGTGGCCGTGGGGACGATCAACCCGCGCCAACCAGCGCGGATCGCGCCACAGCGCCACACCGTCTCGACGCCAGAAGCAACCCAGTGCCCAACGCGGCAGCTCCTCACCGGGATACCATTTACCCTGCCCATAGAACAATAGACCACCGGGCGCAAAGCGCTCGCGCAGACGCAGCAGCAAATCTTTTGCCAAACGCAGCTTGTCGGCGCCGAGCGCCGTGGTATTCCATTGCGCCGACTCCATGTCGTCGATCGAGACAAAGGTGGGCTCCCCTCCCATGGTGAGGCGCACGTCCGCCGCCCGCAGCCGCACATCAGTCGCTTCGCCCAAGGCGTCGATCAACGCCCACTGAGTGTCGTTATAGGGTTTGGTGACACGGGGATCCTCGCGGACCCGAAAGACCTCGTTACGGTGTGCGAACTGCACCTCACAGGGGTCGGTGAAGCCCTCGATCGGCGCGGCGGATGAAGGCCCAGCCGTACAGGCCAGCGGGATATGGCCTTCACCGGCGAACAACCCCGAGGTGGGATCCAGCCCTACCCAGCCGGCACCGGGCAAATACACTTCGCACCAGGCATGCAGGTCGGTGAAATCCGCGTCTGGCCCGACCGGACCATCCAGCGCCGCCACATCCGGCTTCAACTGTACCAGGTAGCCCGACACGAACCGCGCTGCGAGTCCCAAGTGACGGCAGATCTGCACCAGCAGCCAGCCACTGTCACGACAGGATCCACGCGCCCGCGCCAAGGTCTCTTCACAGTGCTGAACCCCAGGCTCCATACGCACGGTATAAGAAATATCGCTTTGCAAGCGGCGGTTGATCTCGACCAAAAAATCAATGGTCCGCATGGAAGTCTGCGGCACACCCGCCAACCAGGCGCTCAACCGAAGACCAGCGGGCTCGCGTTCGAGGTAGGGCGCCAATTCGCGGCGGTCGCCATCGCTGTACGCGAAGGGAAAACGCTCCGCTGCCGGCTCGAGAAAAAAGTCGAAAGGGTCGATCACCGTCATCTCGGCGATCACCTCGACCTCGATCCGCAGGTGGTCACTGCGTTCGGGGAACACCAAGCGCGCCAAATAATTGCCAAAGGGATCCTGCTGCCAATTGAGGTAATGACCGCTAGGCTGCACACGCAAGGCATAACCCCGTATCGGTGTTCGACAATGGACCGCCGGCCGTAGACGCAAGACATGGGGCGCGAGGCGAACCAATCGATCGAATCGATAGTCCGTGGTGTGCAACAGCTTCACGCGAATGGTCATCGGCGTAACCGGCCCTCAGCTCACGGCAAACCAGGTATCGGCAATATGTCGGTGCAAGGTGGCGATGCGAATCTGAATTTCGTTCAGATAATCGCGAAAGGATTGGCCCAGATCATCAATCGACTGGATGCGGTAGTAGACTGCGGCAAGTTGTTCTAGCCGGGAGAGCATCGCTTTGCTCTGCGGTAATTGGCGGATCGCCTCTGCCACTCGCTGCCGGCAAAAATGGATGGTACGGGGAAAATGCGGCTCGTTGAGCAGGAAATCGGCCACGGCAGGTCCCCCTACGCGCATGCGTGTTGCGCGGCGGAAGGCAAGCTCGGCGCTGAGCGAGCCCAACACGTGCCCCCAGACGATCTGGCCCAGGTTGACCTGGCCCTGCAATGCCTCGGACTCGAGTAAAGTCACCGCACCCGCATCCAGAATCCGTGTGGTCATGTCGGAACGCTCCAGGTAGCGGCCGAGCTCCAGAAACTGCCAGGCGGCGTCGCGACTCGTGGTCGCCGCAATCTGGCCATTGACCAATTCGCAACCCCGGATCACACCTTCGCAAAATTCGTATCGCATCTTGCGACCCAGGCCCTGGGCGATCTCGTCCCGGCCAAAGTAAAAAAGCTCGTTGATGAGTTCCCAGACTTCGGGCGAGAACACGTCCCGGGTGGTGCGGAGGTTTTCCCGGACCATTTTCAGCGACATTTGCAGAGAAATGGGGTTATCTTCATCGGCGAGCAAAAACTTCACTACATTGCGCTCGTCCTGCACCCGATAGCGCTCAGCAAAACTTTCCGTGGCACTGTTCAGCTCGATGAGGTTGTACCAACTGATGTTCAGCCCACGCGGCAAGTCCAGTAGCAAGCTGTCATAGACCCGGATCAAGCGCGCGGTATTCTCAGCCCGCTCCAGATAACGGGCCGCCCAGTAGATCCGCTCTGCGACCGAGGACAACATCAGCGCGCCTCCGTATCCACGATCCAAGTGTCCTTACTGCCCCCTCCTTGAGAGGAATTGACGACCAGACTACCTTTGCGCATCGCCACCCGCGTCAATCCTCCGGTGGTCACGTACAACTCCTCCGCCTGTAGCACGAAGGGGCGCAAATCGAGATGACGCGGCTCCAATCGGCCGCCGTCGACCAACGCCGGCGCCACTGAAAGTTTCAAGGTGGGTTGGGCAATATAATTGCGCGGATCGGCCTGGATCCGCTCGGCAAATTCGGCGCGCTCTCGCTTGGAGGCGTGGGGCCCGACCAGCATGCCGTAGCCCCCAGATTCGTTGGCCGGCTTGACCACCAGTTCATCGAGATGGGCAAGTACATACTCACGCTGTTCGGAATCCGCGCACAGCCAGGTGGGCACATTGGCCAGCAGCGGCTTTTCATCCAGGTAATACTCGATCATCTGCGGGACATAGGCGTACACCACCTTGTCATCGGCAACCCCGGCTCCCGGCGCATTGGCGATGGCCACCTGCCCGGCGCGCCAAGCGCGCATCAGCCCGGCCACGCCGAGGACGGAATCCCGGTTGAATGCCTCCGGGTCCAGAAACAGATCATCGATGCGCCGGTAGATCACATCCACTCGTTCGAGGCC
The DNA here is from genome assembly GCA_041594335.1 of Porticoccaceae bacterium. Taxonomy (GTDB): domain Bacteria; phylum Pseudomonadota; class Gammaproteobacteria; order Pseudomonadales; family Porticoccaceae; genus JAGPUQ01. The sequence continues at coordinate 29,547 of JBFHML010000027.1, forward strand.
GGCGATGGTGCGCATGTACACTTTGTCGTCATCCACCACCAGATCGCGCCCCTCGACCAGCTCAACACCCATCTGCTGGGCGAGATAGGCGTGTTCGAAGTAGGCCGAGTTGTAGATCCCCGGGGTCAGCACCACGATACCCGGATCACGGACCTTGCGCGGCGACAGCGCCACCAAGGTATCAAGGAGCCGTGCCGGGTAGTCGTTGACCGGCAGAATAACCTCGTTCTCGAACAGTTCCGGCAGCACTCGCTTGGTTATGGCACGGTTCTCGAGCATGTAGGCAACGCCCGAAGGCACCCGCAGGTTGTCTTCGAGAACGAAAAACCGACCACGTTCGTCGCGCACCAGATCGGTCCCGCAAATGTTGGCCCAGACCCCGAAAGGCGGCGACACACCACGGCATTCGAGGCGGAAGTTTTTTGATTTCTCTAACACCTCGGCCGGAAAAATGCCGTCGGTAATAATGCGCTGGTCATGGTAGACGTCGTCGATAAAGCAATTCAGCGCGCGCAGGCGCTGCTTCAGCCCAGCCTCGACTTCACGCCACTGACGCGCCGCGATAGTGCGCGGGATAATATCGAAGGGCCAAGCGCGATCGATGTTGCCTTCCTCCGAATAGACGGTGAAGGTCACACCCATCTGGCGGATGGTGGCCTCTGCCATGCGCCGCCGCGACTCGATCTCAGCGTCCGTGAGCGAAGCGAGACAGGACACTAACCGGCGGGCGGGAGCCCGAGCGTTGCCGGGACTACTGATCAGTTCATCAAAAAAAACACCGTTATCGTACTGTTTCCAATCTAAAGCCATAGCATCCGCTCTCGATGGCGGCAAAACCGGCGGCCGCCGCTCCCCTGATACTACCTCAGAACTCGGCGCCACCGAGCGCCGACGTTCAAGCAGCCAATGCGGGGCCGCTCCGGCCAGGGGACTGTGGGCCATGAAACTGCTCCTCTAACCACGTGTCAGTCGGAAGTCGCAATTTGCGGGCCAACCCAATCTCGGCGCCGAAACGTCAACGGCTATCGGCTCCCGGCACAACCGCGGCTATAAACTCACCTACAACAATTGAAAAACCTCGCCGCCGCCCCTAGGGATGCGATCGGGCCCGGCCGGAACTTTCTCGCCAGCCCCTGGTCCACGCGACCGGCGGCGCGTAGCAATAACCAACACAGGATTCGCCACAGTGAACATCGGAAGGCTTCGCCAACTCCCCAGAGCCCCCTCATCTCACTGCCTTCCTGCAGCGCAAGGCCGATCCTGCCGGCCCCCCC
>JBFHML010000028.1:0-30124 GCA_041594335.1 Porticoccaceae bacterium
CATCCGGCTAATGCGCCCCTTGTAGCGGATCGATTTGACCGGGCTACGATCGAGCCAAGGCAGGACGAACAAGATCGCAATGGCGGCCGCCATAACCAGAAAGCCCAGGAACTTATCGGGAACCGCACGCAACATGGAATAGAAAGGCGTGAAGTACCAAACGGGCGCGATATGAGCCGGCGTTTTCAAAGGGTCGGAGTGCTCGAAGTTCGCCTTCTCAATGAAATAGCCACCCATCTCGGGCATAAAGAAGACGATGAAACAGAACACGAACAGGAACACCACCACTGGCACGAGGTCGTGGACCGTGTAATAGGGGTGGAAAGGGATGCCATCCAAGGGCACGCCATTGGCGTCCTTGTGCTTTTTGATTTCTACGCCGTCCGGGTTGTTGGAACCCACCTCGTGCAGGGCCAGGATGTGGAGTACTACCAACGCCAACAGCACGATGGGCAAGGCGACGACATGGAGCGCGAAGAACCGGTTGAGCGTAATCCCCGAAATCAGATAATCGCCGCGCACCCACTCAACAATGGCTTCGCCGAAATAGGGAATGGCACCGAACAACGAAATGATGACCTGTGCGCCCCAATACGACATCTGCCCCCAGGGCAACACATAACCCAGAAACGCTTCTGCCATCAACGCCAGGTAGATCGCCATGCCAAACAGCCACACGAGCTCTCGTGGCGCCCGATAGGAGCCATACAAGAGGCCACGGAACATGTGCAAATAGACCACCACAAAAAACGCAGAGGCGCCGGTCGAATGCAAATAGCGCAGTATCCAGCCGTAGTCGACATCGCGCATGATGTACTCGACGGATGCAAAGGCACCCTCGCCGGTGGGCTCGTAACTCATGGTGAGCCAGATGCCGGTGACCAGCTGGTTGACCAGCACCAACAACGACAACACACCGAAGAAATACCAGAAATTAAAGTTCTTGGGGGCGTAATACTTGCCCATGTGGGTATCCCAGGCCCGCTGCACGGGGAGCCGGGCATCGATCCACCGCCAAAGTCCCACCAGCCAACTCATGCCGCGGTCTCCTCGTCGACACCGATGATCACCACATTCTCACCCTCGAAACTATAGGGTGGGACTTCCAGATTGGTTGGTGCCGGCACACCTTTGTACACACGCCCGGCCAGATCGAACTTGGAGCCATGGCAGGGACAAAAGAAACCGCCCAACCAAGCATCGCCGCCGAGGTCGGCTGCGCCCACCTCCGGCCGGTACATGGGCGCGCAACCCAGATGCGTACACAGCCCGAGTACGATGAAATACTCGGGGCGCACCGCACGAGTAGCTGGGTCCACATATCCCGGCTGCTTGGATTCCTGGGAATTGGGATCCCGCAGCCGTTCGGTATCTTCCTGCAGCCGAGCCACCACTTCTGGCGGGCGGCGCACGATATAGACCGGCTTCCCACGCCACTCCTCGGTAATCCTTTGGCCGGGCTCAATCTTGCTGATATCCACCCGGACTGGCGCGCCGGCCGCTTTGGCCTTGGCACTGGGTTGCCAGGAACCCACGAAGGGGACAGCGGCACCGACCACCCCGGCGGCACCGACCACACAGGTCGCTCCGGTCAGGAAGCGGCGACGGGTCTTATCGACTCCCTCGTTGCTCATCAAAGAACTCCTCAATGCGAGCGATCAATAGACAGGTCGACACACCGCCGCTGCGCTGTGACCGGCGTAATGGGCGCGACACGAAATGGCGTGACATGGTACTGGCTGCCCCCCCAATTGACAAGACAAAAGGCCAGGGAAACCTTTCAACCACCTGATTCAAAACAAAAAAATACCCGGCCAAAGCCGGGTATCGAAGAACTTCTGCCTGTTCTCAGCGCTTGGAGTACTGCGGCCGCTTGCGTGCTTTGTGCAACCCGACCTTTTTCCGCTCGACTTCGCGAGCGTCTCGGGTCAGAAAGCCTGCCTTGCGCAGCGCCGGGCGCAGCCCCTCGTCGTAATCGACCAGGGCACGGGCCAAGCCGTGGCGAATCGCCCCGGCCTGACCGAAGCTGCCGCCACCCTTAACGGTGATACGGATCGTGAAGCGATCTTCCACTTCCGCCACCTGGAGCGGCTGACGCACGATCATGCGCGCGACCTCCCGCCCGAAATAATCATCCAGCGGCCGATCATTGACCTGGATATCCCCAGAGCCCGGCGCCACGAATACCCGCGCGCTCGCGGTTTTGCGCCGCCCGGTTCCGTAATAGGTAGATGGCATGTATCCGTCCTTCCTTAATTTACAGACTCAGCGCGCGCGGTTGCTGCGCGGCGTGAGGATGAGAGTCTCCAGCGTAGATCTTCAGCTTGCGATACATCGCCCGCCCCAAAGGCCCACGCGGCAGCATGCCCTTAACCGCTAGCGCCAAGGCTCGCTCGGGGGTCCGCTCTATGAGCTTTTCAAAGCTCACGCTCTTGATTCCACCCGGGTACCCGGTGTGATGATGATAATGCTTTTGCTTTGCCTTGCGACCGGTCACGCGCACGCGCTCGGCATTGATCACCACCACATAGTCACCCGTGTCGACATGCGGGGTAAACTCGGGCTTGTGCTTGCCACGCAGGCGATGGGCAATCTGACTGGCGAGGCGGCCGAGCGTCTGATCAGCCGCATCGACCAGCGTCCAGTCATGGACTACCGTCTCGGGTTTGGCACTGAAGGTCTTCATGTTTCCTGCCGGCCGGGAAAAAAGAGCGCGAATTCTATCGACAGCAGCCAATGGTTTCAAGCACCGCGCACCGCCTTTTGCGGCTGGCACGTCCGGCCCGTCCACTGTGCTCAGGGGCGGTGCGGTCGGCCCAGGTATTCACGCGACTGCATCTCCTGCAACCGGCTGCGGGTACGTTCAAACTCGAATCCCAGCCTAGCGCCCTGATAGAGCTCATCGAGCGGCGCCGCCGCCGCCAACGCCAGCTTTACATTGCGATCGTAGAATTCATCCACCAGGTTGATAAACCGGCGCGCCTGATCGTCGCGCGCACCATCGAGCACCGGCACCTCATCAAGCAACACCGCATGGAACTCGCGCGCCAGCTCAATATAGTCGTTCTGGCTCCGCGGGCCCGCACAAAGGGTCGCAAAATCAAACCAGGCGACATCTTCAGCAACATAGCGCGCCCGGAGTTCCCGACCCTCCACTTCCAGCGTCACCCCCTTGCGGATTTCATCGACCGACGGCGCCAAACTGCGGAATACTTCCATCATCCGCAGGTCCGCAATCTCACCCAAGGGCGAATAATACAGGGGGGCACTGGTCAGGCTGCGCAACCGATAGTCCACCCCGCCGTCGACGTTGACGACCTCACAGTGGCGCTTGACCAACTCGATCGCGGGCAAGAAACGTTGCCGTTGAAGGCCATTCTCATAGAGCCTGTCGGGCTCGATATTGGACGTCGCCACCAGGGTAACCCCCCGATCGAACAGGGTCTCCAACAGCCCGGCAAGAATCATCGCATCCCCGATATCCGACACGAAAAATTCGTCGAAGCACAGCACGCGCGCCTCATCCGCAATGCCCTCAGCCACCAATCGCAACGGATTGCGCTGGCCTTTGTGGCGACCGAGCTCGCGGTGGACCCGCAACATAAAGCGGTGAAAATGCATGCGCAATTTACGTTGAAATGGCAGGCTTTCGAAAAAGCTGTCCATCAGGTAGGTCTTGCCACGCCCAACACCACCCCAAAAGTACAACCCGGCCACCGGCTCTGGACGGCGGTTGCGCACGAGTCGTGCAAACAGGCCGGGGCGCTCAGTGCCGGCGAGCAGCCGGTCATGCAGTGCCTGCAGCTTGGTCACCGCAAGCTCCTGCGCGGCATCGGCCATAAACCCCGGGCGTCGGAGATCCTGTCGATAGCGTTGCATTGGCGTCATGGCGATCCGAGCGCAGTTAAGGCGCGCGCAACTGTAGCGGGACCGGACCCGTCACGAAAGCCCCAAACAGCTCAATCCAGGGCGGCGGCCACGATCGGGGCGAGCTCATCCTCCAACAGCCGCAACTGGCCATGGAAGAAGTGGCTGGCGGCCGGCAGCCGGATCACCGCCTCCACCGACCGCCGCGCCGCCGCCCAGGCAGCCGTCGCCTCGACATCGACCAACGTGTCAGCGCCGCCGAGCACCATCACCGTGGGGCACGGAAAATCCCCCTGGGGAGCATAGGGATAACGATCCACCGGGGGCGCCACCAGTACCAGGAGGGAGGCGGATAGGCGCTCGGCCGCGGCTGCAGCAACCGCAGAGCCAAACGAATAACCGGCTAGCCAGAGGTCCGCGCCCGGCTGTTTGTCCTCGACCCAGCGCGCGATGGCCAGCAGATCCTCCACTTCGCCGCGGCCTTCATCGTGAACACCATCACTGGCCCCTACCCCTCGAAAGTTAAACCGCACTGCCGAAACCCCCAAACGGCTATACATCCGCGCGAGGGTGGTAACCACTTTGTTTTCCATGCTGCCGCCATGGAGCGGGTGGGGATGCGCAATGACCACCACCCGGTTCCCGCCCGCCTCAGCCGGAGGACGCCAGCTCACCTCCAGGGCTCCGGCCGGGCCTACGACCCGTTCAATCAATTCTCGCTCTGCCATCCCAATCTCTCCAGGTTCGATAGGCATGCTGGCAACCAGCTACCGCGCACAGCAATCGACGCGTATTGCCATCGGCGCTAGAATCCACGACTTCCCCACTGGCTCGATAGGGCCGGAGTCCCTGATGACGGAAATCGGCATACTCACAACCCTAGGCGCACTGCTGATCGGCTTGATACTCGGCACGGCCCTGGGCCGCATTCTCGCCCGTCGCGCCGGCCCACACCTGCGACTGTCCGACCAACTGCGTACGCGCGACCAACGCCTGCAGCTCTATGAGCGCCAGGTCGTCGAACATTTTGAACGCACCGCACTGCTCACCGCAGAACTGGATCGATCCCTCGACCAGCTGCGCGATCATCTCGCTGCCGGCGCGAGCACGCTCGCCGGGGAAGAGATCGGCAACCGTATCGCCCAAGGCGCCTGCGCCGGACGCGGCGCAGGCCCCAACCTCCAGCCACCTCGCGACTACGCCCCCAACCGCACGCCGTCCAGCGGCGAATCTAACGGATCCAAAGACGACGTCGCGAACCGCGGCTCCCAGCTCCAGCTGGTCGGGGAAGACGATGACCCGACGTACAAGGTCGGCTGAGTCGCCAGCGGGGCCCGCAAATCAGCGGGCCGAATGCCCCTTGAGCTCCACCGGCGCCACGGAGCCAGCATCGAGCCCGGCGTAATAGTCGCGAAGTACCGCCAACACTTCAGCACGCGAGAAGTTGGGATCCACCTCGCCATTCTCCGACAGGGCCTTGCGCAACTTGGTGCCCGAAACCAGCACCCGATCTCCCGCCTCGTGGGGGCAGGTCCGCTCCGAAGCCATGGTGCCGCAACGATGGCACCAGAAGGTCCAGTCAATTTTGAGTGGCTTGGTCAGCAGAGCATCGGCTGGAATCTCATCGAAGATATGGTGCGCATCAAAGGGACCATAGTAATCGCCCACACCGGCATGATCGCGCCCAACGATCAAATGCGAGCAACCATAGTTCTGCCGGAACAACGCGTGCAGCAAGGCTTCGCGCGGACCGGCATAGCGCATATCGAGAGGATACCCAGACTGGACCACGGTATTGGGGCGGAAGTAGTTTTTCAACAGCACCGCAATCGCTTCCTGACGCACCTCGGCCGGGATATCCCCCGGCTTGAGCTTACCCAGCAATGAATGCACCAGCACGCCGTCACAGATCTCGATGGCGATCTTGGCCAAATACTCATGTGATCGGTGCATCGGGTTGCGGGTTTGGAATGCCGCCACGGTAGACCAGCCGTTGCGCTCGAACAGCGCCCGCGTCTGTGCCGGGGTCATATAGATTTCTGGATAGGCCGCGGGGAAATTGCCCTGCGACAAAACCTGTATCGGACCGGCCAAATTGACCTCACCTTGGGCCAGCACCATCTGCACGCCGGGGTGCGCGGCATCCGTGGTTCGGAACACTTCACGACATTCGTGCTCTTTGTCGATGCGATACCGCTCCGCAAGCTGCATGATGCCCATTACCTCGCCGCTCTCTCCATCGACCAAAGCGACCTCTTCGCCAATCGTGAGGGCTCCTGCGGTATCGGGATCAGTAGATAGCGTGATGGGAATGGGCCAAAACAGGCCATCAGCCAGCCGCATGTCATCGCACACACTGCGCCAGTCCGCGCTGCCCATAAACCCCTGCAGCGGCGTGAAGCCGCCGATACCGAGCATGATCAGATCACCGACCTCGCGCGAGCTCATCCGGACTCGCGGCAGGTCGGCCGCGCGCGCGCGCGCGGCGTCGAGCGCCTCGCCTTCGAGCAGCAGGGGTTTAAGCGCGTCGGCGCCGTGGGGTTTTACCAATGCGGTCATGGGCTACTCCGGCTAGCTGGACTGTCGACCGCCGCGCGACCCGAGGATCACCGCGGCACAGGAATGGCGTGACATAATAACGCGCCCTCCCCGAGCAGGAAAACGAGCTAGCATGGCCCTATTGCGGTTTTTGGCCTGGCCGATTGCCCTGGGGCTCGTCATCGCCGCCGCGGTATTGTGGCGACTGCCGCCTTCACCGGCCGAAGCCGGGCTGGCATCCCTGAGCGGGCCCCAACAAAGTCTGCCCCCCTTTGCCGAGGAGCGAGTCTCCTATGCGGCTGCGGTGCGACGGGCGGCCCCCTCGGTGGTCAACATCTACACCCGCAAGCTCTTGAACGAGCGCCGTCATCCCTTGCTCGACGAGCCGTTCTACCGGCGCTTTTTTGACCAGAGCGCAGGCCCACAGCAGCAGCGTATGGCGAGTTCGCTGGGCTCGGGGGTCATTGTCAGCGGCGATGGCTACATCCTCACCAACGAACATGTGATTGCCGACGCAGACGAGATTCTGATACTCCTATCCGACGGTCGCGAGGCCCAGGCGCAAGTCGTGGGGACCGACCCTGAAACCGACCTGGCGGTACTCTGGATAGAACTCGAAGACCTCCTCGCCATCCCTGTGGGCAATTCATCACAGGCCCGCGTCGGAGACGTGGTGCTGGCAATCGGCAACCCCTTTGGTTTGGGCCAGTCCGTCTCCCAAGGGATCATCAGTGCCATCGGCCGCGGCCTGGGTTTGAACACTTATGAAAATTTCCTGCAAACCGACGCCGCCATCAACCGCGGCAACTCGGGAGGCGCGCTGACCGACGCCTATGGCAATCTCATTGGAATCAGTACGGCCATGCTCGAGAGCGGGGCCTCCCAAGGGATCAGTTTTGCCATTCCGGTCAAAACGGCCATCAAGGTCCTAGAGGATATCGTCCGTCACGGTCGTGTGGTTCGGGGCTGGCTAGGGGTACAGGTCCAGCAAGTGGCGCCGGATGCGGCCCGTGCGCTCGGACTCTCTCCACCAAGCGCTCTCGTAGTGATCGAAGTTCAGCCAGAGAGTCCCGCCGCTGCCGGCGGCGTACGCACCGGCGACGTGATCACCCATATCAACGGGGAACCCGTGCTGGATGGTGCGTACAGCACCAATTTAATCGCCGAGCTCGAGCCGGGGAATCAGGTACGCCTGCGGGTGTTGCGCGGTACGGATCCACTGTCCATCACGACCACGGTCGGTATCCGCCCGACGATCAAGTAACCAGCGTCTCAAGAACTTCGAGTAGGCGCGCATTCTGCGCCTCGGCACCGACGGTGATGCGCAGGAATTGGGCAATGCGCGGCCGCTCAAAATGCCGCACCAATAGCCCTGCGGCACGCAATGCCTGGAATAGATCGCGGCCTTCATGCCGCGGGTGTCGCGCCAACACGAAATTGGCCGCCGAGGGCAGCACCTCGAAGTCGAGCGCGCGCAAACGGGAGACCAAAGCGTCCCGGCTGGCGATAATGCGGCCACGCTGCTTCTGGAAGTACTCTTCGTCCGCAAAGGACGCCATCGCACCGGCGATAGCCAGACGGTCCAACGGATAGGAATTGAAACTGTTCTTGACCCGATCCAGGGCCTCGATCAAACCGGGATCACCCAGTGCAAACCCGACCCGGAGCCCGGCCAACGACCGCGATTTCGACAGGGTCTGAACGACCAGTAGATTCGGATAGCGGGCAACCAAACCGGCGGCTGAATCAGCGCCAAAATCCACATAGGCCTCATCGACCAACACGACCGCCTCAGGATGCGCCTGCAACAGCGCCTCGATATCCCCAAGCGGCAACGCACATCCGGTCGGCGCGTTGGGATTGGCGATGACAATGCCACCAATTTCACCGCGGTAATCGGTGACGTCGATCCTGTACTCCGGGGTCAGGGGCACTTCCCGCCAGGGGATGCCGTACAGCCGACAATATACCGGGTAAAAACTATAGGTAACGTCGGGAAACAGTAGCGGCCGCCCGTGATTGAGCAGCGCCGCAAAGGCGTGAGCCAGCACCTCATCGGAACCATTGCCGACAAACACCTGCTCGATTTGCAGCCCATGATAGACCGCGATCGCGGCCTTGAGATCATCCGCCTCGGGCGGCGGGTATAACCGCAAGCGCTCATCGGCGGCGGCACAAACGGCGGCCAACACCCGCGGTGAGGGCGGATAGGGATTTTCATTGGTGTTGAGCTTGACGATCTCGGCGCCCTGGGGTTGCTCCCCTGGCACATAAGGCGCCAAGTCGCGAACCATCGGGCTCCAATAACTATGGGCCGTCATCGCACTCTCCCCGATACGCCGCCGAGCGCGCGTGGGCGGTCAATGACTCGCTGCGTGCCAATACCGTGGCGATCTCTGCCAGCCGCGCCGCACCGTCGATCGAGCATCCAATCACGGAGGTACGCTTCACGAAGTCATAGACTCCCAACGGCGAAGAGAAACGCGCCGTTGCAGAGGTAGGCAAGACATGACTAGGGCCAGCGCAATAATCGCCAATCGCCTCGGGCGTATGACAACCGAGAAACACAGCGCCGGCGTTTCGGATTCCGGCCTGCCAACGCTCGGGGTCGACTACCGCCAACTCCAAGTGCTCGGGCGCAATCCGGTTGGCAAGCGCCACGGCTTCATCGAGATCCCGGACCAGAATCAGCGCGCCACGCCCAACCAGCGCTGCGGCGATCACCTCGCGCCGCTCCATGGTGGGCAACAACCGCGCCATGCTAGCGGCCACCCGGTCGCGAAAATCCGCATCCGGGGTCACCAGAATGGCCTGCGCCAGCACATCATGCTCGGCTTGCGAAAACAGGTCCATCGCGATCCAGTCAGGATCGGCACTACCGTCACAGATCACCAGCACCTCTGACGGCCCCGCCACCATATCCAAGCCGACGCGACCGAATACCTGTCGCTTCGCAGCGGCCACATAGGCATTACCGGGCCCTACGATCTTGTCCACGGCAGGGACCGTCTCGGTACCAAAGGCGAAGGCGGCAACCGCCTGCGCGCCGCCCAAGGTAAACACCCGCTGCACGCCAGCCAGCGCTGCCGCCGCCAACACCATGGGGTGCAGTTCGCCCCCTGGCGCCGGGACTGCCATGAGAATTTCATCGACCCCCGCGACCTGAGCCGGGATGGCATTCATCAGCACCGACGACGGATAACTCGCCTTACCGCCAGGCACATAGATACCCACCCGCCCCAGCGGCGTGACACGCTGCCCGAGGAGATTTCCATATTCATCCCGGTACTCCCAGGATTCCTGGCGCTGGTGGCGATGGTAATCGCGGATGCGCTCGGCGGCGGCGGCAAGCGCGCCGCGCTCGGAAGCGGCCAACCCCGACAGCGCCGCGGTCAATGCAGCGGGCGGCAGCTCGAGCTCCGACGGACTGCCCACTGCGCGGCCATCGAAGCGGTTCGTATAGTCCACCAAAGCTGCATCTCCGCGTCGACGCACCGCGGCGAGTATCTCGGCGACCCGCTGCTCCAACCCAGGATCGGCAACCGCATCCCAGTCCAGGAGCGCATCGAGCCGAGCCTCGAAGTCCGACTCACGCGTGTCCAGCAACGCCGGCAGCGACGCATTCACCGCTTGCACTCCACAGCGCGGCCAAGTTCGTCGATCAGCGGCTGAATACGGCCGTACTTGGTCTTCAGCGCTCCCTTGTTAACAATCAACCGCGAGCTGACATGGGCGATCAACTCCCGCGCCTCCAGATGATTGGCGGTCAAGGTCGAACCGGTATCGACGATATCGACAATCTCATCCGCAAGCCCCATTACTGGCGCAAGCTCCATACCGCCGTAGAGCTTTACGATATCCACCTGGCGCCCCTGGGCGGCATAGTAGCGACGCGCCACATTCACGTATTTGGTAGCGACGCGCAATCGACCGGCGCGAGGCTCAGCCCCAAGCGGACCCGCGGTCATCAGCCGACAACGCGCAATCCCCAGGTCCACGGGCTCGTAATAGCACTCCCCCCCGCCGTGCTCGAGGAGCATATCTTTACCGGCAATCCCCAAATCGGCAGCACCGAACTGCACATAGGTGGGCACATCCGAACCACGCAATACGAGCAACCGCACGCCGGGTTCATTGGTCTCGAACACCAACTTACGACTGCTGGCGATATCTTCGACCGGACGAATGCCAAATCCAGCGAGGAGCGGCAAAGCCTCCGCCAGAATCCGCCCCTTAGTGACCGCCAGTGTCAGCGTCTGTCGCGGGTCCATCTACCCGTCCCCAACTCTAGCCCGGCACCCGGCGGATGCGCGCGCCGAGCTGTTGCAGTTTTTCCTCGATACATTCGTAACCGCGATCAATGTGGTAGATCCCCTCGACCACGGTTTCGCCCTCGGCAACCAAACCCGCGATGACCAAGCTGGCCGATGCGCGCAGATCCGACGCCATTACCGGCGCGCCCTGTAGCCGAGGCACCCCGGTAATAATGGCAGTGTTGCCCTGGAGCACGATATTGGCACCCATCCGATTGAGTTCGTGGGTTTGGATGAGCCGATTTTCGAAGATGGTTTCGGTAACCGTACCAACACCCTCGGCGACGACATTCACCGCAGTGATCTGCGCCTGCATGTCGGTAGGAAACGCAGGGTAGGGGGCGGTGCGCAGGTTAACTGAGCGCGGTCGGCGACCGCGCATGTCCAGCGAGATCCAATCCGGGCCGACATCGATCTGCGCACCGGTCTCTTCGAGCTTGAACAGCACCGCCTCCAGAATATGGGGGTCGGTATGCTTGAGCAGCACACGGCCACCGGTGGCCGCCGCGGCAGCGAGATAGGTGCCGGTCTCGATACGGTCGGGCATGATGGAGTACTGTCCGCCAGTCAGCCGTTCCACACCGTCGATGACCAATGTGTCCGACCCAGCACCACTCACCTGGCCGCCCAGCGCATTGATACAGTTGGCGAGGTCTACCACCTCGGGCTCACGCGCGGCGTTCTCGATCACGGTGCGCCCCTCGGCCAGACAAGCGGCCATCATCAGATTTTCGGTGCCGCCGACCGTCACCATGTCCATCAGGATATGCGCACCCCGCAGCCGACCTCGGGCCCGGGCTTGGATATATCCACCGCTGATCTCCACTTCGGCGCCCAGCGCCTCCATCCCCCGCAGATGCAAATCGACCGGGCGACTGCCAATCGCGCAGCCGCCGGGAAAGGAGACTCGGGCCTCGCCGTAGCGCGCCAGCAACGGCCCGAGCACCAAGATCGAGGCACGCATCGTCTTGACCAGCTCATAGGGCGCGGCGCGCGTGTGCAACGTACCGGCATCCACCTCTACGGTCATGCGTTCCTTCAACACCACCGACGCGCCCATACAGCCGAGCAGCTCGATCATCGTGGTGATGTCATGCAGGTGAGGGATGTTGGCCACGGTCACGGGACCATCTGCCAGCAGGGTACTGGCCAAGATGGGCAGTGCGGCGTTCTTGGCCCCGGAGATACGGATCTGCCCACTCAGGGGGGTGCCGCCGGAAATCAGCAATTTGTCCATTCAGTACTCGCAGTACTCGACCGTTGGCAAAAGCCGTGGAGCTGCAGGGCCGCTCAACGCGACCGCCACTCCTCCGGGGTGTAAGCTCGAATTTGCACCGCGTGCACTTCTCCAGAGGCGATCAGTTCCCGCAGGGCCGCGTACACCCGCTGCTGACGCTGCACGGGCCGCAGGCCGGCAAACACGTCGCCGACCGCCACCACGCCGAGGTGGTTTCCCTCTCCACTGACCTGCACCTCACAGCCTTCAAGCGCATCACACAAACGCGCTTTGATGCCTTCGATGTCCATAAGCCTGTACTCCACGGGGAGCGCGGGATCGGAGGGCGCCGGGGGCCCAAATCGCGACCGCCGGGCCGAAATTTCGGGCCCGGCACTATAGCACCTTCACCCTGACCACGTCGCCATTCCACGGCCCGGGTATCGCCCCTGGGGCTCGTGGGGCTATACTTGCAGCCCGTTTGCAACACGTAATCCTCTCCCGTCATGCGGGACATCGATCCCATCGTATCGGCCCGGCGCACCATCGAACTCGAAGCCACTGCGGTGCGTCAGCTGGCAGAGCGGATCGACGCCAACTTCGTCACAGCCTGCGAACTGGTGTTGCGCAGCCGCGGGCGCGCCATAGTTACCGGCATGGGCAAGTCCGGTCATATCGGTAACAAGATCGCAGCGACCCTCGCGAGCACCGGGACGCCCGCCTTCTTCGTCCACCCGGGCGAGGCCAGCCACGGCGATTTCGGCATGATTACCCGCGACGATCTGGTGATCGCCATCTCCAACTCGGGAGAAACCAGCGAAATCACCACCCTGATTCCTTTGCTCAAGCGCCTCGGCATCCCCTTGATCGCCATGACCGGGGCACCGCAGTCCCTGTTGGCGAAAAGCGCTGACGTCCACCTCGACATCAGCGTACCCCAGGAGGCCTGCCCCCTGGGCCTCGCCCCCACGACAAGCACCACCGTCACGCTGGTCATGGGTGACGCGCTGGCCGTGGCATTGCTCGAAAAACGTGGCTTCAGCGCCGAGGACTTCGCATTTTCGCATCCAGGTGGAAAGCTCGGCCGAAGACTGCTGCTGAAGGTGAGCGACGTCATGCACGCTGGTGGCGAAGTCCCGCGGATCACCGAGGATCGCCCCCTGCGCCAGGCACTGCTGGAGATGACCGAAAAGGGCTTCGGACTCACCACGGTTGTCGGTGCCGACGGCGAACTGCTGGGCGTGTTTACCGACGGCGATCTACGCCGCGCCCTCGACCACCAGATCGACATCAACACCGCTCGGGTCGGCGAAGTCATGACTCGCAACTGCAAAACCGTACCTAGCGAAATGCTGGCGGCTGAAGCACTCGCCGTCATGGAAAGCCATCGGATCACCGCCCTGGTCGTCACCGACAACCATCACCCGGCCGGCGTGCTCCACATGCACGATCTGTTGCGGGCGGGCGTAGTGTGAGCAGCGCAACGGCGGCGGCCAAGGCCATTCGACTGGTCGTCTTTGATGTCGACGGGGTGCTCACCGACGGCCGCCTGCATTATCGAGATGATGGCGGTGAATACAAAAGTTTCCACGTCCGCGACGGGTTGGGCATCAAAATGCTGCAGCGCGCCGGCATCCAGGTTGCCATCATCACCGGGCGCCGTTCGCCGAGCGTAGTCCGCCGCGCCACGGAACTGGGCATCGCGCATCTCATTCAAGGCCGCGAAGATAAACTCGAAGCGCTACGCAGCCTGGTGGCACACAACTTTCCCCAGTGGACCCAGGATATGGAGGCCATCGCCTACATGGGTGATGATCTTCCCGACCTGCCGGCCATGCTGGCGGTCGGCCTCGGGATGACAGTGGCAGATGCCGCCACTGCGGTGGCGGCACGGGCAGACTGGCGTGCCTCCCTCCCAGGCGGCGCCGGGGCCGCCCGGGAGGCCGCCGAATTCATTCTGCGCGCCCAGGGACGAGAAGATCTGCTGGTCTCCGCATCATGAAAAACTTATTGCTGGGGATAGTAGCCACCGGGGCGCTGCTCGCTTTCCTACTGTTTTGGGAGCAGATCCCCGGGCTGATCGCCAATCGCGACCGACCGGGGGCGCCGGAATTGCCCACAGCCGACAGCTACATGAACGATACCCTGACCCGGAAGTTCGACGAAAACGGCCGTCTCGCATATCGTCTGACCACCGCGGAGAGCGCTTATTTTGACCCGCGCAAAGCGGCGGTGTTGACGACGCCCCGGCTTTTGGCCATGTCCGACCCGAGCACCGGCGAGCCCTGGCACTTGAAGGCCGATACCGGCGTGCTCCACAATGCCGAGCGCCGCGTCGAGCTCCGCGACCAAGTCGTGGTCTGGCGAAACGGGCCCCAGGGCAAGAACGAACTGAGAACCTCCAAATTGGTGTATTACCCGGATAGCGGCCGGCTGCAAACCGATCAGCCCCTCACCTTGCGCTCCCCCACCTCAAACACCGAAGCGATCGGCTTGGAAGCCGATCTCAACCAGCAGGTTTATCGACTCTTGTCCAAGGTGCGCAGTGTCCACCGCCCGCAGTAATCCCCTCGCGACTCTCTGCACGGCCCTGCTGCTGTTCCTGTCCGCAGCCCCCGTGCTCGCACTGCCGTCGGATCGCGAGCAGCCCATTGAAGTCGAATCCGACAGCGCCAGTCGCGACGACAGCGCGGGAACGCTGACTTACCTGGGAACCGTGGTGATCGATCAGGGCAGCCTGCACATCGAGGCCGACAAGGTCACCGTGCATTTCGCTGATGGCAAAGTGGATCGCATCGTCTGCACAGGCCAACCGGCCCGGTACCGGCAACAACCGCAGCCAGACGAAAAACCGGTCACCGCCAGCGCCCAGGCCATTGATTACCATACAGAAGACGCGCTACTCGTGCTCACCGGAGCCGCACGCATCGAGCAGCAGGGCTCGGTTCTTGAAGGCGAGCACATCACCTACGACATTGCCAAGGAACAGATCCAAGCGCGCGGGGACGACAACAACCGCCGAATCCGCATGGTAATCCCGCCCGAAATCCGGCAGCAGGACGCACCCTGATGCCGGAGCTGCGGGCGGAACACCTCGCGAAATCCTACCGCCAGCGGGTGGTGGTCAGCGACGTGTCGCTGTCCGTGGCCAGCGGTGAAGTCGTGGGGCTATTGGGGCCTAACGGCGCTGGCAAGACTACCTGCTTCTACATGGTCGTCGGGCTCGTACGTCAAGATCACGGCCGGATTCTCATCGACGATCGGGACATCACCCGGCTCCCCATGCATGGGCGCGCCCGCGCAGGTGTCGGCTATTTGCCGCAAGAAGCCTCGGTGTTTCGCAAGCTGAGTGTCACCAACAACCTCCTCGCCGTGCTGGAAACGCGGCGCGACCTTAGCCGTAGCCAGCGCCGCCAACGCGCAGAGGAGCTGCTCACTGAGTTCCATATCAGCCACCTGCGGAACAATCTCGGTGTCAGCCTTTCCGGCGGCGAACGCCGCCGCGTAGAGATCGCCCGCGCACTGGCGATGGAGCCCCAGTTCATTTTGCTCGACGAACCCTTCGCCGGCGTGGATCCGATTTCGGTCAACGACATCAAGGACATCATCCGCCACCTCAGCAGCAAGGGCATCGGCGTACTGATCACCGACCACAATGTCCGCGAGACACTGGATATCTGCGAGCGGGCCTACATCGTCGACTGCGGCAGGACGATCGCCCAGGGCAACCCGACCGCGATTCTTTCCGATCCCAACGTTCGCCGCGTATACCTGGGCGAGCATTTTGCGCTTTAGCAACACTCCGAGGCCTTAGGCATGCTTATTGCCTCGACGTTTGAACGCCTCCGTGCGCAGCGCTACACTGGCCTGGGTTCAGTAGGCCGCGTCGGCGGCACCCGCGCATGAAGCAAAGCCTGCATCTCAAGCTTGGTCACCAGCTGTCGATGACGCCGCAGCTGCAGCAGGCCATCAAGCTATTGCAGCTGTCTTCCCTGGAACTGCAACAAGAAATCCAGGAAGTCCTGTGCACCAACCCGCTGCTCGAATTGGTAGACGAAATTGGCGCCGACGACGCCGAGGCCTCCGAGTCCGAGAGTCCAGCCAACGGCGAATCCGAAGCCTGGAACCAGGAAATTCCCGAGGAGCTGCCAGTCGATGCGCGCTGGGACGATATCTATCAACCCAGCACCCCTTCGACCCCGCAACGGGAGCTGCCCGACTTCGAGGGGTTCCATACGGTCACCGAATCACTCCGCGACCACCTCTACTGGCAACTCAATCTCACCCCGATGTCCGATGACGACCGCGCCATCGCCACCGCAGTCATCGATGCGGTCAACGACGAGGGATTCTTATCGCTGAGTGTGGAGGAACTGCAGCAAAGCTGCAGTGGCCAAGGCGGCCAAACGTTCGAGCGCGCGGAGATTCTCGCCGTGTTGCACCGCGTGCAACAATTCGATCCTCCCGGCGTCGCCGCCGCCGACCTGCGCGAATGCCTGCTGATTCAACTCGGCCAACTGCAAGAAGATACGCCGCATCTAGACTTGGCCAAACGGCTGGTGGATTCCCACCTCATGGCGATTGCCCAAGACGATCACTGTGGTCTCGCCCGCCGCCTCGGCGTCAGCGAAGAAGGCCTCCGAAGCGGCGTGCGCCTGATCCAGAGCCTCTCCCCCCGCCCGGGAGACAGTATCTCCACCGCCGACGAAGGCTACGTCACCCCGGATGTCAGCGTACGCAAGCAACAAGGCCGCTGGCTGGTAACCCTGAACACAGAGTTCACCCCCAAACTCTGCATCAACCCCTATTACGCGAGCCAAGTGCAACGGGCGGACAACAGCCCAGAAAACCGTTATCTGCGCGATAACCTACAGGAGGCCCGCTGGTTTTTGCGCAGTCTCGAGAGCCGTAACGAGACCTTGTTACGGGTAGCGCACTGTATTGTCGAGATGCAGCAGGGATTTCTCGAAAAAGGCCCCGAGGCAATGAAACCCATGGTGCTAGCTGACGTCGCCGCCGAGCTGCAACTGCACGAGTCGACTATCTCTCGGGTCACGACACAGAAGTACATCGACACCCCACGGGGCATCTTCGAACTGAAGTATTTTTTTTCCAGTCACGTCAATACTGCTTCCGGCGGGGAATGCTCTTCGACCGCGATTCGCGCAATGATCAGGAAAATGATCGGCGAAGAGAGCCGGGAGCGCCCGTTGAGTGACAGTCGCATCACTACTCTGCTGCAGGAGCAGGGCATTCAGATCGCCCGACGGACGGTCGCCAAGTATCGGGAGAGCCTGAACATCCCATCGTCTGGCGACCGCAAGCGCTTCAAGCGCAACCTTTGAACCCG
The DNA here is from genome assembly GCA_041594335.1 of Porticoccaceae bacterium. GTDB lineage: Bacteria > Pseudomonadota > Gammaproteobacteria > Pseudomonadales > Porticoccaceae > JAGPUQ01. Next base: position 17,285 of record JBFHML010000028.1, read on the forward strand.
GCTCATAGGAGCACTCTATGCAATTAACCATCAGCGGCCACCACCTGGAACTGACCGATCCAATTCGTGAATACGTCAAAAACAAGCTCGCTCGGCTGGAACGGCACAATGATCGGATCACCCAGGTCGCGGTGATTCTTTCGGTCGAAAAGCTCATCCAAAAGGCCGAGGCCACGGTCCATGCCGACGGCGTAGAACTTTTCGCCAACAGCGAACACGAGGATCTGTACGCGGCCATCGACGCCCTGGCGGATAAACTCGATCGCCAATTGATCAAACGCAAGGAACGGTTGCGGGGGCACTAGTTAACGATATGAACGTAGCGCAGCTGTTGACCCCAGCCACCACCTGCTGCAACGCCGCCGCAGTGAGCAAAAAGCGTGTGCTGGAATTCGTTTCCTCGTTTCTCGCACAATGCACAGCCTGTATCGATGCCGATGCCCTGTACCAAGCACTGCTGGAGCGCGAACGCTTGGGCAGCACGGGTATCGGCCAGGGCATCGCGATTCCCCATTGTCGACTGCCCGGCTGCGACCGTATCACCGGGGTACTCGTCAAGCTGGAACAGCCGGTTGACTTCGATGCCATAGACAACATTCCCGTAGACTTGGTATTCGCGCTGGTCGTGCCGGATGAGCAAAACGACGAACATCTGCAGACACTAGCAGCCATCGCCGAATTGCTCGAGGACCCACAGATCCGCGAGCAATTACGTGCCTGCGGCAGCGACGAGGACTTGTACCGGAGAGCGGTCGCCGGCGCCTGACCATGCCGCAACCCACAGTCAATAAACGCTTGGTTGTCGTGAGCGGGCGCTCTGGCTCGGGAAAGAGCACGGCGTTGCACGTCATGGAGGACCTGGGTTTCACCTGCATAGATAATCTTCCTGCGGGGATGCTCTCGGGCCTCTTTGAACCCCAGAGCCTGGAGGTGGAACTGCCATCGCGAATCGCGGTGGGCATCGACGCGCGCAATCTCGCCGGGAATTTGGATCATTTTCCCCGCATTCTCGACGAACTGCGCGGCAAAGGCGTGTTATGCGAAGTCATCTTTCTGGATGCCAGCCCCAGAACCTTGATTCGGCGATTCAGTGAAACCCGTCGTCGCCATCCTTTGAGCTCCGACACCGTCGATCTGAAAAAGGCGATTGGCCTGGAGGCCCGGATTCTCGATCCGATCATCGAGGTCGCTGACCGTCGGATCGACACCTCGAACATGACTTTGCACCAGCTGCGCGATTTGATCACCAAGCAGATCGCGCCGGATTCCGCAGGAATAACCGCGGTCCTGTTTCAATCCTTCGCTTTCAAAAAAGGGGTACCAGAAGACGCGGACTTCGTATTCGATGTCCGCTGCCTGCCCAACCCCCATTGGGTGCCCGAGTTGCGCCCCCTCACAGGCAACGACCGGCCGGTGATCGAATTCATGGAATCGCAAATCGAGGTCGCCGCCATGCTCGCGGACCTCAACGGCTTTCTGGCACGGTGGATTCCTGCTTTCCTGGCCAGTAATCGCAGCTATTTGACCATCGCCATCGGCTGTACGGGCGGCCAACACCGCTCGGTCTATCTGTGCAATCAACTGGCACAGCAATTCCGCTATCTCGGCATCAATATCCAAGCGCAGCATCGGGAATTGCCCGATTAGCACGTCCGGGCGGAAAACGCCACGGCTTGACAGCGCCCCGGCGCTTGGGGATTGATAAGGCCATGATCTGTCGCCAACTTACCATCATCAACAAACTCGGCCTGCATGCCCGCGCGGCCGCCAAGCTGGCGGCAACCGCCGGTCGTTTCTCCTGCGCCATCCGGGTTGGCCACCAGGGCCGCCTAGTCGATGCCAAGAGCGTCATGTCGTTGATGTTGCTGGCCGCCGGCCAGGACACCACGCTCGAGTTTCATTTTGATGGTAGCGACGAGAATGAAGCCTGTGCAGCCCTGGCTGCGCTCATCGCGGAGCGCTTTCACGAGGACAGTTAGGCGCGGGCAGCGGCAACAGATACTGGTAGAATGGCCGCCGGTTGGCATCCAAGGAGAATCGGCGCATGCAGGCCAGCGTGGAAGAAGCCGATAAATTGACCCTGCTGACCCAGTACGCCGGCCTCATCGATTTCTCCACCATCAATCAGCTGCGCCACGTTCTCAACAATCTGCCGCCGGCAGAAATCGCGCACCACATCGAATCTGCGCCACCCAAGGTCAGGCGCATCCTCTGGGAGCTGGTCGACGAGGAACTCGACGGCGAGGTGCTGGGCGAGCTCAGTGAGGGCTTGCGGCAGGAATTTCTGCGGGGCATGGACAGTGATGAACTGGCCGCCGCCATGGATGGCCTCGACCCCGACGATGTGGTCGACATGCTCCAGCAACTGCCGGATCGGGTCATTCCTGAAGTCCTGCAGGCGATGGACGACCAGAACCGCCAGCGCATCGAACAGATCCTCAACTACGACGAGGACACGGCTGGCGGTCTGATGAACACCGACACCATCACGGTGCGGCCGGATCTCACTCTGGACGTCGTACTGCGTTATCTGCGCCGCCACGAGGAGCTGCCGCAGACCACCGATAGCCTGTTCGTAGTGAACCGCAAGGACACTTTCCTGGGCATCCTGCCGGTCACCAAACTGCTGACGTCCCACCCGAACCTCACGGTTCGCGAGGTCATGCTCACAGAGATTCAACCGGTACCGGCCACCATGCCAGACACCGAGGTGGCCCAGCGATTCGAGCGCTATGACTGGGTCACGGCGCCCGTCGTTGACGCTGACAACAAATTGCTCGGCCGGATCACTATCGACGATGTGGTCGACGTCATCATCGGTGAAGCCGATCATTCCCTGCTCGGCCTCGCCCGCCTCAGTGACGAAGAGGACACCTTCACCTCGGTGCGCCGCTCGGCACCCCGCCGTGCCTTTTGGTTAGGAATCAACCTCTGCACAGCCGTGATGGCTTCGGTCGTGGTCGGTTTGTTCGAGGCCGCGCTCGACCAGGTGGTGGCGCTTGCCATCCTCATGCCCATCGTCGCCAGCATGGGCGGTATCGCCGGTAGCCAGACGCTCACCGTGGTGGTTCGCGGGATGGCACTGGGACACGTGAACCCCAACAACCTGCGCTGGCTCTTGAGCAAGGAATTTCTGATCGGGGCCCTCAATGCACTGCTCTGGGCACTGGTGATCGGCAGCGCCGCAGCCTGGTGGTTTGAAGACCAGAGAATCGGCATCGTGATTGCGTCCGCCATGGTGATCAATCTGGTTACTGCAGCAGTGGCGGGCTCGGTGTTACCGATTATCCTCAAGTCACTGCATATTGATCCCGCCTTGGCCGGTGGCGTGGTGCTGACCACCATCACCGATGTCACGGGCTTCTTTGCATTTCTGGGCCTGGCAACGCTGTTTTATTTATGAGCACGATGGACGAGGAAAGCGGGCTCGAGCAGCCGACAGAACGGCCGAGCAAATCGGCCCTCAAGCGTGAGGCGCAGGGTCTACTGGAACTGGCGGAGACCCTGCTCTCCCTACCGTCGGCGCAACTTGCGGAACTGGAGCTGCATGCACCACTCGCGAAGGCGCTGGAGGAAACCCGGGCTATCACCCACCGGGAAGCGCGACGGAGACAGCTCCGCTACCTCGCCAAACGCATCCGGGATGCGGGCAGCGAGGAGATTCGACAACGGTTGGAGCAACTGGAACAGCGTAATCGCCAGTTTCGCCAGCAACTGACGCGGATCGACCAGCTCTGCGAGCAACTGCTCGTCGAAGGCGACCCCGCGATCGAGGCACTGCTATCGACGGCTGATGTCTCGCCCGGGCTGGAACGGCAACCGTTGCGCCAATTGGTTCGCAACGCCCGCCGCACCCAAGGAGCCAGACGCAAGCTATTCGAGTATCTGCGTCGCCACCTGGGCTAGGTATACCCGGCCACGCAAGCCGCCATGTCAACTGCCGAGACGGCGCAGCGCCGCCTGCGTGAGATAGCGCTCGTAGAGGTCCGGGTCATTGGCTGAGGTCGAAAAGCCGCCGGACACCCGTTTGACCTGTTCCAGTCGGGTCATCCGGTCGGTCTGGATATTGTGCGCGTGGACGCGGGTCCAGGAAGCGTAGGGGTGGGCACCATCGTAGACGGTGTTGGTACCGTCCGTGTACAGAGACCCAGCGCCATCGAATGACCGGAAAATCTCACCTCGCCGATCGAAGGACACCATCATCAAGGGCGCGAGGGTGCGCGCATCAAACCAGACGCGCTTACGGGAAATCGGCGCTTTCGGAAATTTCACCGGCTCGGCGTCGACCACGATGGCCTCGGGTACCAGCTCGACTTTCATGTCCCAAAACGTATTCCCTTGCGGTCCACCATGCGTAGTGTGTTCCCAGTTTTCATGGCTCGAATTCCAATTGCGTGAAATCGCCGCCAGCGTCGGGCCGCGACCGACGATCCGGTAATTACCCCAAGTCAGGAAAGGATCACCCGCGGTCCAGGCGTCCGATAGATACAGAGAAGAGCCCGGCACCAGCGGTTCAAACCGCTGGTTGGTGGGAAAGCGGCGCACTCTCTTGAAGGCAGGGATGTAACCGGAAAGGTCCGGAAACTTGCGCTGGTCATACGGCCAGACGTTGAGAAACGAGGTGCCCTTGATGTCATTGGGACTCACGAAGAACACCGATTGATAGCGCAACTTGTCCTCATGCCCCGTCCAGTAGGGCTTGGGTTCGAGGACCGTCCGACCGACCGGTGCCAGCTCTGCCCAACACAGCTCGTATTCGTACTCCACCCCACCTTCGGGACCCACGTCATATTCTTTGATAGCGTAGAAAGAGGCATCGCGCCGCCCCCAAGTCAGGGTGATTCCCGCAAAGACCTCAAGCCCGGTCTTGGGATCGGGAAAGGGATTACCGCCAATCCATGGTTTGCCGGCTAGCGTGACCACATTGCCGTTGGCATCAAATCTCGCTTGCCCCTGATTGCGCAGGGTGGCTTCGACATACTCCCAGGGGCTCAACCGTAACGCTTCTCGCGTAGTGTCGATGACCTCCAGGCGCCGTCCCATCTGGGCGATTTGCTGATAGCGAATTGGATCCAGCAAATCTTTCACATGTTCAACATTCGTCGCGTCAATCACATCGCCGGTGCGAATCTTGTCGCCGGTATAGGCTTCGATAGACAACAACTCATCGGGATAAACGCCAGTGATCTCCCCGGTCCTCGCCAGGGTCGGCCACAGCGGCGCCAAAACGCCCGTTGCGAGCACACCCGTACGCAGTTGCTCGAGAAAATGCCTACGGCTGTAATCGCAATCATATTTTCTGATATGCATAGGTCTCCCCCTGATCTCTTGGTACGCCACGACCTCCTAGCCGGAGCAGCCCTTCACGACACGCGTCAGTACCGCCTTCTCCTCCTGCTCGAGCAGATGACGGTACACACTAAGCTTCGCGGCCAACGTGCAAGCCGCAGCCGGATCACCTGCCAGTGCCAAACGATGCACCATGGCATCTCGCCAATGGGGAGAACCTGCCGGCGTGGCATCCACGATGCGCGCCCAGGCCCGATCCGCTTCAAAGCTCCGGCCACTCTGCGCGGCCACCTCGGCATAAGCGAACCAAGCATCGCCAGAATCCGGAAACTCTCGCACCATCCCCTGCGCCAGGGCGAAGCCGGCGTCAGCATCGCCGAGCGCGACCGCGGTACGGATGCGCAACAGGGTCAGTTGCCGCAGATCCCTACCCTGCCCGGCCAGCGCGGCGGCGAAAGGCTCGGCCAACGCGGCGAGCAATGCATAGCGCTCCGCGCGTTCCAATTCGAGCAAGAATTGATAGAGCTGCCGTTCACCGTCGGCGTCATCGCCACGCAAGGCGATAGCGTGGGCCATGGCCTCCAAACCCGCGCGATCCTCGGCCGCCAACAATGCACGCAATTTCGACCAGAGCAATACCGGACGTACTCGGGAGTCGGTCTCGGCCTCGGACAACATGGCATCGATCTCTGCAAGCAAACGTGGCAAGTCCGCCTCCAGCACGACACGCATTTGCAGCGCAAGCGCACGAAACCAGGGCTGCCGCCTTTGCTTCCCGGGAATATCCTCCAACGCCGCCAGGATATTCCTGGCCACCTGTGCCTGGGTGGCAGAGTCGTTCCGCGCCACGGCACGATTGAACTCGCTGACCGCGCGATGCAGGGTAGTGAGCGCGACGTCGCCGCGCAACGTCGGATCGGCGCGCGCCGCACGCAAGTGACGCGCGACGGCACCCGGATCCTCGCTGGCGCGCGCCAGGCTCAGATGTGCGATACCAGCGTCGCTATCACCTGGCGCCTGCTGGACAAATACCTGTGCAGCGCGCTCGAAATATCGTCGATTCGCTTCGGTTGGATGCTGCTCATAGACGGCTTCCGCCACCACCCAGTCGAGCTTGGGCAAAGCAGCCCTCACCGCAGGATGTAACGGCGTCAATCTGCGCAAGCTCTCCACTTCTCGGCGCGCTTCACGCGGCAGCCCGGTGCGCAATAGGGCCACCACATAATGGTAGTGAAACGGGCTGGTATCGATGGGCAGCTGCTCCCCACCTTGCTCACGAAACTCCCGATATTTGATCACGGTCGTCTTGTACTGCTCGTAGGCATAAGCGTACTCGGCATCGATCAGCCGGGATAGCACGCCCAGATCTTCACCCACGATCTCGTCGCGATATTCCAGCAGGCGCGCCAGAAGCGCATCCGACAGGAAGCCCTCGGCAATCAGCTGTCGCAGCCGCTCGCCGGCAGGCATGGCCCCAATATTCTCCTGTCGCCGGCGCTCTAGCAGCACAAAGGCTTCCTCGGCGACGACTGCTGCTCGCATCGGGCTCAACGGCTCACGAGGCCGTGCCGCCAGCTCCCCGACCTCCCCGCGCCGCACCGCCAACAGCGTCAATTCCGCCTCGGCAAGCTCGCGCACCGGATTGTCGGGCCGATCCGCCAGAGCCTGCACCAGACGCTCAAACCGCTGCCGGGCAACCTCGACTTGTCCGCGAGCCAACGCAACGTATCCCAACCCCAGCCAACTACCCTGCACCAGGCCAGGATAGAGAATACGCACCGAGGTGGCGCGGAACGCCGCCTCCGCGCGGTGGAGGTCCTGCAAGCGCTCCCGGTCGGGCTTGCTCTCGGCTAGGCTGAGTAGTGCCCAAGCGCGCCAATATCCGAATGTCGAGAGCGCATGATTAATGTCGTACCAGAGATCGGAACGGTAGAGACTCTCCAGCAAAGCCTCCCGGTCCCCTGTGGCCCGCTCCAAATCCCGCACCTTTCCGCGACAGGCTGTCCGCAATTGTTCCGCCGTGTGCGCCAACCGGGCGAATTCCGCAGCGCTCAACCCCAGCACCCGAGCCCGGGAAACCAATTCCCCCATCACTTGCGCGGCTTCCAGGTAATCGCCAGGCACCAACTTGCCGGGGTCGCCGGCCAACGCCGCGGAGAGGCGGGCTTCCAACCGTGCGATCTCGCCGCCATCCGCCGCCTGCTCTGCCATCTGCCGCAGCGTGCCAACAGTGGCAGCCGCCGCCAAAGGCATGCACAGCACCACCCACAACACGATCGCCCATCTCACGGGCCGACCCCTTCGATCAGCAAGCTGGCTTCCGCGAAGAAGCGCCCACCCAGAATCAACGTCATCAACTGGCGGGTAATCTGGACTTCGCCAGCCATGGTGGCGGCGACTCCGCCGCCCGCCTCGGCCAACTGTTGAAAATCATAAATCGGACGATTGCGAAAGATATTGTGATCGACTGGTCTGCCAACCACCGCCTCAATCAGGGCGGGATTGGACTCATGAGACACATCCAGGGCCGAAAGCTGGCCATTGTCGGCCACAAACTTGCGCACCAGTGCTAGGGTTTTGTTGAGATCGGCCTTATGGGGTGGCGCATCACCGATCAACACCATCACTTTGCGGGCGCCAAGCCGCCAATCACCGCGCTCAATCGCATCCCGGATGCCGGCTGCTACCGCCTCCGGGTGGTCACCGCCACCCGCCGCCGACAGGGCGTCCAGAAAGGCGTTGAGCTTGGTCAGGCTGAAGGTCAGCGGCCGCACCTGGGTGACGTAACCGGGCGTGTCGTAATCACGGTAGGCCACCACGCCAAATCGGGAAACTGGCACCAGCAGTCGTACCGCGTCGACAATATCGATCATCCGCGTGCGCGCCTCGTCCAGCACCCAGTCCATGGATCCCGTGGTATCGATAACAAAAACCACGTCCAGGCCGGTTTCCCGCAAGCCCTGCACATAAGCGGCAAAGTTTTTTGTCGAGCGGCTGAGTCCAGTGCCGACCCCTGCGCCAAATCCGGCACTGCCCCGCCCGGCAGTCAGCACGGCATCCGGCAATGTGGGCAGGGTCGCTCCGCGACGGGTGCCGCCGGCGGCAGCCCGCATCGCCAAGTCTACATCCGGTGGCGGCGCTGCCACTGCCGCAGTCGGCACCAGCGACGTCGGAGGCTCAAATTCGATACGCTCCTCAAAAACCAACTCCCGCTGGGGAGGTGGCTCATCAGCCACCTGGATATCGACCGGCACCTCCGGCGGGGGTTTCACCGCCGTCATCGCCGCCACCGGAAAGGATGCCCGCCATGACAGCACGCCGTGAATAGCCAACGAAATCGCTAGCAGACTCAACCACAGCAGCAGGGCGCGGGGTCCCTTCATGGCGACACCGTACGACCCGCTCCCGTCTCACTCACCGTCACTAATCCCACACGGGACACCCCAACGTCGCGGAAGGTGTCGAGCAGGGCAATGATCCGCCCAGCGGACTCCCGCGCATCTGCTCGCAGCCGCACCGAGTGGGGAATGGGCACACCGTCCCGGTCCAAAGCAGCCGCCCACGTCGGCACCGTAAGCACCCGTCCTTCCAGCAACAGCGCGTCACTGCCCGGCAGCAATACGAATTCCTCGACGCGCGGGGTTAGAGAGGTCGCACTTTGGGATCGGGGCGGGAAGATATCGCGCGCGAAGCCCTCGGCCACGTTACCGGCGACCATAAAGAACAACAGCAAGAGAAAAATGACATTGACGGCCGGCAACATATTATCAACGCGGCGCCGAGCAGGGGCGGTCTGCGCCAAATTAATCATCGGAGAACCCCAATTCACGTACCGAGATCTGAGTCAACTGTACGGACCGCAACACATCCAATACGTCGACAAGCAGCTGCGCCGGCACTTCAGCCTCACTAGAAACTAAGACCGGCGTTTGGGGATCTAAATTCCGCTCCTGCAGCGCCTTCGCAAGACCCTTGACGGACAGGGTTTCTCCAGCGATCCAGAGTTTTCGCGACGCGAACAGCTGAATCTCCAGGATCTGCACGGGTGCTATGGCGACCGCGTCCACTTCACCGTACCCCTCGGCCTCCACCGCGGTTTCGGTTGCCGGCTGCATGAAATCCAGCTGTCGGAACTCCACAAAACTGGTTTCCAGGATAAAAAAAATCAACAGGATAAAAACGAGATCCGCCAACGGCGTGAGACCCAGCCGATGTGGCCGTCTGGGGCGAATCGCAGTAAGCCTGACCCTCGGCGTGTCAGGCGGCATGACTAGACCGATACAAATCGGCGGTGAACAATCTCGACAGCTGGTCTTCCATACGCAATCGAATACGATTGGCGCGACCTTCCAGCAAGGCATGCATCAGCGTAAAGGGAATGGCCACACATAGCCCCACCACCGTGGTCAACAATGCTTCCCAAATACCGCTGGCGAGTGCCCCCGTCTGCACTTCGGCGCCCCCAGAATGGGCCAACCCCTGAAATACGTCGATCATCCCCAGCACCGTGCCTAACAGGCCACCTAGGGGCGCCAAATAGGCAACCAATTCAACGAACCCGTTGAGACTGTTAACGCGGGCGAGCACCATTTGGCCCTGGCGCGTAAGCTCGTCGCGCACTTGTCCTGGAGCCACACCCTGATCAAGCCAGTGCATGCCTGCGGTCAGCAGACGTAGATAGGGATTTGCCCGGGCCGTCACCGCGGGTTGGGGGGCGCGCCCAGCGATCCAGTCGTTCACCAGACCCTCGGCGTGGAGAAACCGGCGGCGACTGTAGGCTAGGTATTGCACCGACTTGAACAAAAACACCGTGAGGCCGGCAACGGATAGGACCAACAGGGCGATCACTACCGGGCCCCCTAATTCGATCAACTGCATGTTCTTACCACTCGACCTGTCCCAGCTTGATGTGCGCGCCCCGGTTGTGTGCGACCATCGTGGCGGCGATAAAAAAGGCCGGCGCCTAGCGCCGGCCCGCGCACCTTACCCCCTGATCAGAATTGATAGCCGACTCGCAGAGTAATTTCATCGCCCCATTCCAGAGGCCCAAAAATGCCGGCGGTGTCCTTACTATGCATGAAGGTAGCAAATGCCTCCACAGTCCAGGCAGCGCTGGGCTTGTACCGCACTGCTGGTTGGATCAGGTGCCCACCATTGAAATCGTACAGCATGGCGAAATCGACCCGCCAGACCAAATCGGGAAATGGCTGCTGGAACGCAAAAGCCAGTCCGTCCCAACCATTATGCTCTTCGCCACCGCTCGCACCTCGGGTAGCTGTCCCGCCGGTCGTTCTCAGATGACGTCCGACAAAGTCACTTTCGGACTTATGCATCCATTGAAATACCAGAAAAGTAGCAGGGAAATTCTTCGAAAAACGGTGATATTTTTCTAATGCCAATGCCGTGATCCATTCATCTTCTTCAATCGGATCCCGCGAGACATTATTGGTCCATTTGCGATCCGGCGTATAGCTGGCCTCAAAGCGCACCACCAATTGATCCAACCAGGATCCGGGCTCAGAGTAGAAAATGTAATTGATGCCGCCGCCAAAGATGTTTTCAGAGGGATACATGGCAATGATATCTGCATCCAGATCGCCCAGGATGGAGAAGAACAGATCAAAAATAGGTGCCGCCTCCTGAAAGTTGGTGGCCCAGATGCCATTTGCAGGGTCCGCGTTGGGCAGCAGGCCTGCACCGGTGGGGTCAAACAAAGCACTCACACCGGTAATGGCGTTGAGGAACCCGCCAATAAAGGGGAAGTCCCTGCCCAATACATTGAGCGCCTCTACCCCATCCAGGCCCGAAAGTGCCGCACCCTGCATCCAATCAAACGAGCTGAGGGTTCCGGCATTTTCGGGTTGCGGACTTCCAGGCAAACCGGAAGCACGGAAAACCTGCTGGGAGAACACCTGCCCGTTGATTTCACCAAACTGCGCGTCAAGCAATGTCTGGCCGCCGGGCCCCCACTTATAGACTGGATCGGGATTGTGCCGACTCACCGCGAAGAACTGCAGGCCGAGGTCACCCAACTGGCCTTGCAGCCGGATACCGCCATTGATGTAATCCTCGAAATTGTCGAAACCGATATCATCCCGGACACGATAGGGGGAGTTGATGAACGCATAGGGGGTCCCGGGCCGCGGGTGAATCGTGGGCTGAAACATCTGCGCGAAAGCTTCCAGCTCCCAATTCTGGTTCAGGTTATAACTCATTCGGATCGCAGGTGAGGCCACACGTTCATCGGCGTATTCCTCCGACGCGAAATCAAGGAAGGAGTGGCGTCGGAGATCAAGCCCATTGGGCACATCTGCGACTCGAAAGAAAATCGCCTCGCCCCAAGCGATCTGTTGTTGACCGATCCGAATCCAGAGCGGGCCATTGGTGTAATCCAAATATGCCGATGGCAAGTCCACCATGTAATTGCGCCCACAAATTTCGAGGCGATTACCGCAGTCTCCGTCCCACCCGGACATGTTGACTTCAAAGTTGTTGGGCTTCCCAAACTCATCCATCACATCAGCGGTATAGTAACCGCGGACCTTGACGAACCCCGAGAGGTTGTCATGGAATTGCATGTTGAAATCGAGTTCGGCACGGGTGGCCATCAGATTCCAGCGCTCATCGGTACCGTAATCTTCTTTGAAAAACTGCTCTGGCGGCAGCACCCAACTCGCGGGGTTGGTCACGTCCTGGCCGGTCAGTGCGGCAAAGGTCGCCTCGGCCAACGGATTGCCGCGCACCGTGTTATCCAACGGTCCAACGGCGTAAGCGCTTCCGCGTAGAAAAGGGTTGGTGTCGCCACTGATTCGATAAGCGGCTTCCTGACGAATAAACCCGGAAACCGCCAAATCGAAAGCCGTCGCAGGCACTGCGCCCAGCAAGCATCCCGACAGGGCACAACTCCCTACAACCCGGGAGAGAACGCGTTTGCTCATGGAATCACCCTCTTTTTATTTTCGTTATGTTTTTCAATGAACTCGTTGCAATGGGCCGCGCAGCCCTCCGCTGACTTTCACAGTAATCTCAAGGTTATGGTTTGCCTCCCCTAGGCCTTGCGTCCATGTGATATCGCCCGCCCTGCTCGCATCGACGACGCGTTGCGAACAGGGCTAGGCGGACCTGCTCAACTACCCAATCTGCGGATGGCCTGGATGGTGAGATATTTGTTGTAGGCGTCCGGCACATCGAACTCGGTCTTTAGACCGGAACGGTTTTGCTGTGCGTGGTTGAACCGGGTGAAGCGGTTCGTCTGGATGTCGTGCGCATGCACATAGGACCAGGACCACACCGGGTGACCATTGCGCTCTCGCTGCACCAGATCGCCCTTGGTCTGCTCGCTGAAGCCGATTTCAAACGACCGCCACAACTCGCCGCGCCGATCGTAGGTCACATACCCAATCGCCGCCATGTTGCGCACGTCCAGCCAAACCCGCTTCTTGCTCACCGGCGCTCGCGGATACCCCACTGGCTCCGCTTCAATCACCAATACTTCCGGACAAAACTCAAAGTCCACTTCGTAGAAGTTCAGACCCTTGGCGCCACCGTGCA
>JBFHML010000029.1:0-29835 GCA_041594335.1 Porticoccaceae bacterium
AGCCTGGCCCGCTGCGATATCCATGTTATGCAGCCGGGAGATCATTGGCGGGAAACCCCTATCGGCCCCGTTAGAAGGTAACGCTAGACCTTGTTCACTCAACGGCTTTTTGATCTCGTTATCACTGTCATCTTCCTGCTGAGAAACTTGGAACAACATATTGATCGAATAGACGCCACTGCACGACCAATCGTCACCGTCAGTAAACGGGCTAATATACTTCGTACCGTTGGGAGCCGCGGGGGTTTCGATGCTGGCATCCCAACGCAGTTTCCTGGATATCCGCGGACTACCCGATGTGGACGCCCGGTTAATGCAGCGCTCAAAAAGCAACGGGTTGGTCGAGGATAACGCGTTCAATTGATCTTCAGTCATCAACGACAGTGCGGCAACATCTGCTGCCGTGCAGTTCGCCATGGGCTTTTTATTGGGGCTGGGGAACAATTCGTTGTCGAGATTGCGGCCAACGTCTCCGCTCTTAAAGTCCGCATAACCTTTGTGCGCATTTAGAATCGACAATCCGGCCAGATAGCGATACAACTCGAAGAACAATTCACGTCCCTGGTACTTGTGCTCCGGGCTGCCTGGAGCGTCCGCATAGGTCGGAATCGCTTTGAAAATTTCCAACAATTCTTGCTTTGCGCCATTGGCATCATCGGGCTCAAACAGCTCAAACCCGCGTAACACGTAGCCGCCATTGCTACCACCACCGCAACTGGCGCCCGATAAACAGTCATCGTGGTTCATCATCAGGCCGATTTTCATTCCATCAAAGGCACCCCCGTCAAACACTAGCCTGAAGACTGCTCTGAACGTCTGAAAAAGGTTGACTTTTTGGGATGTCAGGTACAGGCCACCAATCTGCGGCCCCAGATCGAGAGCGTCATAAATTTCCTGCCCCATCTTGTCTCTACAGCTTGCGTTGTTCGCGTTGTTGCAATAAGTGCTACCGAGGTTCGGCCGCCAATCCAGCGTCAGCATTACCAAAGGGGGAGGAGCATTGGGCGGCGCCGGATTGAAGTAAATCTCGACGTCGTCGGCGCGCGCCAAGTCCTGGGGCACGGCTAACAGTGCGCCCAGCAATAGTCCGAGCAGAGGGCGCAGTTTCAATGTCTGCAGATGCTTCATCACTCAGCCTCCGGCTGCCTGATCCTTAATAGATTCGTTTCGCAATCAACTCGACCGTAGATGTGCATATTTGTCGAGGTTGCCCTGCGGTGGATTGGAGTAGCAGTCACTACTCACTGGATTGACCAGCACCGCCCCCCGATTGACCTGGCTCGCACCCTGGCGCACCGCGGTGTTATCAAAAGTAGCTTCGACGTCGAAAAAAAACGCCCAGGTACCGTGGGCAATGCCGGTAATAAAGGACGGCACACAGCCCGGCTGGCCATCATTCAGCGGCTTGGCGCGCGCCGTGACAGTAGCGCCCTCGACCTGCGGCAGGAGATCTGGATCGCCGCTATCGGGATTCAAGCGCGGATCCCAGGCCAAGTCGAAGCGGTCACACTTTCCATCCGGATTCGGGTGGCCATTACTGCACACCCACTCTTCGGTATCCAGATTGTTCTCCCAGCGCGACAGCGCTGCGTCCGTAATGCCCTCAGCGAGCTCGAAGGCACCCAAGCGCGCCTGAGCATTCCCCGCCATCAACACTTCCAGCTGACCGGAACGCATGAGACTGATGGCGACGATGCTGAGGAGCAACAAAAAGATCAGCGATACCGCTAGCACCGCGCCTCGTTGTCGTGCAATCCCGGCCCTACGGCGGCAGGACCCGGCCCGTGCTGTACCCGCTGGCGGCAAGCCCCCAGGAAACCACGCGTTAGCCGCCGCGGAGAGGCTTTTCCGGGTGTCAGCTGAGATGCATTGCGAATTCACGATGGCGTCCCCTGTTCGCGACTATTTGTAGGTCGCAAAGACTTGATTATTGCGCAGCACGGTTGTGCTGAAGACCCGCCGATAGAATTGGTCGTCCGTGTTGACCGTCTGACTGCCCAGATTCCAGGCGCGCGCCTGGGCCGCTGTAGTGCGCACCGGCTCCAAACTGCGCACCAACAAATGGATCCGCAACGCCAGCACGGTGTCGGCGTCGACCGCACCCGGCGCATCGGCGACACGATCAGAGACATATTCGTCCGGAATGGCGTCACCGTCGGTGTCGACCCCCAATTCCAGCTGCAGGTTCTCGACCCCATTCACCAAACAGGTTTGCGCGGTGCTCTGGACACTACGTACACAGAGGCTGGGCACACCGCTCTCCGTGCCGATGTAATAGATCCTTCCATAATATGCCCACAGGTCTGCGGTGGACCCCGGTGCGGTCAGATTGCCGGTATTGATGTCACTGTCCAGCTCGACCGCGGAATCTCCGAGCCCTGCAGTACTGTTGCGTAGATAATAGTTGCCGCTGGTCAGCGCGCTGAATCCAGGCTGCCACTCCCCATCCTGGATCAATGGAGCATCGGATGCGCGGCGAACCGCTACGATATCGGTTCCAGCACCGTCGATCGCCGCCGCAAAGCAATCATTGAAAGCCGCGGTTTCTCCCCCATCGGCATCGTCATAAACCTCGATGACTTCGTCGGGGTTGAGCAGCCAGCTTTGGCAGTCGCTGATCGGCGGCGACGCGATGGCATCGAGCTCGGTCACGCCTCCCAAAAAGCCGGCCATAGCGATCTCCCGGGAGAGCAAACGCAGCGCGTAGCGGCCGTTTTCCTGTACCCGGGCGATGGCTTCGTCCTGCACGAAACCGCGCTTGCTCTCCAGGTACACGGCAATGATGCCACTCATCAGCAGCAGGCCGAGGAGCAATGCCACCATCAGCTCGATCAACGAGAAGCCGGCTTGGGGGCGGGTCGAGAGCGGGCGAGCTGCCATGCCGTATCCTCAGCGATTGGCCATGAAGGTGGAGATGACCACCGCCTGGCGGCGGGTGTCGTCGGTACCGTACTTGCCAGCCCCGCATTCGAGGGCATCGGGCATACGCGCGATCAACGGATCCTGATCTAGATCCACCCGGCTCTCCCAGGCCACCATGACGGTCACCAGGCTACCGTCTGCGGCACTAGTATCGATATCGATGCACCCAGTGGGATTGACCAAGCCGTTGCTGGTAACCGCGTCATCCAACTGCGCTTCCCAGTTACTGAGGTCAAAAGCCGCCAACTGCACCGGCGTGCAACCAGCACCGGCCGCCGCGCAATCGGTCGGCGGATCGCCCACTTGGCCGCCACCGACGCCGTCGCCCGTATAAGCGCCGCCACCCGTGTCATAGTTGTCGTCGAGAAAGGTCGCCGAACCGACATTGGGGTTGGCGCGCATCCGATTCATCACATCCTGCGCGAGGCTGACCGCGGCGCTGCGCTGGAGCGCCTCGTAGGTGGTGCGCTTGCCATTGATCTGCAGCCCCATGAGCCCAAGGATGCCAACCGCGAGCACCAGCACCGAAATCAACACCTCGATCAGGGTGGCACCCCGGTTGGCCTTGCCAACAGAACCCAGACAGCCGCGTCCGGAACGTGGCGCGTCATTCATGGGCAGGCTCCCTTGGCGACTCGGGGGCGACCGGTCACGTCAATCTGAATACAGCGTCCGTGGATCGTGTCCCCACCCGGGGGCAACAACTCAAAGGCATCCGCTGCCCCGGCGATAGACCCATCGGGTCGATAGGTGAGCAGCGATGCCGTGGCACTCAGACCAAACCTGCCATCCAGGCCGGCTTGAACTTGAAGAATTTCGTCTGCGTCCACGTCGGTATCACTGTCTAGGTCCACCCAGACCAGCCAGCCCTTAGCCCACTCACTGGCATCGGCATCGCAGTCGTTACCGGCCGCCGACTGACACAGGCTCACCGGCGCATTGCGTTTGACCGCCTCGCTACGTGCGAACATCAACGATCCGACCACCGCATTGGCCTGGGTCGCCGCACGGTTGTCCGTCAGCAACCCACGAAAGGAGGGAGCGACCAAGGCGATGAGAATCGCCAGCAGGGTGAGCGTCACCATCATCTCGATGAGGGTGAAGCCCTGCTCCCGGGGCGGTATTTTTGGCCTTAGCAGCCGCGCATCATGTTCCATAGCGCTCTTGGTAACAGAGGAAAATCACTTTTTCCGCGCCAGCCGACCAGCGGCGGAATAGCCCGACCGGAAACCCTTGACAAAGACAGACGGCATCATCCGACAGACCGGCGACCGCAAACCGGGCCGGGCCCAAAGCGCCACCCCGTGACAGTAGGGACTGTTTGCCGTTATTTTTTGCACAGTGGCCGGCCTTGAAACCGCACCCCCTCCCAACCGTGGCGTGCAAAAGCCCGGATATTGGCATGGTCGCTACCCTCCGGATCGCGTCGCACCTTTTGATAGTGCTCAGCGAACAACGCGAGCGTCTCCGCAACATCCAAGCCTTGCTCCTGTGCAAAAGCGAGCACGCGACAGGAGCCTTCGTTGACCCCGGCGGCGTTGACCACACAATCCGCTCCCAAACCATTACTGAACGCGGTGGGCTGATAATCGTAGTGCGCGTCTATTACCGACAACACGTCGGCAAAGGCCAGTCCTTCTGGCGCGGTGCGCAATCGTTGAATCAGTACTTCCAGGGTCATAGCAGGCCTCTCGACACCAGCGTGGGGCAACACCCACCGGGCGGTCACCCTATCTTGCGAACGCGCTTCCGACAATCGAGAAGGCTCATTCGAGCCAGATCAGCGCAGCCAGTCGGCCGGTGATGCCATCCCGGCGATAGGAATAGAACCGCCCAGCATCCTCATAGGTACAACAATCACCGCCGTAGATGGCATCTGGGGGAAGGCCACAATGCTGCAACTGCGTTCGCGCAATCGCCGCGAGATCGGCGTACCAATGACTCGGCCGCCCAGCCGGGCGAAATCCCGGGGGAACCCTCCGCCCAGCGGCGAAGGCCGCGCGAACCTCGTCGCCGACCTCGTAACAGGATCCACAGATCGCGGGCCCTAGCCAGGCGAGCAACCGGTCGGGAGCCGCTCCCAATGCGGCCACTGCGCGCGGCACGATCCCGGCAGCCAAGCCACGCCAACCACCATGCACCGCCGCCACACGGGCACCGTCTCGATCACATAACAGAATGGGCAGGCAATCGGCGCTCTGTACGACACACACGCTACCGGGTTCGCGGCTCCAAGCGGCATCGGCCGCCGGCTCTCCGTCTTCTTCACCCGCGACACATACCCGGACCCCATGGATCTGGTGCAGCCAATAGGGCTCCCCGGGCAACTCCAAGGCGCGGCTGAGCAGCAGCCGGTTCTCCGCTACGGCATGGGCGTCATCCCCAGTCCTCGTGCCGAGATTGAGGCTTCCCCAGGGGCCATGACTAACACCGCCTCTACGGGTGGTGAACAACGCGTGCACCCGGTCCGGTGCCGGCCAGCACGGGCGCAGCACAGAGGTGACCAGGGAATTCACCGGACGCTCAACGCCTCGAGCAATGCGGCGAAATCCTCCGGCAACGGCGACTCCCAAGCGACCTCACGGCCCTCCGTCGGGTGATGCAGGGATAACTGCGCAGCATGCAGGGCTTGCCGTCGAAACCCACGCAACGCCCGCTCAGCGTCGACGCTGGTGCCCGCCGGGACCCGCAACCGCCCACCGTACACGGGATCTCCCACCAACGGATGCCCCAAATGCGCCATGTGCACGCGAATCTGATGCGTGCGCCCGGTCTCCAACCTCACCCGCAACAACGTGTGCGCCGCATATCGGCAGCCGACTCGGTAGTGGGTGACCGCAGCCCGCCCGCGCGCCACCACAGCCATGCGCGTGCGCACAACCGGATGTCGGCCAACCGGCGCATCTACGGTGCCACCACTGATCACCCGCCCGCGCACCAGTGCCTCGTACTCCCGCCGCACACTCCGCTCCCGAAGCTGTCGCACCAAACTCGAATGCGCCGCAAGCGTCTTGGCTACCACCATGAGACCCGTAGTGTCCTTATCGAGCCGGTGAACAATACCTCCGCGCGGCAATCCCCGTAACCCAGGCCAACGCAGTAACAAGCCGTTGAGGAGCGTGTGATCAGGATTGCCCGCCGCTGGATGGACCACCACATCGGCGGGCTTGTCGATGACCAGCAATTCGTCATCCTCATAGACCAGCTCAAACGGGACTACCTGCCCTTCCCAATCCCCAACGGCCTCCATCTGAGCATCCAGCACCAGCACCTCACCTGCCATCACCGGATCCCGATTGCGCCGCCTAGCGCCGTCGACGAGCAGCTGGCCCGATTCGATCCACGCCTGCAGCCGGGCACGCGAAAATTCGGCGAACAGCGCCGCCGCTGCGCGGTCGAGTCGACTGCCGCCGAGATCCGCTGGGATCTGGGCGCGGCGACGCACGGTTTTCAATACGCTCACGGGTTTGTTTTGCCGACTAGGGGACTGTGGTTAAATAACCGCCTTTTTTAGCAGGGCTCGCGGGAGCACTCAATGCCGTGGCAACGGGCAACCCTACGACTACTGATGTTGGGCCTGACGCTGGCCGCACTCGGCGGTTGCGCCTGGATGGGCTCTGACGAGGAGAGCCGCAAAGAAACGGAAGATCGCACCAAGGACTTCACCGAAAAGGATTTCTACGACAGTATCCAGGCAGAGCTGACTGCTCGCAACTGGACCAAGGCCATTGAAAACCTCGAGGCGCTCGAAGCCCGCTTTCCCTTCGGCACCTACGCCGAACAAGCCCAGCTAGAGCTCATCTACGCCTATCATGAAAGCCTCAATTTCGAGGCGGCGATCGCCGCTGCGGACCGCTTCATCCGCCTCCACCCACGCCACCCGAATGTCGATTACGCGTACTACACCAAGGGGATGGCGCTGCTCAATTCGGGCAGAGGCCTGTTCGATCAATATCTGCCCCGCGATGCGACCAAACGCGACCCCGGGGCCGCCCGCCAGGCGTTCAACACGTTCAGTGAGCTGCTCAGTAACTATCCCGATAGCAGCTATGCGCCGGATGCCCGCCAGCACATGGTCTACTTGCGCAACCTGCTGGCTCGCCAGGAGGTCCACGCCGCGAACTACTACTTCAAGCGCGGTGCGTATATCGCGGCGACCAATCGCGGCCGGTATGTCGTCGAGAACTACCAACAGACCCCAGCGGTCGCGGACGCCTTGGCGGTAATGGCACAGGGCTATCACATGCTGGGATTGCCGGAGCTGGCCGCTAACGCTGAACGCACGCTGAAACTGAATTTCCCAGACCATCCGAAGCTCGATGACCAGGGGAATTTTCGCTATCAACGTGACGTGCTCGATGAGGCATCCTGGTGGCACAAGCTGACTTTGGGCCGCTTTACACCGGAAAAGCCCCCTTACTTCGACTCCCGTCCCGGTTATCGGGAAGAAAACCCGGCGGAAGAGCAACCTTATCCGAACACCGAGCCCGCCAAAAAGCGCTCCTGGCTGAATTGGCTGACCTTCGGGCTGCTCGGCTAGGTATCGCAAACATTGTCGAAGCTGGCGGCTGGCTGCATGGCGCCGCGCGCCCGACGCCGACAATGAACCGCCGAGAGGTATCCAGGTGCTCGATCTATCGAACAACCTGATTCGCCAGGTGGGCCTGCTGTATCGCTACATGATGCGGGCCATCGACATCGAAATGGCCGCGCTGGACATCGGCGCTGGGCGCTTTTCTTATCTGTTTATGCTCTACATCGGGGATGGCCTGACCCAACAGGAAATGGCGGACCGGCTTCAAGCCGATAAAGCCGCGGTGGCCAGAACGCTCGCGCAGATGGAGCAGCAAGGCTTCGTCCTGCGCCGTAGCGATCCCTGCGATCGGCGCGTTACCCGCGTCTATCTGACTGATCGCTCCCGGGCTCTGCGCGGCGCCCTGGAAGACGCCATCAACCGCGTCATGGCCCGGATGCGCGGCGATCTGGGCGCGGACGCTTGGCAGCAACTCGAGTCACAACTCGGCGCCATGCTCGAACGCCTGGACGCCCACTATCAAGTGGGCAACAAGAGCACCCGTCCTGTTACCCCCTCGCGCGGCGGCAGAGCCTGACCCTGGTTCGCCCGCCAACTCGCCGAGAGCCCAGTGCGGCAGGTCGAGCGCCATCCTCGCTTGAGCCGGAAATCACGGGCGCGTCATAGCGACCATTCAATTTGGTCGCGCATGGCCATGGCCTGTGCCTTTGCCGCGTCGATAGTCTCTCCCCGTGCCAGGCATACGCCCATCCGCCGTCGACCGCTGACCGCTGGCTTACCAAACAGCCGCAGCTGGGTATCTGGCGCGGTCAGTGCTTCGTCGAGATTCGAAAAGCGTACCTGATTGGAATCTCCGTCCACGAGCAAGGCGGCCGAAGCCGACGGGCCATGCTGCGCGATATTCGGGATAGGCAAACCCAGAATCGCGCGCACATGAAGGGCGAATTGCGAAAGATCCTGGGAAATCAGCGTGACCATGCCCGTATCATGAGGCCGGGGGGAAACCTCACTGAAGATGACCTCGTCGCCACGGACAAACAGTTCCACGCCAAACAATCCGCGACCGCCCAAGGCTTCGGTAATGCGTACGGCCACCTCCTGCGCACGGGCCAGAGCCACCGAAGACATCGGCTGAGGCTGCCATGATTCACGGTAATCGCCATCTTCCTGGCGGTGTCCGATCGGCGCGCAGAAAGCAGTCCCACCGATGTGGCGCACCGTCAGCAGCGTAATTTCATAATCGAACGCCACAAATCCCTCAACGATCACCCGGCCCGCCCCGGCGCGCCCCCCGGCCTGCGCATAGGACCACGCCGGTGCCAGATCCTCAGCGCAACGGACCAAGCTTTGCCCTTTACCAGAAGAACTCATGATGGGTTTTACCACGCAGGGCAGTCCGACCGCGGCTGCCGCTTCCCTAAACTCGGCCTCGGTAGAGGCGAATCGGTACGCGGAAGTCGGCAGACCTAAAGTCTCCGCGGCAAGTCTACGGATACCTTCGCGGTTCATGGTGAGGTGAGCCGCGCGGGCCGTGGGCACCACCGTATAGCCTTCCCCCTCTAAGGCTACCAAGGTGTCTGTAGCAATCGCCTCGATCTCAGGGACAATAAAGTCAGGGCGTTCGCGTTCGATGACCGCCCGCAGTGCGGCACCGTCGAGCATGGACAGCACATGGGAGCGATGAGCCACCTGCATGGCCGGCGCGTCGGGGTACCGATCCACGGCGATCACTTCGCAGCCGAGGCGTTGCAGCTCGATAGCCACTTCCTTGCCGAGCTCACCCGCACCGCACAAGAGCACGCGGGTCGCAGACGAGGAGTTAGGGGTGCCGAGGGAGGCCATGGGACATGTCCAAAGTGGCGGAGGTGCCGCGTATTATAGAAGCGGCGTTGGTCTTGGGCACCCTCGCGCCCGCCGGCTGAAAGCCATTCGGGGATTCGGCTGCCAACTGATAAAATAACGGTACATCTCCTCCCGACCACCACCATGAAGCCTGAACTGCTCTCCCCCGCCGGAAGCTACAAGAGCATGCGTTATGCCTTCGCCTACGGCGCCGACGCGGTCTATGCAGGACAACCGCGCTACAGCCTTAGGGTGCGCAACAACGAATTCAACCGCTTGGAGATCATGGCCGAGGCCGTCGCCGAGGCGCATCGTGATGGGCGGCAGTTCTATGTCGCAAGCAACGTCTCCCCGCACAACAATAAAGTACGCACCTATCTCCGCGACATGGAGCCCGTGGTGGAGATGGGACCGGACGCACTGATCATGGCCGACCCCGGGCTGATCATGCTGGTGCGAGAACGTTGGCCCGACCTTCCGATTCACCTGTCGGTACAAGCCAATGCGGTCAACTACGCGACCGTGCGTTTCTGGTACCGCCAAGGGATTTCCCGAGTCATTCTTTCGCGGGAACTGTCGCTCGAGGAGATTGCTGAAATCCGCGATCAATGTCCGGAAATGGAACTGGAGGTTTTCGTCCACGGCGCATTGTGCATTGCCTATTCGGGCCGCTGCCTGTTGTCCGGTTACATGAATCATCGCGATCCCAATCAGGGCGCCTGCACGAACGCCTGTCGCTGGAAGTACCAGGCCCACGAGGCCGTCCAAGCCGACACCGGCGACATCGTACCCAAGAGGCCGGGCAACTGGTCACCAGACGCCGCCAACGCCGAGGAGCAGCCGCTGGTGCTACTGCAGGAAGCCAGCCGCCCGGACGACCTCATGCCCGCCTACGAAGACGAGCACGGCACCTACATCATGAATTCCAAGGACCTGCGTGCCGTGCAGCATGTCCCGGAATTGGTTCGTATGGGCATTCACTCACTGAAGGTGGAGGGCCGCACCAAGTCCCATTACTATGTGGCGCGCACGGCACAGACCTATCGCCGTGCCATTGACGAGGCCGTTGCGGGAGCGCCTTTCGACATGGGTCTGATGCGGGAGCTCGACCATCTCGCCAACCGCGGCTATACCGAGGGTTTCTACCGTCGCCATGTGCCAGAGGCCTACCAGAACTACGACCAAGGCTCTTCGAGCAATACCCAGCAGCAATTCGTCGGCGAAGCTTGTGACTTGGATCCCGGGCGCGGCTGGCTCACGATAGACGTCAAGAACCGCTTTGAAGTCGGGGATCGCCTCGAGCTCATCACGCCGCGCGGTAATGTCGAGTTTCGGTTGGAACAGCTAGAAAACGGGCGCGGCGAGTCCCTGACCGCCGCCCCCGGATCCGGCCACCGGGTCCGCATCCCGTTGCCAGAGTCCGGGCTCGAGTCGAGCGATGCGGAATTTGCGCTACTGATGCGCCATTTTCGCAGCTAGCGGAAGATCCGGTGGCCAAGCTAATCCTGGCAGGTATCGCCGCCTATCTGCTCTGGTACGGCTGGCGATGGAGCCGGCAACTCCGTCGACTGCCTGCCGAACGCCGGCGTGCGCTGGCATGGCGCGGGTTCTGTACGGCGGCATTGATCATCGCGTTAGGTCTCGTCCTGACCGGTCGAGCACACTGGATTACCGCGGCCCTCGCGGCCCTCCTGCCGGTGGTACGCACCGTGTTGAGCGCCGGACTGCGTACCTTGCCGCTACTGCGGCTATGGGGGCGCGCAGGGGGGAACGGTTTCTGTCCGAAGTTCCGTACGGCGGCCCTAGAAGTCCGGGTGGACCTGAATTCTGGCGTCATCGATGGCCAGGTGCTGCAGGGGCGCCACGCGGGGCAATCGCTGTCGAATTTGAGCCGCCCCGAACTCGACGCCCTACTCGCCGAACTCCCCGCGGACGATCGGAAGTCCCGCTGGCTGCTCAACGCCTATCTTGCGCGGCGCTTTCAGGGGAAAGCAGAGGCACCACCGGCGGTGGACCGGCCCGATGAGGACGAGGCTTGGCGCATTCTGGGTCTGCGCAAGGGCGCCAGCCGTGAAGAAATCCTCCAGGCACACAAGCGGCTCATGCAGCGATTACACCCGGATCGCGGCGGCAACGATTATCTCGCAGCCAAAGTCAATGCGGCACGGGATTTACTGGTTGACGACAACTGAGACTGTCTCCCAGGGCGCCAGATCTCTATAATGGCCCTCCGAACCATCCTCGTCCCGGTGGCACAGCTGGATAGCGCGGCCCCCTCCTAAGGGGCAGGTCAGAGGTTCGAATCCTCTCCGGGACGCCAACGCTTTTGAATTTACTGCTACTCCATCCCGAGGATTTCATCGCACCCGGGCAAGCACGTATCCATGATCGTCGCTTGCGGCATCTGCACGATATTCTCCGCCCCCAGGTCGGCGCCAGCTTGCGCGCAGGCCTGTTGAACGGCAATCTGGGCACCGCGACCCTCACCCGCCTAGACACCGAGGCCGCTGAATTCTCGGTCAGGCTGGCCGAGGCACCACCAACGCCAGCGCCAGTTGCGCTGATCCTGGCCCTTCCCCGCCCCAAGGTACTGCGCCGCACACTGCGTGCAGCGACCTTACTGGGCGTCAAGGAAATTCATTTACTCCAAAGTTGGCGGGTCGACAAAAGCTACTGGCAGACACCGTTATTGACACCCCGGCATCTTCGGGAAGAATGTCTGCTGGCCTTGGAGTTGGCACGGGATACACGGTTACCGAAGATTTTCGTCCATCGACTTTTCAGACCCTTCATCGAGGACGAACTAGAGACGATTGCCGGCAATCGCTGCCGCTTGATCGCGCATCCTGGCGCCCACCACTCGGTGGGCGAAGCACACAATCCCCCGGCCATTCTGGCGCTCGGTCCGGAGGGCGGATTTATCCCCTACGAGGTCGAGCGCTTTTTACAACACGGATTCGTTCCGATCTCCCTGGGAGAGCGCATTCTCAGCGTAGAAGTCGCCTTGGCGGCGGCGCTCGGTGCACTGCGAGAGCACCAGCACCGCGCCAGGGGCTTCAGCGCACCGCCAGACTTCCCGAATGACTGAAGCAGTGCTTGGCCAAGGTGAACAACGCCGCGGTGTCGGCGGCACCCGCAAGTTCGCGAATGGAGTGCATGGCAAAGGTCGGCACGCCCAGATCCAGTGTCGGCACCCCCAGCCGGGTCGCCGTGATCGGCCCGATGGTACTGCCACAACCCATGTCGTTGCGGGCGACGAAATGCTGCAACGGAACACCCGCCTCCCGTGCCCACTCCCGCACCCGAGAAGCTGTCAGGCTGTTAGTGGCATAACGCTGGTTATGATTGATCTTAAGCACCGGCCCCTGATTGAGTAGCGGACCATGGTTGGCGTCGTGGCGCGCCGGAAAGTTGGGATGAATGCCATGCGCATTGTCGGTGGACAACAACAACGAAGCGGCAAGCGCCCGGCTACGATCGGCAGGATCTGGCAACAGGCGCATCAACACGGACTCCAGAAACGGGCCCTGGGCACCACTGGTCGAACCGCTGCCAACCTCTTCATGGTCGCTGCACACTAGCAGACGCGTCTCCTCGCTCTCCGCTTCGATCAGCGCCCGCATACCCAAATAGCAGCTCAGGAGATTATCCAGGCGCGCCGAGGCGATGAATTCCGACTCCAAACCAATCAACGCCGGCGCCTGGGTATCATAGAAACAAAGCTCGTAATCCAGCACCTGATCGGCACTGACACCAAGCTCATTCGACAACAGTGCGCGCAGACCCTGACCGTTACCCTCCGCCAAACGCCCCAATAAGGGGTGGATGTCGGTCTCCGGGTTGATGCTGCGCTGGCGGTTCGCGTCTCGATCCAGATGGATTGCCAGACTGGGAATCACTGCTACCGGGCGTCGAAGGTCCACTAACCGCGCATGCAACTGCCCCCGTGCGTCGCGTACCACCACGCGCCCAGCCAGCGACAAGTCGCGATCGAACCAGGGATTCAGCAATGCACCGCCATAGACCTCGACACCGAGCTGGAGGTAGCCAAACCGATGAGACTCCGGATTGGGGCGCACCATGAGACAGGGGCTATCGGTATGAGCGCCCAACATCCGGATACCACTACGCTGCCTGATATCGGCCCCGAGGGCGAAAGCGATGATCGAGGAACCATTGCGCACCGTGTAATAGCGCCCGCCCGGACGCACCGCCCACTCCTCATCCTCGGAGAGTTCCTCAAACCCAGCCGCAGCGAGCTGCTCGGCCAGAGCCCTAGTGGCGTGGAAAGGGGTCGGAGATCGGCTGAGAAAGCCGAGCAGCCCGGTATTGATATCCTCGCCGGGCATCATCAGTGTGCCCCCTCAGTGCGTCGCGTAGGCCCTTCCAGGCGGGTCAACAAGCTCGAAGTGTCCCACCGCCCACCACCGGCGGCCTGAACATCGGCATAAAATTGGTCGACCAGCGCTGCGATCGGAAGTCGCGCACCGTTGCGACGCGCCTCGGCCAACAGAATCTCTAGATCCTTGCGCATCCAATCGACAGCAAAACCGTGCTCGTACTCACCCCGAATCATGGTGCCGTGCCGGTGCTCCATCTGCCAAGACTGTGCCGCACCCTGGGCGATCACCTCGATCACGGATTCCGCGTCCAGGCCGGCGCGGAGCGCGAAGTGGATTCCTTCAGCGAGCCCTTGTACTACACCGGCAATGCAAATTTGATTCACCATTTTGCACAACTGGCCACTGCCGGCGGGGCCGAGCAGCCGCACCGCGCGCGCATAGTGGTTTAACACTGGAGTCACCCGCGCAAAGGTGTCTGGCTCTCCACCGCACATTACTGTGAGACACCCCTGCTGAGCGCCCTGCTCGCCACCACTGACAGGCGCATCGAGAAAACCCAACCCGCGGTCGCGACAATAACCGTCCAACTCGCGCGCCAGCTGCGCAGATGCCGTAGTGTGGTCCACGAATACCGCACCGGGAGCCATGGCCGCAAGTGCTCCTCGATTCCCGACCGCGATTTCGCGCACGTCCTCGTCGCGCCCGACACAAGCAAACACCAATTGAGCATCTGTCGCGGCCTCTGCGGGGGTCGATGCGACTCGCCCCCCGAACGCTCGATACCACGCTTCGGCCTTGGCGGGAGTCCGGTTATACACCGTCACCGATAGCCCGGCCCGATGCAGATGGCCGGCCATCGGGAACCCCATGACGCCCAAACCGATGAAGGCAATTTTTTCTCTCATGTCATCACCCTTGTTTAGGGGCGCTGTCTACGCCAATGGTCGCTGCCACGCAAATATCGCGGTTCGAGTCGTTCCGGCGGCAGCAGCGCACCCGCCGCGTATAACGGCTCGGCTAGCCGTAATATGTCGATGGCGAAGGCCGCCAGACTGCCATAACCACGGCGTGCGCGAAGCTGAGGACCTCCCTCCAAGTCCCAACCCCCACCGAGCGCCACCGGCACCTGGCTTCCCACCAAAGGCGCTGCCACCTCATCCACGCGTGCGGGCGCATCCAGACTATCCTCACGCACCGCCGTGACGAGGGCACCCACCCGCCGGTACAGCCCCCAATAAATTTGCCCCATGCGGGCATCCACAGCTGGCAAGGCGATGTCGTCGTCTGACAAGACGCCAGCGCGAACGCCGGCCTGCGCAAGCGCCGCCAGGGAGGAAACGGGAATGACCCCCAGATCGCTGCCGAAAGCGAGTCCCTGCGCAACACCGATACCGATGCGCAAACCGGTAAAAGATCCGGGGCCAACCCCTACCGCGATCGCATCGAGCTGCGCCAGGCGACACCCGCCTTCCCCGAGCACCGCATCAATCGCCGGCAACAACAACCGATTGTGTCCACGGGGTTCGTCCACCCGCCGCTCGACGATTTCCGCTCCGACCGAAAGGGCAATCGAGCATTGGTCTGCAGAAGTTTCGATCGCCAATAACAATGCCATTTCTTGACACCCAAAGCTCAGAGCTCACGACCATACCGAAACGCAAGAAAGGCAGCCACTGAATCGCGGCTGCCTTCCCAAGTGTTTCTTCGCCAAAAACTGGGGCCGGTGCCCGAGGGTCCGGCCGATCAGCGGTCGACCATCACTCCGATTGCGTGGGTGCGGCGGCAGCTGTCTTTCGCGGTGCTCGCTTGGCCGTCGTACGACGTCGGGCTGAGGCAGGTTTTGCAGCTTTCGATTTGGCACCACGCGCCGGACTGCCAGCACCCTTCGCCGCCGGCTTCGTCTTGCGGGCGCTTCCAGTAGCGGCGGCTTTGGCGACCTGCGCCATTTTCTCCGTGACCACACCCTTTTTTCCAAGCACGCGCAGGCCTTCCTGGATCTTCTTCTCCGCCGCCTTGATGCGACGCTCCGCCTTCACCTCCGACGCCTTGAGCTTTCGCTGATCCGCGGCCGTGCGGCGTTTGATCCAACGCTGTTCGAATTTACCCACCGCTGCCGCCAAATCCTTGCTGCGCCGCGTCTCCATCGTTTTGCGCACCTTTTCGACGCGCGCATTAGCCTTGTCGACCACCTGATCTCTGGTGGCCATGAGCTTAGCCAGCTTGCGATCAGCCATGGCCTGCCGGGCTTTTTCGCGAGCCTGCTCCAACGCAGCAGTTTCCTTCCGAACGTTCTCTCGCGCCCGCACTAACGCCGCTTGGGCTGCCTTGGTACCGGCCTGTGCGGCTTTTTCCCGCATCGACTTCACCTGGGCGCGGGCTTTGGCCAGCTTGGCCGATTGTTGTGAAACCGCCTTTCGCGCTGCAGCCAGCGTCGACTCGGCTTGCTTTAATCTAGCTTTGCTATCGACTTTGGTATCGGCCATCGGACGTCTCCTTAAACACGCGAAAGTATTTTTGTTGTTCTCGACAAGTCGGCGTTTTGGATTTTATAGAACAGATAACCCAGTGTCCATCCAATGAAAGTATCTGTACGCGGAAACATCTATGAAAAAATTTCTACTGCAGAGAAATTTCCGGCATCTGCCTGAGCACCAGACTTTTGAGCATGGAGGCGTGCCACTCACTATCGTTCAAGCAGGGAATGAGCCGCAACGTAATCCCGCCCGATTGGCAAAACAGCGCTGCATTCTCTTTACCAATTTCTTCCAGTGTCTCCAGGCAATCGGTCGCAAAAGCGGGACAAATCACATCTACGGCGGCCACCCCCTCGCGGGCCCATTGCACCAAGGTTTCATCGGTATAAGGCTGCAACCATTGCTGACGCCCAAATCTCGATTGATAGGTCAACTGCCACTCGTGGCTACGCAAACCCAGGGCTTTTACCAACAGGTTTGCGGTCGTCAGACACTGTTCAGGGTAAGGATCTCCGCGATCGGCGCAGGCCTGTGGAATGCCGTGAAAGGAAATCAGCAAACGCTCGCCCCGCGGATACTTGGCCCAATGGGCTCGCACGCTCTCCGCAAGCGCGCTGATGTAGCCAGAAAAATTCGCATAGCTTTTAACAATACGGAGATCAGGGATATCGCGCGTCTGCTTTATCAAATCCGCGATACGATCATAGACTGCGGCAGTGGTCGTCGCGGAGTACTGTGGAAACAGTGGCACTACGACAATCGTGTCAACCGCTGCGGCCTGAAGCGATCGCAATTGCGCTGCGATGCCCGGCGAACCATAGGTAACCGCCCAACGCACCACGATTGGCGCAACCTCGGCGAGCTGACGCTCTAAACGTTCCGCCAGACGCTGGGTATAGCACCGCAGCGGGGAGCCAGTCTCCGTCCAGATAGCCTCGTAGGCACGCGCCACCCGGCCGGCTCGCAAGGGTATGACGACACCATTGAGGAGCGGCCACCACAGCGCTCGGGGCAACTCGACCACTCTGGAATCGAGCAAGAACTCACGCAGAAAGCGCCGGACCTCGGTACGCGTAGGGGCTTGCGGGGAGCCGAGATTAACGAGCAGGACGCCCAATCGAGGCCCAGCGCTAGGGGTCACAGCAGGCGCTCTCGGTTAAAACAGGGGCGCGGACTTACTGCAGCGCCTCGAGTAGACGGGCTTGTACTTCGTCGAGAGATCCCACCCCATCGACACGTCGGTAGCGCGTCGGCTCTTCCGGGCGGCGCTCGACATAGTCTTGATAGAATGCAACCAGCGGCTCAGTCTGCTCGTGATAGATGCGCAACCGGTTGCGAACCGTCTCCTCACTATCATCGGCACGCAACACCAAAGCTTCACCGGTGAGATCGTCTACGCCTGGATTGCGCGGCGGATTGTGCTCGAGGTGATACACCCGCCCTGAAGGCTCGTGCACGCGCCGGCCACTCAAGCGCTTCACGATGACATCATCTGCCACATGGATTTCGATTACCCGATCGATGGTAATACCGGCCGCCTCTACCGCTTGCGCTTGCGGTATGGTCCTGGGAAATCCATCGAACAAAAACCCGTCCCTACAATCGGCAGCCGCAATCCGCTCCCGAACCAGGGCAATGATGAGCTCATCGGGAACCAGACCACCCGAGGCCATGATATCTTTGGCCTGGATACCCAATTCGGTACCCGCGCTGACCGCAGCGCGAAGCATATCGCCCGTCGAAATCTGCGGAATGCCGAACCGCGAACAGATGAACTCCGCCTGAGTACCCTTGCCCGCACCCGGCGGTCCCAACAAAATGATGCGCATATCAGAAGTCTCCGCAACGCTGCCGACGCACCTTTGCGCGGCGCGACAAGGCGGGCAACCTTACACAGAATCCGAAGTCGCCTCAACACAATATCCGACTACGTGTTCGGTGCCTGCGCAAGCCGCACGGATGTTATCGCGATCAGCTATTCCGTCGGTCCTTGACCAGCCTGCCGCTTCGCCTGCAACCACAGCGCTTCCTTCGCGGCCGGCGACAGTGCACTGAATGCCCCGACGTCGTCATCGACCGCCTCCAACATTGCGGCAAAACGCCGTTCGAATTTGCGATTGGCGGCGCGTAAAGCGGCTTCACTATCGACCCCCAGGTGGCGGGCGAGATTGACACAGGCAAATAATAGATCGCCTAGCTCTTCCGCAATCCGCGCCGGCTCTCCCGTCGCCACCTCCGCCTCTACCTCTGCCAGCTCCTCACGGACCTTGTCGGGTATCGCCGCCCAGCTCTGCCAATCAAAACCGGTCCGAGCAGCGCGCTTCTGCAGTTTGGCCGCCCGGGTCAAGGCGGACAGCGCCAAGGGAATATCCCCCAGTGGACCGACCGTTCCCCGCTCAAGCCGTTCGCGCTGCTTGATCTCCTCCCACGTTTCCTTGACCGCCGCGGCTTCTGGCACGGCGCTCGCCGTGGACCTTCGACTCGCCAAAGAACCATCGGGAAAGACATGGGGATGGCGGGCAATTAATTTGGCGACAAGCCCGGACACGATCGATGAAAAATCAAACAACTGGCGCTCGCGCCCCAATTGCGCGTAAAAGACCACCTGAAACAGGAGGTCGCCCAACTCTTCCGGCAGGTGTGCATAGTCCTCTCGCTCAATGGCGTCGATCACCTCGCACGCCTCCTCCAGCGTGTAGGGAGCGATGCTGCGAAATCCCTGCCGCCGATCCCAGGGACAACCCCCATCCGGATCGCGCAACCGCGCCATCAACACCAACAAATCAGCGATATCGTAATCTACGGACATAGCGCCTCCCGGCAGCATCAATCGGTGAGGCGACGAACATCGATAACATTGGGTAACCGCTCGAGGCGCGCGATGAGGTCGCGCAGCGAGTCCATCCCCGGAACCTCGAAGCTGAGATCAACCGTCGCAACACCATCGAGGGTATCCCCACTGTGCAAGGTCAAAATGAATACCCGCGCCTCGTCCAACACCAGCGTGATATCCCGTAACAGCCCGGCGCGATCATAGGCGGTGACCCGCAGCTTGAGTTCGTACGCCGTCGCTGGGCTCGCACCCCAGCTCACCTGTAACACCCGCCGGGGTTGCGTAGCACGCAAATGGAGCAGGTTTCCGCAATCGGCGCGGTGGATGGTGACTCCCCGCCCGTGGGTCAGATACCCGGCGATCTCGGCCCCTGGCTCCGGCAGGCAGCACTGCGCCGTCCGAGTCAGCAGATCACCCACACCGTATATATAGAAATCCGACTCGGCGAAGCGCTGCGCCGAACGCCGTGCCGCGGGCCGGGGCGCAGCGCGATCACGCTGCCGCTCGGTAAACACGCGACGGACTACTTGATCGAGCGCAACCGTTCCCGCTCCAATCGCCTCGTGAAGCCCTTCCGCATCGGCACGGTTGAACGTCTTTGCCAAAGCATCCAGATCTGTATCGGCAAAACCGAGTTGGCGCAGCTCCCGCTCCAATTGTTGTTTCCCGGCCAGCCGATTATCGTCCTGCTCCAACTCGCGGAACCACTGCCGCACTTTGGCGCGCGCCCTGGCTGTGGTGAGATAGCCCAGTGAGCGCACGAGCCAATCACGGCTCGGTGCAGGGGCTCGGCCAGCGATGATCTCTACCTGCATTCCAGTTTGCAGTGGGCGATTGAGCCCATAGATCACACCATTGACCTTCGCTCCCCGACAACGATGCCCGACTTCGGTGTGAATACGGTACGCGAAATCCAGCGCCGTGGCCCCGTGCGGGAGGTCGACCACATGCCCTTCTGGCGTGAATACATAGATCCGCTCCGGAGCCTGATCCACGCGCAGGAAGTCCTCCATGCCGGCGCTGCCCAGCTCCTCATGCCATTCGAGGACTTGTCGAAGCCACGCAATGCGCTCCTCATAATCACCACCACCGGTATCGTCACCGTCCTTGTAACGCCAGTGTGAGCACAACCCGAACTCGGCCTCTTCGTGCATTTCCTGCGTGCGGATCTGGATCTCGAC
This sequence comes from Porticoccaceae bacterium, assembly GCA_041594335.1. Classification (GTDB taxonomy): domain Bacteria; phylum Pseudomonadota; class Gammaproteobacteria; order Pseudomonadales; family Porticoccaceae; genus JAGPUQ01. Next base: position 20,130 of record JBFHML010000029.1, read on the forward strand.
CACCCGCCGGCCCGGCCCGATTACGGCCGTGTGCAATGATCGATAGCCGTTACTCTTCGGCGACGCGATGTAATCATCGAACTCGGCGGGAATGTTGCGCCACAGGCTGTGAACGATCCCCAGAACCCCATAACAATCACTGATTTCGGGAACCAGAACACGGACCGCGCGGATGTCGTAGATCTGCGAGAAACCCAGCCCCTTGTTGTGCATCTTTTTCCAGATGCTGTAGATATGCTTGGGGCGTCCACTGACTTGCGCGCGCTTACCGAGCTGGCTCAGCGCACGCTCCAGGGTCGCGATCACCTCGTCAATATAGTGCTGACGGTCGGTGCGCTTTTCTTCCAATAGCTTCGCGATTCGCCGATATTCATCCGGCTCCAGATAGCGAAACGCGAGGTCTTCCATCTCCCACTTGAGATGCCCGATGCCGAGGCGGTGGGCCAAAGGCGCGTAGATATCAAATACTTCTCGCGCCACCCGGCGCTGGCGTTCTAAATCGCCCGCACGAACCGCATGCAAAGCCCAGGTGCGCTCGGCAATTTTAATGAGCGCTACCCGCATATCTTCAATCATGGACACCAGCATGGCGCGCAGCTTGGCCGTCTGCTGGGCGGGCTCGACACCTAGCACACGTTGCTGGGAGGTATTGCGCAGCTCACCGATGATCGCCATGCGCTGCACGCTGTCGATGAGCTTGGCCACGCCGGGACCAATCTGCTCACCGACCTGAGCTAAGGGGATCAGCCCGCGCCGTACCGCGCGGTAGCACATGCCCGCGGCCAGCCCCTCGGCATCCATGAACAATTCGGCCAGTATGCCGGTAATCTCGACACCGGCCGGGAGGGTCGCACGCGCCTCACGGGAAACCAGATCCGCAGCCCGAGTCACGAGCGCGATCTTGTCGACACCCCAGTCCGAGCCTTTCGAGAGCCGCTCGATCCAGTCGGCCAGCGGCAGATCGGTCGTGTTTTCCAGCTGCGGAAGATTTCGTACCTGAACCATGGAAGGCGGCCGCGGCGTCTACGCGCCGCCAAACAGGCCAGACGATAAGTAACGGTCGCCGCGATCGGTGATAATGGTCACGATCACCGCGTCGCGCACCTCGGCGGCTAAACGCAATGCACCGGCGACGGCCCCTCCGGAAGAAACACCACAGAAAATTCCTTCTCGACGCGCCAGTTGACGGGTCATATCCTCGGCCTCCAACTGCCCGATGTCCATGACGCGGTCGACGAGCCCCGCGTCAAAAATGCCCGGCAGATAAGCCGCGGGCCAACGCCGGATGCCCGCGATGCTGGATCCCTCCGCTGGTTGCAACCCCACGATCTGCACCTCAGGCTGGACACTTTTCAAATATTGTGAGACGCCCATGATGGTCCCCGTGGTCCCCATGGAGCTAACAAAGTGGGTGACGCGGCCGCCGGTCTGCTGCCAGATCTCTGGGCCCGTGGTCTCACGATGGGCGCGGGGGTTATCCGGATTGTTGAATTGATCGAGCACAACCCCCTCCCCTCGATCACGCATTTCCAGTGCCAGATCCCGAGCCCCTTCCATCCCAGCGGCCTGGCTGACGAGCACCAATTCAGCGCCATAGGCGGCCATCGCCGCCTTACGCTCCTCGGTCATGTGGTCCGGCATGATCAGCACCATGCGATAGCCCTTGATGGCCGCAGCCATCGCCAATGCGATGCCCGTATTGCCACTGGTCGCCTCAATCAGGGTGTCGCCGGGTTTGATCTCGCCGCGGGCCTCCGCTCCCTGAATCATGCCCAGCGCCGGCCGATCCTTCACCGAACCGGCGGGATTGTTCCCTTCGAGCTTGGCCAAAATCGTATTGTTGTGACCCGCAGCCAGCCGCTGCAAGCGAACCAGCGGGGTATTGCCCACACAGGTCTCGATCGTTGGGAACTCCATCCGAGAATACCTCGCCTGCTATCGGCCGGCCATTTTACTCCCGACGCCTGGCCGTTGTGGCCCATCAGCAGATACGGCCGCCGGACCCACTAGCTCCCGGACAACACAGCAAACGCCAAGGCATGCTCGCGCTCATCGGAAAGGCTGATCCACACGCCGGTGACACCGCGTTGCGCCAACAACTCGCGCGCATGACCGTGGCAATGGACCTGCGGCGCACCACCAAGTTCCGGAAGAACGGCAAAATCCTGCCAAGACACACGACCAATGCCGGTGCCAAGCGCTTTTGCCAACGCTTCCTTGGCGGCAAACCGCTTGGCGAGCCAGGCTGCAGCATGGCGCTGCCGCCCGAACAGTGCTTGTTCCTCGGGTCGCAGAATTCGCGCCGCAAACCGATCACCGTGACGAGACAACGCGGCAGAGATGCGGGGGATGGCAACGATATCGGTGCCCACACCGAGAATCATCGCGCAGGTCCTGCCGGAAGCACGCTACGCCGAAAGAGGTCTCGACTGCGCAAAGGCCGCGGCCCCAAATGTTCGCTCAACGCCAAGCGCAGCAACCGCTTCGCACTACGACGGGTATCGGGGTCACGGTAATCATCGGCAGCCATCGCCAGTAGGTGATGCCCGCGCAGCACCAAGCCGTTGTCGCGGCCGACACCGTCACGGGATAACAGACCGGTCCCCGGCACATAGCAATAACGCGCCTCTGCGATGACCGGCACCCCCTCCGCGGTGACGTCTAGGGCGAATCCGTAACCCAGCTCCGACAACAGTGACAGCTCAAACCGCCGCAACAATGGCTCCGGGGCATCGTTCTTCCCCAGCGCGCCGAGCAACCGCTCGTAGGCGTCATAGAGCGCCGGATGCGGGTCCCACTCCGGCAGCAGACGTACCAGCAATTCATTGGCATAGAAGCCAAGATAGAGCGCGGGTCCGGCCAGTGAAAAAGCACCTGCCGCGGCGGGCTCGGCCCGAATCAGGGTCTTGAGCGTGCCGCGACCGGCCCACGCCACCGTAAGTGGCACGAAGGGCTGACTCGCGAGTCGAGCACGACGTGCGCCGCGCGCAACGACCCCTAGGCGGCCCACGTCGCGCGCAAACAAGTCCACCAACAGGCTGGTTTCCCGATAGGGACGTCGGTGCAGGATATAGGCTGACTGATCGTCGGTAGTCACCATTGATCCGACTCCGCGGAGTCGTGACGGCAGTCCTTAGCCACCGTCCCGGTAACCGAGACTACGCAGCGCGCGCTCATCATCCGACCAACCGCTTTTGACCTTTACCCACAAGCGGAGCATCACCTGCTTGCCGAGCAACGACTGAATGTCCCCGCGCGCCTGCTCGCCAATCTTTTTGATCCGCTGCCCGGCATCGCCAATGATGATTTTCTTCTGCCCGTCGCGCTCGACGAGGATCAAGGCGCTGATATGGCAAATACGAGCCTGGTCACGGAACTCCTCAATCTCCACAGTCGTGCTATAGGGCAACTCCGCGCCGAGCTGACGGGTAATCTTCTCGCGCACGATCTCAGCGACCAAAAAACGTTCACTGCGGTCTGTGTACTGATCTTCTGGAAAACAGAAATCCCCGACGGGCATACGGTCTCTGACCAGCTGGGCCAGCCGTTCCAGGTTGTGGCCGCTCAACGCCGAAACCGGTAAGCATTCCGCCGCGGGGAACAGTGCCGCAAGCTCGGCAAGCCGCGGCAAGAGGGCACCCGGTTCAGACAGGCGATCGATCTTGTTCAACACGACGACCACCGGGGCCCGCGCCCGGCGCACCTGCTCGGCAACTGCCGCATCGGCCGACGTCCAGATATCCCGATCAACGACAAACAGAATGATATCGACATCCCGCATGGCGGTGAGCGCGGCGCGATTGAGGTATCGCCCCATGGCGCGCCCTTGGCGATCGTTGATGCCCGGTGTGTCCACATACAGCATCTGACAGTCGTCCTCGGTCTTGATGCCGAGAATATTGTGCCGAGTAGTCTGGGGGCGGCGCGAAGTGATGCTGAGCTTGTAGCCGAGCAAATGATTGAGCAGCGTCGATTTACCCACATTAGGGCGCCCTACGATCGCTGCATAACCACAGTGCTTGATACTCATCTCCCCGGCTCCACTCCCAATCTCGCCAATGCTCTGGCCGCGGCGCGCTTTTCGGCTTCGCGACGACTGCCGGCGGTGGCGGTTACCGGAGCGGCAAGGAGCGTCAGAGAGCAGGATACTTCAAAGCGGCGTGCATGATCTGGACCGGAAGCCTGAATCACCGAATAGACGGGAAGTGGCTCGCCGCGGGCTTGCAAATACTCTTGCAACCGGGTTTTTTCATCGCAGACACCGGGCTCGGCAGCGACGGTTGCCAGGGCGTTTGCAAACCAATCAGCGACACGGTCTCGGCAGGAGTCGAGTCCACCATCGAGCCAGATAGCACCGACAATGGCTTCGAAAGCGCCCGCCAGAATGGTCTTGCGCGCAGCCCCCCCGTCGCGCCGCTCACCTTTACCGAGTCGCAACAGTTTCGGCACGTCCATGTTCCCGGCAAGCTCGGCTAGGTGACTGCCACTGACGAGCCGCGCACGTAACCGGCTCAATCCCCCCTCCGCGGATTCGGGGAATCGGTGGTACAGCATTTCCCCGATCACGACACCGAGCACCGCATCGCCGAGAAACTCCAAGCGCTCATTGTGAGGAGAACCACAGCTACGGTGGGTAAGCGCGAGTCTCAGTAGCCCGGGATCGCGAAACCGATAACCGCCAAAGGCGTACGGCGCCCCACCCGACTCAACCACCGCGAGCGCGCGCGTCAATCGCGAGAACTGTCATACACATTGTGAAATTTGGCGACTGCATCGACATTACCGAGTAGCGGCACTCTCCGCTCATAGTCCAGGGAAACCAAAATGCGTTCTGCAGTGCGGTCAATCTCGACTTGCTTGAGATCAATACTGTCGACATTGTTAACCACGAAGTGTTTATAGAGCTTCTGCCGAATCCCCTGGTCGGAGAGAGTCCGGACATTCTCCTCACCCAAAGCCGCGAACGACTGCGCAACGGTGTAATTGTCGAGATAAAGCGGCCCGAGACGAAACAGCACTGTCAAGCAAAAACCAATCACCAGCAGCGCAAACAGAAATCCCAGCACCGACAGACCGTGTTCCCTGCGCATATGCATATTCCATCCTCCGAGGATTTACTGGATTCTGCCAACCCGCTCAAAACTCGGCAAGCTGAAGAAATCGTCCCAATGCATCCACACAAAAAACGCCTTGCCGACAATATTCTCTTCGGGCACAGCGCCCCAGGCACGACTGTCGAAGCTGTTGTCCCGGTTATCGCCGACCATGAAATAATGCCCCTCCGGAACAACGGCACGGTAATTCAATCCGTATTCGCCGGCGCGTCGCCGCTTACGGATGAGGTGTCGGGTATCCCCCAGCTGCTCCCACATCACCTGATAACCGGGCTCCATCTCGAGATAGTCTAGCGCGGTGCGTTCCTGCAGCATCCGCTCACCATTGACATACAACACATTGTTGCTCACACGAATATCGTCGCCTGGCAGGCCAACCACGCGCTTGATGAAATAACGGCGGTCACCCGGCGGAAAAAACACCATGACATCACCACGCTGCGGCTCGCCGACCGAAACGACCTTGGTGCCCGCAACCGGCAGGCGCAAGCCGTAGGCAAACTTGTTAACCAGAATAAAGTCGCCGACCTCCAATGTCGGAATCATCGACCCGGAAGGAATCTGGAACGGCTCGACGACAAAGGATCGCAGCACCAGCACGGCAAACAGTACGGGAAAAAATGGCGCTAGGACATCGACGTACCAAGCGTGGGTGACTTGGCCTTCGCGACGCTTACGCAACACCACCCGATCCAGCACCCAGGCGACACCGGTTACGGCAGTGAGGACCACCAGAATCAGTGGAAAATCAAAGTTCATCGGCTGTCGCCCCTATCCCTCGGTCTTGAGCACGGCCAGGAAAGCCTCCTGGGGAATTTCCACCCTGCCGAGCTGCTTCATCCGCCGCTTCCCAGCTTTCTGCTTTTCGAGCAACTTCTTTTTGCGAGTAACGTCACCGCCATAGCACTTGGCGGTGACGTTTTTCCGCAATGCCTTGACGGTGGTACGCGCGATCACATGGCCACCGAGCGCAGCCTGGATGGCGACATCGAACATCTGCCTGGGGATCAGCTCCTTCATACGCTCGGTGAGCAAACGCCCCTTACTCTGGGCATGATCACGGTGAACGATGGCTGCCAGGGCGTCGACGCGATCCCCGTTGATGAGAATATCCAAACGGACCAACGGTGCTTTCGCAAAGCGCAGAAAATGATAATCGAGGGAAGCAAAGCCCCGACTTGCCGATTTGATCCGGTCAAAAAAATCCATGACCACTTCACTCATCGGCAATTCATAGGTCAAGGAAACCTGTTTGCCGACATAGCGCATATCGCGCTGGACACCACGCTTTTCCACGCATAAACCGATGACATTACCCAGATATTCCTGGGGCACCAGGATATCGACCTCGCAGATCGGTTCACGCATCTCGGCGATACGCGCAGGACTCGGGAGAGAAGACGGATTCGAGAAGTAGCCCACCTCACCATCCGTCATCACTACTTCATATTGTACGGTCGGTGCCGTCGTAATAAGGTCAAGGTCATATTCTCGCTCCAACCGCTCCTGGATGATTTCCATGTGCAACATGCCGAGGAAACCACAGCGGAAGCCGAAACCGAGCGCATCTGAAGTCTCGGGCTCATAGAACAGCGAAGCGTCGTTGAGCGTAAGCTTCTCCAACGCTACCCGGAAAGCCTCGAAATCGTCCGAATCGACGGGAAACAGTCCCGCGTAGACCTGAGGCCTCACGCGTTGGAATCCCGGCAGGGCCGGTACCTCTCCGGCCGCCTGCGCCGTGACCAGCGTATCGCCTACCGGCGCACCGTGGATGTCCTTGATGCCCGCGACCACAAAGCCGACTTCGCCGGCTCCCAGAGAGCCCGTCTCCATCCGCTTGGGCGTGAATACGCCGATGCTATCGACAGCATGGCTCTTGCCCGTAGTTTTGACCAACACCCGATCTTTGGTGCGCAGCACCCCCTGCTTGACACGCACCAGGGAAACCACGCCCAAGTAATTGTCGAACCAGGAATCAATGATCAAGCCTTGAAACGGCGCTTCCCGGCTGCCCTGTGGTGGTGGCACCTTGGCAATCAACCGTTCGAGAATTTCGTCGATCCCCAGTCCGGTCTTGGCGCTGCAGCGTACGGCATCAACCGCTTCGATGCCGATGATGTCTTCGATTTCCTGAGCCACCCGCTCAGGATCCGCCTGCGGCAAGTCGATCTTGTTGAGCACCGGAATGACCTCAAGACCCTGGGCGATGGCGGTATAGCAATTGGCGACGGATTGCGCCTCGACGCCCTGCGCCGCATCGACGACCAACAAGGCCCCCTCACAGGCTGCCAGGGAGCGTGAGACCTCGTAGGAGAAGTCGACGTGTCCCGGCGTATCAATGAAATTGAGCTGGTAGATCTCACCGTCTACCGCACGGTACTCGAGGGTCACGCTTTGTGCCTTGATGGTGATACCGCGCTCGCGCTCGATATCCATGGAATCGAGCACTTGTTCGGCCATTTCCCGATCACTCAGACCACCACAGGTCTGAATAAAGCGATCGGCAAGCGTCGACTTACCGTGGTCGATGTGCGCAATGATCGAAAAATTACGGATATGGTCGAGATCGGGCACTGGCTGGGCTCGAGAACCGGAGCGGACGGGGAGCAAAAAGTGGCCGCGAGTCTAGCCTATTTGCCCCGGTGCCGCCATGGCGGCACCGGGGACCTCGCCACTACTGCATGAACAACCGATCGGACCCTAGGGCAACTCGATGGTACTGAAAACCGATCGGCCACGACGGAAAAAACGCAGCGCCACCGGCGTGCCGGAAGGCAGCTCCTGTATCACGCGATCATAATCGCTGATGTCATTGATCGCGTTATAGCCCAACTGGACGATGATATCCCCAGGGCGCAGGCCGGCAAGATCAGCCGGCGTCTCCGGATACACCTCGGTGACCTGAACACCACCGGGCAGACGCCAGTTTTCCCGCACGCGCGGATCAATTTCAGCCACCTCGATGCCGAGCGGGTCACCACTACTGCCGTCGGCGGTCATCTCGTCTTCTCCCAACCGCTTACCGACCGTAACCTCCAACTGCTTGCGGCGACCTTCGCGCACAATCTCGGCGGCAACCTTTTCTCCGGGTTGTAATAACCCAACAGTGTGCGGCAAATCACTGGCGTCGACGATGGTACGGTCGGCAAACTTCACGACCACATCGCCGGGCGCAAAACCCGCCTCCGCCGCCGGGCTGCCGGGCTCGACCTGGGCAATCAGCGCCCCCTGAGGCCGTTCGAGCCCCAAGGATTCCGCCAGCGCCCGATCGACATCCTGGATGAAGACCCCAAGCCAACCCCGTTCAACCCGGCCATGTTCCTTGAGCTGGGCGACCACTTCCTGAACCACCTGTACGGGAATCGAAAATGACAGCCCGATCGAACCACCGGAACGCGTGAAAATTTGCGAATTTACCCCCACCACCTCGCCATCGAGGTTAAACAGTGGCCCCCCCGAGTTTCCGGGATTGATGGCCACATCACTCTGAATAAAAGGGACATAGTCCTCCCCACGCTCGGTCGGAATACTGCGACCAATCGCACTGACAATGCCCGCACTCGCCGAGTAATCCAAACCGAATGGCGAACCTATGGCCACGACCCATTCGCCTACCCGTAAACTGCCACCTTGCGCCAATTTCACCGCCGGCAACCCCTGCGCGTCGATCTTCAGCAGCGCCAGATCGGAGCGTGGATCCGTACCTACGACCTCGGCGTCGTATTCCCGGCGATCGATCAGTCGCACCTGAATCTCCTCGGCGCCATCGACCACGTGATTATTCGTCACGATATAGCCGTCGCCAGAGATTACGAAACCGGAGCCCATGGATCTCAAACGCCGCTCCCGTTGGCGCTCTGGACCCGGCCGCTGGCCAAAAAAATCACGAAAGATATCCGGGATTTCCGGCTGGACACCGGAGGGCCTGCGACTGGTAACGCGCGCCTCGGTATGAATTTTCACCACTGCCGGAGAATTGTCGGCAATCAGCTGCGTAAAATCCGGTAACTCCGCGGCAGTCGCCCGCGCCCCGACCAACAACATCCCCCCAAGCAACAACAGTAGGGTCAGCGATTGCCTCTTCTCGATCATCGTCATCCTCATCATCCGAATTTGGCGCCTCATTGCACGGGCCCGTTTGGCAGCACCCTGTGCTGCACCGCCTGAGACTGTCCCGACCGCGGTCCGACTCCAGCGGCTATCTGGCGTGCAGTGGGCAGCGGCAGCTCCCCCACCACGCAAACCAAAAAATTCCCGCCGGGGGCAGTCCTGTGGATCAGAAAAGCCGCTGTCGGGCCACGCCGCGCCTCAATGGGCGGTGTGTGTCCCAGCTCAGGTTCAACAAATACTGAAAACGAGCTAAACCCGTCACTGTAGTACATCTCCAAAGCCCCACTGGCGGACACTACAGGCGCCCTGGATAGCTGAAAACCCGGCGGTACCCAGCCGAGCTGCCATGGCAGTGGCGCCGATTCTGGGGCGGCGTGCGAGCAGGACTTACGTGTCACGACCCGGTGGTCACTTTGGCGCGGTTCGAGTTCGGCTTCATCGATCACCGCGCCAATGGAGATGGAAGTAAACTGAAACCGCTC
>JBFHML010000030.1:0-29519 GCA_041594335.1 Porticoccaceae bacterium
ACTGCGCGCAATCTGGGAATGCTGGCAGGGCAGGGGGCCGCTGGATTTCCGAGGCGAGCACTATCGTTTCACGCTGATGACGCCGAATTTCGTGCCCGAGCCCCTGTCGGGGCCGCCGCCGGCAGTAACGATGGCCGCCGTGGGGCCGGCGATGCTGCGCGTGGCTGGCGAGGTCTGCGACGGGGTGCGTTTGCATCCTTTTTGTACCCGCGCCTATCTGGATCAGGTGGTGCAACCTCAACTCGCGCAGGGATGGCGGCGCGGCGGGCGGGCGCGGGAGCAGTTCGAGATCTCGGGCGGTGGTTTTATCGCCACCGGCGCCGATGATGCCGCTGTCGCGAAGATGGTCGAGTGGGTACGCTACCGGGTGGCCTTCTATGCGTCCACGCCGGCCTATTGGCCGGTGCTGGCCTGCCACGGTCTGGAAGAACTCGGGGCCAAGCTCAACCGGATGACGAAGGCGGGACAATGGGATCGCATCGCCGGCGAAGTCTCCGATGAGGTGGTCGCCCTGTTCACCGCCATTGGCCGCCACGATCAACTACAGAAAGCGATAGCGGCGCGCTTTGCAGGGGTTTCGGACGCGGTGTTCGCCAGCGTGGCGACCGCGGTGCCGGCGGATCTCCCGCCCGATCTGGTGCAAGATCTCCGCCGCATACCGGCGGCCTTCACCGGATTTGCTCGATGAAGGCCGGCGCCGTCACCACTTGATGACGGTGGTCCCCACGGTGCCGAAACTGGCCATCGAATCAATGACCTCCGAGGCTTTCTCTACCGGCAGTACATTGGTGACCATTTCGCCTGGGCGGAGCTTACCGCTCTCGACCATGTTGAGCATCGAATTGTAGCGGCGCGGCTGCATGCCGATAGTGCCGACGAATTCCAGTTCCATGGCGACAATCATGTCTACCGGCAGGGACACGAAACCCTTTTCCGCCTGGGTGGTCAGGCCGATCTGCAAATGGCGACCGCGCTTGCGCAGGCTCATGACCGAATTCAGGCAGGTGGTGGCAATACCCAGGGCATCGACCGAGACGTGGGCGCCGCCACCAGTCAGCTCTTTGATCGCCTCGCCGGGGTTGTCTTTGCTCGCGTCCACGGTGTGCACGGCGCCCATTTTGCGGGCTACTTCAAGCGACTTGGGATTGATGTCGACCGCGATGACATTGGCGCCCAGGGCGTTGGCGATTTGCGTTGCAGCCAGGCCGATACCGCCACAACCGTGAATCGCGACCCACTCGCCGGCGGCGACTTTCGCCTGATCGACGATGCCGTGATAGGAGGTCATGAATCGGCAGCCCATGCTGGCGGCATCGACAAACGGGACCGACTCCGGCAAGCGCACCAGGTTGAGGTCTGCATGGTAGATATGGGCGAATTCCCCGTAACCGCCGGAGGTCTTGAAGCCGGCGAGGTTGCCCTCGGCGCAAATATTCTGATGGCCGCCAGCGCAGTATTCGCAGGTGCCGCAGCCGAGGTTGAAAGGACAGACCACACGGTCGCCCACCTTGAATTTGCTTACCCGAGAGCCGACCTCGGCTACCTCGCCGACAAATTCATGGCCGATCACATGAGGGAGCTCGGGCTGCAGGCCTAGCCAACCCCAGTCGCCAACGCAGACATGCCAGTCGCTGCGGCAGACACCATTGGCGGCGACCTTGATGATGGCGTCTTCCGGGCCGCACTTGGGCTCCGGCCAGTGATCGTGAATCACAAAGGGTTTGTTGAAGGCTTCCAACACAGCGGCTTTCATGGCGAACTCCTCGAATTATTCTGGGTCAGCATGCGGCGACGGCGCCCGGCCGTCCCGCGATGTGATCTTAACAACAAACTGTCGGTCGCGGTGATCAATCGCCGAGCAACCATTCCTCGCATCCCTGATGTCCCACCAGCAAAGTGAGTCCTGCCCCCAGCTCGGGTCGGGAGCAGGGCGCGGCGCCATATTCCGCCAGCAAATTGGCGGCCCAGGTGCCCATCGTGGGCGAGGCGTAATAACACCGGTCGCCGGAGGCCTCGTCCCGGGCGAGCAGCGCCATGTCGTCGGGTCCGGCGGCGGCGGTGAAGCACAGATCAAATGCGATCTGCAGTTCGTTTTCCCGTTCTAGGCGCTCGGTGCGATTCAGGGTAAAGGTATGCCAGGTCATGTAGGTTCCCCCTGGGTTATGGACGCTGCCTATGGTGATGCCAGTGGCCGGGAATCGCCAGTCACCCTGTCAGGGGCAATTTCCCGTGCTTTGGGCTGTCTCACACATGCTGTCGGCATTGCCCGAGTGCCCCAGGTTCGGCGGAGACGCGGTGACGCTGATCAAGCTGTCATCGCATAGACTCGCGGGCAACCAGTAGCCGCTTGCTTCAGCCTCGATCGGAGGGGCATCCGCCGGCCGCCAGTTTCCCTACGACAGCCGATCCCGAAAATCCTCATACCCGAATTCGCGCACCATACGCAGCGCATCGGTCTCGGAATTCCAGATCGCGATGGCAGGGAGCGGAATGCCGTTGAAGGTGTTGGTCTTGACCATGGTGTAGTGCGCCATATCGCCGAACAGCAGCCGCTGGCCGCGGCGCAGGGGCGCGGCGAAGGCATAGTCGCCGATCACGTCGCCGGCGAGGCAGGTCTGACCGCCGAGGCGGTAGCTATGGGGTAGTTCTCCGGGCTCCGCGGCGCCCAGGATACGCGGCCGGTAGGGCATTTCCAGCACGTCGGGCATGTGGCAGGTGGCCGAGGTGTCGAGGATAGCGAGGTCGCGATCATTGCGCTTGAGGTCGAGCACTTCGGCGACCAGCACGCCGGTATTCAGGGCCACGGCTTCACCCGGCTCCAGGTAGACGGCGAGACCACTGCGGGCGCGGAAGTCGCGGATCAGCTCGATCAGCGCCTCGACCTGATAGTCGGGGCGGGTGATGTGGTGGCCACCGCCAAAATTGATCCACTCCATGCGCTCCAGCCAGGGGCCGAATTGGGCTTCGACCGCGGCGAGTGTGCGCGCCAGCGGCGGCAGGTCCTGCTCGCACAGGGTGTGGAAGTGCAGACCGCTGATGCCGTCGAGGTTGGCGTCGGTGAGTTCGTCTCGGGTGATGCCGAGGCGTGAGCCGGGCGCGCAGGGATCGTAGAGTGGCGTGGCGCCCTCGGAGTGGCACGGGTTGATGCGCAGGCCGAAGCGCAGCTCCGGGCGCTGTTCGCGCGCGGCAAGGCAGGAGTCGCGGAAGCGGTGCCACTGGTGCACGGAGTTGAACACCAAGTGGTCGGAGACCGCGAGGGTGTCGGCGAAATCAGCGTCGCGCCAGGCAGCGCAGAACGTGTGTACCTCGCCGCCGAATTCTTCGCGGCCGAGGCGGGCTTCATAGAGCCCGCTGGCGCAGGTGCCGGAGAGGTAGCGCCGCACTAGGGGCGCCAGCGCGAACAGGGAAAACGCCTTCAGCGCGAGCAGTACCTTGGCGCCGCTCTCGGCCTGCACCCGAGCGAGTAGGCGCAGGTTGTCCTCCAGCGCGGCCTCGTCCACCACATAGCAGGGCGAGGGTACGCGCGCCGGATCGAACTTTACAAAGTGGTCGCGTGCCACGGCAAACCGTACTGGTTGAGCGCGTCCATGAACGGATCGGGGTCGAGCTGTTCCATGTTGAACACGCCGGCTCCCTGCCACTTCCCGGTCAGCATCATCAGTGCGCCGATCATGGCCGGCACGCCGGTGGTATAGGAGATCGCCTGGGAGCCGACCTCGCGATAGCAGGCTTCGTGGTCGCAGATATTGTAGACGTAGTGGGTTTCCTCGCGACCATCGCGGGTGCCCTTGGCGACACAGCCGATGCAGGTGCGGCCCTTGGTGAGCGGTCCGAGGCTGCCGGGGTCGGGCAGCACCGCCTTGAGGAATTGCAGCGGCACGATTTCCTGACCGTTGTAGGTCACTGGATCGATGCGGGTCATGCCGACGTTCTGCAGCACTTCCAGGTGCTTGAGGTAGTTGTCGGAGAAGGTCATCCAGAAGCGCGCGGTCTCGATCTCCGGCAGGTGTTTGACCAGGGATTCGAGTTCCTCGTGGTACATCAGGTAGATCTTGCGGGGACCGATGCCCTCGGGAAAATCAAAGTCCTGGCTAACGCTGAGCGGATCGGTTTCGCGCCACTGGCCGCCATCCCAGTAGCGACCCTTGGCGGTGACTTCGCGAATGTTGATTTCCGGATTGAAGTTGGTGGCGAAGGGCTGCCCGTGATCGCCGGCGTTGCAGTCGATGATGTCCAACTCGCGGATGCGGTCGAGCTTGTGCTTGCGCAGCCAAGCGGTGAAGACATTGGTCACCCCAGGGTCGAAACCACTGCCGAGCAGGGCCATCAGGCCGCGCTCCCGAAACCGCTCCTGGTACGCCCACTGCCAGGAGTATTCGAACTTGGCCTCGTCGCGGGGCTCGTAGTTCGCGGTATCCAGGTAATGAACGCCGGCGGCGAGGCAGGCGTCCATGATGCTCAAATCCTGGTAAGGCAGGGCGACGTTGATCACCAGTTCCGGCCGCACCCGTTCGATGAGCGCTGTGAGCTCGGCGACGTTATCGGCATCGACCTGGGCGGTTTCGATGGGGCGGCTAATCTGCGCGGCAATGGCATCGCACTTGGCTTTGGTGCGGCTCGCGAGCACGATCTCGGTGAAGACCTCTGGTACCTGGGCGCATTTGTGGGCGACGACCTGACCGACGCCGCCCGCTCCAATGATCAGTACTTTGCCCATCGCAATCTCCTCGCTCAACGCTCGAAGTAGGTGTAGCCACGCAATCCGGTGGCATAGAGCTCCATCAACTGCTGGCGTTCCGCCGGGCTGATCGTGCCGCTGCGCACACCGCGTTCGGCACTGTGGCGAAATTTCTGGAGCAGGGTCTGTGGGTGGTATTCGACATAGCTCAGCACATCGGCGACGCTGTCGCCCTCCACTTCCTTGACATAGTCGAAGCTGCCGTCCGTGTTGACGCGCACGCTTACCACATGGGTATCGCCGAGTAGATTGTGCAGGTCGCCCAGCGTTTCTTGATAGGCGCCCACCAGAAACGCACCCAAGTAATATTCGCTGCCCTCGATCAGCGGGTGCAGTGGCAGGGTTTTGTGGACGGCCCCGTCCCAGGCGAAGCGATCAATCTTGCCGTCACAGTCGCAGGTAATGTCTGCCAGAATCGCCTGACGTGAGGGAACTTCATCGAGGCGGTGGATCGGCATAATCGGAAATACTTGGTCGATAGCCCAGATGTCGGGCAGCGATTGGAAGACGCTGAAATTGCCGTAGTAGATGTCTGCCAGGCCATCCTCCAGACCGGCGAGATCCGGATATTCGTCCTCGCGGCCAATGATGACCGTTTTGATGCGCTGCAGGATTTCCAGGTAGATGTTCTCTGCCAGTGCACGCGAACGCAGGCTGATCTGGCCACGTCGAAACAGGTCGCGAATCTCGTCGCGGTAGAACAGGGCGTCGTTGTAGCACTCCTGGGCGCGGGTAAAGTTGACCGACGCCATTACTTCCCAGAGGTTGCGTACGTTCTCGTGTTCGTCTGCCGCCACCGTATCCGGCAGTCGGTGGGCCTCGAAACGGGTCACGTCGAGAATGTTGAAGATCAACACCGAACCATAGGCCACCAAGGCCCGCCCGGACTCTGTAATGAGGGTGGGGTGGGGGATCGCGTGGGGATCGAGCGCGCTCATGACCACTTCGACGATATCGAGGCAGTACTCCTCCAGAGAGTAGTTCATGCTGTGCACGTGGCTCGAACGGCTGCCTTCGTAGTCGACCGCCAGACCGCCGCCGAGATCGAGGTTGCCGAGCGGCGCGCCTTCGCGAACCAGATCCACGTAATAACGACAGGCCTCCATGACCCCAGTGCGAATATCTCGGATGTTGGGGATCTGGGAGCCCAAATGGACATGCAGCATCTCCATGCAGTCGAGCATGTCGTTGGCCTTGAGCTCATCCACCAGGTCGATCAGCTGCATCGAGGTCAACCCAAAGATGCTGCGGTCGCCGCTGGTGGCATTCCAATGACCACTGACCTGGGAGGACAGCTTGACGCGCGCGCCGATCCGTGGACGGATGCCGGCTTGCTGACCGCAGCGGATCAGTAACGGCAGTTCGGCCGGCGTCTCGACCACGAAAAAGATCCGGTAACCGAGCTTTTGCGCCATGAGGCCGAGGTTGATGAACTCCTCATCCTTGTACCCATTGCACACGATATAGCCTTGATTGGCATCCAGGCTGGCCAGGGCGATTAGCAGCTCGGCCTTGCTGCCGGCTTCCAGGCCGTGCCCAAATCGGGCGCCGAAGCTCGCGACTTCGTCGATGATCTGCGACTGCTGGTTGACTTTGATCGGGAACACGCCCCGATAGTTGCCGCGGTATCCGGATTGGGCGATAGCGCGGGCAAAACTCTGATTGAGCTGTGCGATCTGGGCGTCGAGGAGATTTTCGATGCGTACCAGCACTGGCATTGGCAGGCCGCGTTCCTGCAGGCCCCGCACGATGTCGAGCAGATTGACGGTGCAGCATTCACCGCCGACCTCGGCGCGTACCTGAACGAGCCCGTTATCGGCGACCTGGAAGTGTCCAGCGCTCCAATAGTCGATGCCATACAAATCGGCAGCGCGTTCCGCTGTCCAGTCGGCATCATGGTGTTGTAGGGAAATACGGTTCATGAGTGCCTCCCGGGGCGGGAAAAACGCCGCGCATGGTGCGATCAATTGGGGGCGAATTCAAGCGTCGCCGTGCTCCCGCCGTTGGGCGGAGGTTTCTCGCGATCAACGAAACGGGTGCCGCAACACGATGGTCTCGATCCGATCCGGCCCGGTCGAAATGATGTCGATGGGCACCCCGACGACGGTCTCGATCCGTTCGATATAGGCGCGGGCCGCCGCCGGCAGCTGGTCGAGCGCGGTGGCCCCGAGTGTCGATTCGCGCCAGCCTGGCAGGGTTTCATATTCCGGGACGATGCCGGTGTAGTCATCGGCATGCAGTGGGGCGGTGATTTCCGCGCCATCGGCGCTGCGATAGCCGATACAGATCTTGACCTCGTCGAGGCCATCCAGCACGTCGAGCTTGGTCAGGCAGAGCCCGGACATGCTATTGACCTCGGCGGCGGTACGCAGGGCCGTGGCGTCGAACCAGCCGCAACGGCGTGCCCTGCCGGTGGTGGCGCCAAATTCGTGACCCTTGGCGGAGAGGTGGCTGCCGATGTCACAGAACAGTTCCGTAGGAAAGGGGCCAGAGCCCACCCGGGTGGTATAAGCCTTGGTGATGCCCAGCACATAATCGAGATACAGCGGGCCGAAGCCGCTGCCGGTTGCGGTGCCCCCGGCGGTGGTGTTGGATGAGGTCACGAACGGATAGGTGCCGTGATCGATGTCCAGCAACGAGCCTTGGGCTCCTTCGAAAAGAATATTTTCCCCGTTGCGCCGGGCATCGTGGAGGATGCCCTTGACATCGGCCAGTAACGGTCGCAACGCTTCTGTCCACGCCGCTGCACGTTCAAGGATCTCACCGAAATCGCTCTGTGCAGCGTGATAATAGTGCTTGAGGAGGAAGTTGTGGTATTCCACCAACTCCCGCAAGCGCTCTGCAAACAGCTCTTGTCTGAACAAATCGCCGAGTCGCAGACCGCGTCGCGCGACCTTGTCCTCGTAGGCAGGTCCGATTCCACGCCCAGTGGTCCCGATGCGTTCTGCGCCCCGCGCGTCCTCGCGAGCCAAATCGAGCGCGACGTGACTGGGCAGGATCAGCGGGCATGCGGGAGACAATTTCAGCCGTTCGCGCACCGGGACCCCGCGGTCTTCCAGTTCGGTGATCTCGGCGAGCAGCGCATCTGGGGCCAACACGACACCGTTGCCGATCAGGCAGCGCACATCGGCCCGCAGGATTCCCGAGGGGATCAGATGCAACACGGTCTTGGCGCCATCGATCACGAGGGTATGACCGGCGTTGTGACCTCCCTGGAAACGCGCTACCAGTTTGGCTTCATCGGTCAGCAAGTCGACGATCTTGCCCTTGCCTTCATCGCCCCACTGGGAGCCCAGAACCACAATATTCTTGCCCATGAGGTGTTTCCTTCAGGTTCCTTGAGGGGCGGGATGCAATCGGTAGCCGGAGGCATCCCTGATCAGGATACGGTCGCAGCCCAATTCGGTAAGGTTCACCCGTTGGCCGGCGAACCCGCAGACGACCCGCTCGCCCGCTGCCCGCAGGCGTGCGACTTCCCCACGCGCCTCGGCAGCCAGCTCATCCGGTACGAATATGCCGGGTGCCACTGGGTTGGCTGCGGCCACCAGATCGCAGAGAAAGCCCAGGTCGATGCCAAACCCGGTGGCCGGGCGTGCACGACCGAACTCGGCGCCGACCCGGTCATAACGACCGCCATGGCCGAGTGCAGCGGTGGTCGCTGGACAGTAGGCGGCGAAGACGATCCCGGTATGGTAGTGGTAGCCGCGCAGTTCGCCGAGGTCCAGAAAAAGGCTCAGTTCGGGGTGACGTTGGCGGAGTGCGCCCACGGTGTCGCGCAGCGCTGTCAGGGCTTCGGTAACCGCCGTTGGCGCGTCGGCGAGTTCGGTGACGGCGCGGTCCAGTACTTCGCAGCCGCCACACAGATGGGGTAGCGCAGAGAGCAGGCGGGCGAGACGAAGATCTGGGACTTCACGCGCGAGCCAAGCGCCGAGTCCGGCATCCTTGCGTTGCAGTAATTCGAAGAGCTCGCGTTTGCGCTGAGCGTCCAGGTTCAATTCGGACTCCAGGCCGCGGTAGATGCCGACATGGCCGAGATCGAGATGCAATTGGGCGAGGCCGGCGCTGTGCAGCGTCTCCATCAGTAGGGCGATGACCTCCAGGTCCGCGGCCAAGGTGGCTTCGCCGAACAGTTCGACGCCGAGCTGGATGGGCGAGCGGGATTCGAGCGGGTTGCGTGGCCTGGTGTAGAGCACCTGTCCGGCGTAACACAGTCGGGTAGGGCCTTCGCGGCGCAGGCTGTGTGCATCCATGCGTGCCGCCTGCGGGGTAATGTCGGCGCGCACCCCCATCGTCCGGCCGCTGATTTGATCGGTGATCTTGAAGGTCATCAGATCCAAGTCGGATCCGGCGCCACTGAACAGCGCGGAAGTGAACTCTGCCAGTGGCGGGATCACAAGATCGTAGCCCCAGGTGTGATAGAGGTCCAGCAACCGCCGGCGCAATCTTTCGATGCGCAGTGCGCGGTCGGGCAGGATCTCTTCAATGCCGTCGGGCAGCAGCCAGCGATCCTCGGAATCCATGATTGTCCTCTCGGGTAGCGAGCGTTCTACCGACCCAAATTCAGCAACAGCGCGCCGGCCGCGAGCATCGTGAAGCCGATGCAACGCAGGTTGCGATCACTGATGTGGGCCGCTTTGAGGGCAGCCTCGCGCCAACGCCGGGGGGCTGCGAACGGCACTAGACCTTCGATGATCAGCACCAGACACAGTGCCTGAAACAGGTCCTGCCAGGCCATTTGCCGTCCTCGATCCCGATGCCGTCACTGTGCTTCCCGACCCAGCCGGTCGGTGTCCGGGTTGCCCGTGGGGCTTCGGCCGGGTCACAAAAAAACCGGGTCGCCCCGGTTATGGAATGCTAGCACTCTGGGCGAGGGCTGTCGCCCTCGCCGTTCAGTTTTTTTGTGCCGCGCTGTCTTTGAGGTACTGGAAAAACTCGCTATCGGGTTCCAGTACCAGGAGGTCGTCGCGAGAGGCAAAAGATTCTCGGTAGGCCTGCAGGCTGCGGGTGAAGCCATAGAATTCTGGATCCTGTCGGAAGGCTTCAGCATAGATGCCGGTGGCCTCCGCATCGCCGTCACCGCGGATCAGCTCGGCTTCTCGGTAGGCATTGGCGCGGATCACGGTGACCTGCCGATCGGCCTCCGCGCGCAGCTTCTCTGCGGCTTCCAAGCCAATCGCGCGCAATTCACGGGCTTCCTTCTCGCGTTCGGCCGTCATACGTTGAAAGACCTGTTCGCTGACCTCGGGTGGCAGGTCAATCCGGCGCACCCGCACATCCAGCACTTCGACGCCGAGAGATTTGCGCACGGCGCCATTGAGCGTCATGGTCATGTCCTCCATCAGTCGGTCGCGCTCGCCGGACACGACCTCGTAGAGGGTGCGGGTCCCGAATTGGTTGCGCAAGCCGTCGTTGATCCGGTCTGCGAGCCGGCTGCGAGTGATGTTTTCGACGCCCCCGGTGGCCTTGTAGTAAGTCTCGACGTCGGAGATGCGCCATTTGGCGAAGGAGTCGACAATCAACCGTTTGCGCTCGATGGTGAAAAAGCTCTCGGGATCGCCATCCACCGTCAATACGCGGGCGTCAAATTTTTTGACCTGGTGGATCATGGGCAGCTTGAAATGTAGCCCCGGAGGGATGTCGGCGTCGACGATGCGGCCGAACTGCAGCATGATGGCGCGCTCGGTTTCCTTGACCACGAATAGCGCACCATTCAATACCAACGCCACCAAGGCGAGCCCAATCAGACCCAGTGTCTTGCGATCTGCAGCCATTTACCTGCCCTCCCGGCGTGGGGTCGAAGCAACCTGCCGGCGCAGCAGATCCGCTGCGCGCCCGGCGATATCGTTGATTTGCTCGTTGCTCAGTCGGCGCGGCGCACTCGCGGTTGGCGCTTCTGCACGGCTGAGCTTGTCGAGTGGCAGATAAAGTAGGTTGTTGCCGCCGCGGACATCGACCAGGACTTTCGACGTGCTACCCATGACCTCGGAGAGCGTCTCCACATAGAGTCGCTGACGGGTGACCTCCGGGGCCTTGCGGTATTCGGTGAGCAGCTTTTCGAAGCGTTGGGCTTCACCCTGAGCCTCGGCGATCACTTGCTCGCGATAGGCTTGGGCTTCCTCTAGGGTGCGTTGCGCTTGCCCGCGCGCCTCCGGGACTACGCCATTGGCGTAGGACTGGGCTTCGTTGATGACCCGCTCACGATCCTCGCGGGCCTTTACGACGTCGTCATAGGCGGCACGGACCGCAGACGGCGGTTTGGCTTCCTGGATATTGACCTTGATGATGTGGATGCCAGTGCCGTATTGATCCAGGTAGCTCTGCAGCCGGCGTGCCACGGCGACACTGAGTTCGGCGCGGCCCGTCGAAATGACCGCATCGAATTTGGTGCTGCCGACTTCGTGGCGTAAGGCGCTGTCCGTAGCCTCGCGGAGACTGAGCTCTGGGTCTCGCACGTTCAGCACATAGTCTTTCACATCGCCGACGTTGTACTGCACCGTGAGCGGTAGCTCGACGATGTTTTCGTCCTCGGTGAGCATCTCGTTGCGCGGCTGGGTTTCATAGCGGCGCTCGGTGGTTACGGCGACCTTGATGACCTGGTCCACAAAACGCGGTCGCCAATGCAACCCTTCCGTGGTGATCTCGTGAAACTTGCCGAAACGTAGTACCACCGCCTGCTGTTGGGCGTCGATCTGGTACCAACCGGATAGAAACCAGAGCATGGCAAGCACCGCCAAGATGGCGGCAATCGGGCCGCCACCGAGGCCACGTTCACCGCTCCCGCCTCCGCCCCCGCCAAAGGCACGGTTGAGGCGTTCGGAGAACTTTTTCAGTACCGCATCGAGATCCGGTGGCGAATTGCCACCGCTTCCCCAGGGATCTTTGCCGCCGGGTTCATTCCAGCCCATCGTCCACTCCAGCTTGTAGGGTCGTATCCGTGCATCTATTGTCCGGAGATGCCTCCGGGCGTTCGATTTATTGCTCGGGAGAACAGGCGTTCAGGTCCCGATCGTTAAGGATCCGCTGCAGTCGGGCCGCGGGGATGCACAGGTCGACAATGGTACCACCATCCTCGGTGGGACTCTCTCTCAACACCGCTTCGGCGGCGTAGAGCTGGGCGCGCGTGCGCCCCTGTTGTGGTCCGAGATATAGTCGACGCCGCACTACATCTGGTGCGAGCCGTTGGCTGAGCGCGGCGCGTAACTGTGCGATCCCCGCACCGGTCTTCGCCGACAGCCATACCGCGGTCGGGCGGTTTGCGTCATCGAAGTCGATTCGGGGGGCGTTGTGCGGCAGTTGATCAATCTTGTTGAACACGCGCAACCTTGGCACTTCGGCGGCGCCGATATCGTCCAGTACGGCGTCGACGCAGGCAATGCGTGCTTCTCGATCGGCATCGGCGGCGTCGACGACTTCGAGTATCAAGTCGGCTGCCACAGCTTCCTCCAAGGTGGCGCGGAATGCGGCCACCAGCTGATGCGGCAGTTCGCGGACAAATCCCACCGTATCCGACAACACTGCGGTGCCTACGCCGGGCACTGCAACGCGGCGCAGCGTAGGATCCAACGTCGCGAATAACTGGTCGGCGGCCACAACGCCGGCGGCGGTGAGCGTGTTGAACAGAGTCGACTTACCGGCGTTCGTGTAGCCGGCAAGCACTAGGGTTGGCACGGCTCTCCGATGCCGTGTGGCCCGCCCCAGGCTGCGACGCTGTTGAACCAAGTCCAGCCTGCGACGGATGGCATCGATACGTCGTCGGATCAGGCGGCGGTCGGTTTCCAGTTGGGTTTCCCCGGGGCCGCGTAGGCCGATGCCGCCCTGTTGGCGCGCCAGGTGACTCGAGCGCCCAACCAGGCGCGGCAACAGATGATCTAGCTGGGCCAGTTCGACCTGCAGGCGGCCTTCGTGGGTTCTGGCGCGGCGTGCGAAGATGGCGAGAATCAGCCCAGTGCGGTCGAGCACCCGCAAGCCCAGTGCGCGTTCGAGGTTGCGTTCCTGGCTGGGGCTGAGCTGATGGTCAAAGATGACATGGGTCGCTCCGGCAGCTTCGGCGGTGGCGCGGAGTTGTTCGACTTTCCCAGATCCGATGAAGGTGCCGGGATCCGGCCGGTTGCGCCGGCCGCCGAGGCGAGCGACCACTGAACCGCCGGCCGCAGCAATCAGTTCGGCAAACTCCTGCGGGTCCGGGGTGCGCCCGCCGCCGAGGTCAATGGCTACTGCTACTGCGGGCTCCGCGTTGGTCGGGCCAAGCGTTGCCAATCAATGCTCCGCGTCGTCGTCATCCTGTCCGGGTACCGCTAGGGGCAGGCGCACCGGCCGTGCGGGAACGACGGTGGAAATAGCGTGCTTGTAAACCATTTGGCTGACGGTGTTCTTCAGCAGGACGACAAACTGATCGAAAGACTCGATCTGGCCCTGAAGCTTGATACCGTTGACAAGAAAAATTGAAACGGGAACGCGCTCCTTGCGCAGCAAATTGAGAAAAGGGTCTTGTAGGTTGTGCCCTTTTGACATGATAAGGCTCCTGGGTGACTTGGGGGATGGTGGCGCGTCGTCTGGCCCTTGCGCATCCTGTAGCTTGGGATGGCGGCGCGCTGCACCGGTGTCTACAAAGCAATTGGACAAAGCACGACCCGCAGAGTTCTCCGCGTGTCAATCATGATACGTGGCGCGTCCTGTAATGTATATCTGGGCGGGTTTGGATTATTTCAATTGCTGGACAAGGTTTTCCGCCAGTTCCGCGGTCGTGGCGGCGAAGGGATCGAGGCGAGCCTGGAGTGGTTCCCGCCAGCCGCGCAGCCAGGTGAGCTGTCGCTTGGCGAGTTGACGAGTGGCCGCGCAGGCGGTGGCGATCATTTCCTCGACGTCGCACTCCCCGGCCAGATGCGTCCAGGCTTGACGATAGCCGGCGGCGCGTAGGGCGGGGAGCCGGGGGTGCAAGTCGGCACGTGCGCGTAGCGCGCGAACCTCATCGAGGAATCCGGCTTCCAGCATGTGCATGAACCGTTGCTCGATGCGCCGGTGGAGCCGGGATCGATCGGCGGGGACCAGGGCGACCTGCCGGAAGTCGTAGTCTGAGGCCACAGGGCGTTGCCTGCGTGGTAGCAGTTGCGAGGGGGGGGATCCGGTGGTGCGGTAAATCTCCAGGGCGCGCTGAATGCGCCGAGAGTGCTGTGGGTGAAGACGGGCCGCGGTGATCGGATCGACGCGTGCCAGCTCGGCATGAAGATGCGGCCAGCCGTGGCGTGTGGCCTCGTCAGCCAGCTCGGCGCGTATTTCCGGATGCGCCGGTGGCAGGTCCGCCAAGCCTTCGAGCAGGAGCTGAAAATAGAGCATGGTGCCGCCCACCAGTAGGGGGACGCGGCCCTGCGCTGCGATTGCCGCCATTTCGCGCCGCGCATCGGCGATGAACTCGGCCCCCGAATAGGTTTCTGCGGGATCGCGAATATCGATCAGCCGGTGCGGCGCGCGCGCCAGAGTTTCTGGATCCGGTTTTGCAGTGCCGATGTCCATGCCACGGTACACCTGCGCGGAGTCGACACTGATAATGTCGACGGGGAGGTGCTCGAGCAGTGCCAGGGCCAGCGCCGTCTTCCCGGAAGCTGTCGGCCCAAGGATGGCGAGGGCCTGTGGCCGCTGCGGTCGCGCTGTCATTCAACGCCCTCGCAGGAACAGTTGATCGAGTTCTGCCATTGAAATTTGGGTCCAGGTGGGGCGTCCGTGGTTGCATTGACCGCTGTGTGGGGTGCGCTCCATGGCCCGTAACAAGGCGTTCATTTCGGTGATGCTAAGCCGATCGTGGACGTGTACTGCTGCTCGGCAGGCCATGTTGCCGAGCACGCGCTCGATATGTCCGGCGAGGCGCGCGGCGTTACCCGCCGCGAGCACGTCAGCGAGCACGTCGCGAACTAGGGGTTCGGCGTCGGCATTTCGGACCAAGGAGGGCACGGCGCGGATACGCAGATGGGCAGGACCGCTGCGATCGATCTCCATGCCGATGTCCTGGAACGCTGCCGCACAATCTTCGGCCGCATCCGCTTCGCGGGCGCTCACGGGGAGCTCGATGGGTACGAGTAGGGATTGGCTGGCCAAACCTCCGCTGTGGTAGGCGGTCTTGAGTCGCTCGTAGAGCACTCGCTCGTGTGCGGCATGCAGGTCTACGAGGACCAGGCCTGATTCGTTTTCGGCGAGAATAAAAGCGCCTTTGAGCTGGGCCAGGGCATAGCCCAAAGGCGGGGCCGCGGCGTCGCTCGGAGACCTTGGAGTTGGCTGGGCCGGCGGCGCTGGAGGCTGCTCCCAGTAGTCAGCGGTCTGGTCGCGTACCGCAGCGGGCTCTGGCGCCGCCAGCGCGATCTGCTGCGGCCCGGGTGCGGGGTCTGCCATCGGAATTCGTGCGGGGGGTGGGCGCGTGTCGCCTGGGGTAACCTCGGCCAGCGCTCGGTGGAGACTGCCAAACAGAAAGTCGTGGATACTGCGGGACTCCCGAAACCGGACTTCGTGCTTGGTGGGGTGGACATTGACGTCGACTTCGACCGGCGGTAGTTCCAGAAAGAGGACGAATGCCGGGTGGCGCTGCTGATAGAGCACGTCCCGGTACGCCTGGCGGACGGCATGAGAGACGAGCTTGTCGCGTACGCTGCGGCCGTTGACGAAAAAATATTGGAGATCGGCCTGGCTGCGCGAAAAAGTGGGTAGCGCGATCCAGCCACTCAGCCGTAGCGCTCCGTGCTCAATCGCCAGATGCCGTGCCTGTTCCATAAAGGGACGCCCGCAAATGGCGGCGAGCCGATGTTCTTGTCCGATGAGGTCGCGGGCGCTGCTGAAGTCCTGCGTATTGCGGTCATTGTGAACCATGCGGATGGCGACATCTGGGTGGCCCAATGCCAGGCGTCGAACGACTTCCTCGATGCGCTGATATTCGGTGCGTTCCGTGCGGAGAAACCGCCTGCGGGCGGGCGTATTGAAAAAGAGGTCGCGTACCTCGACGGTGGTCCCGCGTGGATGGGGTGCCGGCACGATGTCCGGGGGGCGGTCTCCGCCTTGGACGCACCACCCGGCACCGCTGGATTCGGTGCTGGAGGTCAATTTCAGCCGCGATACCGAAGCGATGCTGGCCAGCGCCTCGCCGCGAAAGCCCAGCGTTGCGACGGCCTCGAGATCCGCCAATTGCGTGATCTTGCTGGTCGCGTGTCGGCATAACGCTAGTGTTAGATCGTCGCGGGAAATGCCGGTACCGTTGTCGCGGATGCGGATGAGTCCGGCGCCACCCTGACGGAGTTCGATATCGATACGGTCGGCACCAGCGTCCAGACTGTTCTCCAGCAGCTCCTTGACCACCGACGCCGGCCGCTCGACGACTTCGCCGGCGGCGATCTGGTCGGCCAGTTGCGGGGGCAGCTGGCGGATACGTAGCGCTTGGCTCACGGTCAGGACGAGCCGGGGATCTTGAGAGTCTGCCCCACGCGAATGATGGCGGAGTTCAGCCCGTTGTGCGTCTTGAGTTGATTCACGGACACATTGTAGCGTTCGGCGATGCCCGATAGTGTATCGCCGCGGTCAATGATGTGGGTGCGCCCGATGCCGTTGCGTTGCCGCCACGCGATACGGGTGCCGTCTGGCGGATGAACGCTAAAGTGCCTTCTGACGCCATTGAAAATCGCGCTGGCTAACCGTTGCTGATGTCCCGCGTCGGCCAATTTGCGGGCTTCCTGGGGGTTCGAAATGAATCCGGTTTCTACCAGGATAGAGGGCATGTCGGGTGATTTCAGGACCACGAAGCCAGCTTGTTCGACGCGTTGCTTGTGCAGGGCATTGACGCCGCCCAGCGCACGGAGAACCTGGTCGCCCAGATGCAGGCTGTGATCGAGGGTCGCGGTCATCGACAAGTCCAGGATGACTTCCGCGAGCACGGGATCCTTGTCGCGCAGCGCTACCGAACCACCGATCAGGTCCGAGCGGTTCTCCCGTTCCGCCAGGTACTTGGCGGTTTCGCTGGTGGCACCGCGCTGTGACAGGGCATACACCGACGCCCCATGCGCGGCGGTGCGGTGAAAAGCATCGGCGTGGATCGACAACATGATATCCGCGCCGGCGCGGCGCGCGATGGCGGGGCGCTGGGCGAGCGGAATGAAGTAGTCTCCGGTTCTCACCAACACCGCTTGATAGCCCGGCTCCCGATCAATGATGGCCTTGAGCGCCTTGCTGATCTCCAATACCACGGCCTTTTCGCGGAGACCGCCCGGGCCGATGGCGCCGGGATCTTGGCCGCCGTGGCCGGCGTCGATGGCTACCACAATGTTGCGCAGCTCGCGGCTGGTCGAGGCCGGACGCGTCGGGGCAGATGCAGGTTTGGCGGTGGGCGGTGGCTTGGCCGCCACGGGTCCGGAGGGGAGCAATTCCACTACCAGCAGTGCGGGGCTGGTGGCAGTGGCGGCTAGTGTCGTACCGCGGACACTGGCGGGACCGGCCAGGTCAATGACGATGCGCAGATCCCGCCCGTTGCGTATGCCGCTGCGCACATTGCGAACTGGGGTATCCCGGATGTCCAGAAGACCGAGTCCGCCGCGCAGTTGCGCGTTGGGGAGATCGATGACCGCACGATGGGGCGTATCGAGGGTAAAGACCTGGTAGGCGGCCGGTGTGTGACTCAACGCCAGTTCGAGGCGAGCACCATTGCCCGTCGGGAGGAGTTTGGCGCCCTGTACCACAGTCATGGCCAGCGCTGGCGGACACAGTAGCGCGCATGCGGTGAACAGCAGGGTGACGAGGGTCGTCAGTGGGCTTCGGCAAGCTGCTCGAGCAGCGCGCGCCCCCGCTGGCTGGTGGCGGAGGCGAGCAGGAGGCGTCCGCTCCCAGACGGTGTCAGCTGCAGCCGTAGATCCGGCGGTGGCAGCACGCCCGCGCCGCGCTCGGGCCATTCGATCAGGCAGAGGCTGTCGCCGTCGAAATAATCCCGCGCTCCGATCCATTCGAGTTCCTCGGGATCCGCCAGTCGGTACAGGTCAAAATGATACACATTTCCAAGGTTTAGCAAATAGGGCTCAACCAAAGTATAAGTAGGGCTCTTGACGGGCCCGGAGTGCCCCAGCGCGTTGATCACGGCCCCGCACAAGCTTGTCTTTCCAGCCCCAAGCGGGCCACTCAGGTGAAGAATCAGTCCTGGACTCAGGAGCGCGGCGAGTCGCCGGCCAAAGGACCGGGTCGCATCCGCATCGGGCAACTCAAAGGTGTGCGACATGTGAGGTGTTGATTAGGCGCCGAATCTGGGGCAGTAGATCCGTGGCTAGGAGACCGATTTCACCGTCCGCCGCGGCCTGATCGGCTGCCCGGCCGTGCAGGCAGGCGCCGAGGCCGGCGGCGACTGTGGGGGAGAGGCCCTGCGCAAGTAGCGCGCCGATCACTCCGGAGAGCACGTCGCCCATGCCGCCAGATGCCATTCCAGGGTTGCCGTAGGGGCAGACCCATAGCGGCGATTCCGGCCCGGCAATCAGGGTGCCGGCCCCTTTGAGCAGCACTGCCCCGCCGAATTGTTGCTGCAGGCGACGGCAGGCATCGGGCCGCTGACTTTGTACCGCGTGATTCTCGACGCCCAAGAGTCGGGCAGCCTCCCCGGGGTGTGGAGTGAGTACCCAGCGGGCATGGTCGCGTGGGACGTCGAAGCGCCCGCTGGCGATCAAGTTGAGGGCATCGGCATCGAGCACCATCGGAAGCGCCGTGCTCAGCGCTTGCTGGAGCATTTGCTCGGCCCAGGGCGAACGCCCCAATCCAGGGCCGACCACCAGCACAGTGGGTGCGGCGAGCAGCGGCTCGAGTTCCTGCCCCGACGGGACTCCCTTGACCATCAATTCCGGCCGGCGCGCGAGGAAAGCCGAAGCATGCTCTGGATGTGTCGCGACGCTGACGAGGCCGGCACCGGCTCGCGCTGCGGCCTCTGCCGCCATGAGCGCCGCACCGCCAAAACCGCGGTCGCCGCCGATCACCATGACATGGCCAAACTGTCCTTTGTGGGCGTCTCGGGGCCGTCGCGGCAGCAGGGGTGCCAAGGCTGCCAGATCTAGCAACTCCGCGGCGGGCGGAACCTCTTGGTAAATTGCCGCGGGCACGGCGAGGTCGGAGAAGACCACGGTCCCCGAACAGGCGGGCCCGCGCCCGGTATGCAGGCCCAGCTTGCGCCCGATAAAGGTGACTGTGACGTCGGCGCGTACAGCGGCGCCCAGTTCGGCGCCGGTGTCGGCATGCAGTCCGGACGGAATATCGACTGCGACCACCGGTGCCGAGGCAGCGTTGAGCATCGCGATCGCCGCGGCGAAGTCGTCGTCCACGGGACGCGTCAAACCGGTGCCCAGCAAGGCATCCACTAGAACCTCGCCATCGAGCGCTGTGTTGTCGCGCCAGTCGCTGACCGGTACCCCGGCGCTGCCCGCAAATTGCCGTGCGCGGGCGGCGTCGCCGCGTAATTGCTCGGGGTCTGAGAGGGCCACTACCCGTGCGGCAAGTCCGCGCTGGCGGGCGAGCGCGGCGACGATGTAGCCGTCTCCGCCATTGTTGCCGCTACCGCAGAGTACCGTCAGCGAGCGAGCCGCTGGCCAGCGGCGCTGGATTTCAGCGAGGGTGGCTGCGCCGGCCCGCTTCATCAGTGCGATGCCGGGCACCCCATGATCCGTGATGGCGCATTGGTCCAGCGCGCGGGTCTGATGGGCGGTAAAGAGAGCAGTGAAAGAGACGCGCATGCCGAGCCGAGTGTCGAGAATCTGGCAAAATTATATGCCAGCCCGCTGCTTTCGGTTTGTCGTGCCTGCAACGCCTGATACGAAGTTGCTAACCACTATCGCCGGTTGGGCACGTGAGCTCGGCTTTCAGCAGGTGGGTTTCGCGGATCTGGACCTGAGCGAGGCTGGCGAGCGTTTGCGCACCTGGTTGAGGCGAGGTTTTCAGGGCGATATGGATTGGATGGCCCGCCATGGCGCGGTGCGAGAGCGCCCCGACCTACTGGTGCCCGGCGCAGTTTCGGCGATTTGCGTGCGGATGGACTATCGACCGGCCAACACGCGCATGATCGCGCGGCTGCGCGACGGCGAGGCGGCCTACATCTCTCGCTATGCGCTGGGTCGTGACTACCACAAGCTGCTGCGCCGCCGCCTGGCCCGCCTTGGCGAGCGGATTGCCGCGGCTTTGGATTGCGCGGTGATCCAACGACCCTTTGTCGACAGCGCCCCGGTGTTGGAAAAACCCTTGGCCGCACGCGCCGGGCTGGGCTGGATCGGCAAGAACACTTTGTTGCTAAACCGTGAGGCGGGCTCCTGGTTTTTCCTCGGTGAGCTGATCACCAGCGTGCCTTTGCCAGCCGGCACCCCTCAAGCCGAGGACGAGTGTGGCAAGTGTCGCGCGTGTCTTAGTGTCTGCCCCACAGACGCCTTCCCGGAGCCCTATGTATTGGATGCCCGGCGTTGTATTTCCTACCTCACCATCGAGCACCCGGGCCCGATTCCCGAACCGTTGCGGGCGGCGATGGGCAATCGAGTCTTCGGCTGCGACGACTGCCAGATCGTCTGCCCCTGGAATCGTTTCGCCAAGCCCACGGCGGAAGATGCCTTCCGCCCGCGTCATGGGCTGGCCGATGCGCGGTTGGCAGAGCTTGTGTTGTGGACGGAAGCCGAATTTTTGGAGCGCACAGCCGGTTCGCCCATTCGTCGCATCGGCTATGAACGCTGGTTGCGCAATCTGGCGATCGGACTGGGTAATGCCCCCAGTACTGGGCCGGTGCTCGAAGCACTGGAAGCCCGCAAGGGGCACCCCTCGGCCCTGGTGCGAGAACATGTCGCCTGGGCGCTGGGGCGCCACGCGGCAAGTCGCAAAGGTGCTTGAATGCCATCCGCAAAGTGGCTATAGTTCGCCGCCTTGCGAAAACCACCTTCGGGAGCCGATTCCGTGGCTAATACTCCTCAGGCGAGAAAACGCGCCCGCCAGAACGAAAGGCGCCGCCAGCTGAAAGCTGGGCAGCGGGCGATGACGCGCACCTATGTCAAGAAAGTGCAGTCGGCGCTGGCTTCCGGCGACCTCGAAACCGCGCGGGCAGCCTACGCGGCCGCAGTCCCGGTACTGGATCGCATCGCCGATAAGGGTGTAATCCACAAAAACAAAGCAGCGCGGTATAAAAGCCGGCTCAATGCGCATATCAAGGCTCTGGCCGGCGGTTGAGCTCGTTGCCGCAGTGCGAAAAAAAGCCGGCTTGTGCCGGCTTTTTTGCTTTTGGGGCGTCTGTTCAGAGCACGACCAAATTGTCCCGGTGAACGAGTTCGGGATCGCTGGTATAGCCCAGTGTCGCGGCGATGCGGTCGCTCGACAAGCCGAGGATGCGTTGGGTCTCCGCGCTCGAATAGTTGATCAGGCCGCGGGCAACTTCGCGCCCATCTTCGGCCAGACAACGCACCAGATCCCCGCGCGAATAGACTCCCTCTGTGGCGATCACGCCCACCGGCAGTAGGCTACGACCGGCCTCCCGCACGACTCGTACCGCACCGGAATCCAGCGTCAGCGAGCCCTTGGCCTGCAGTTGCCCGGCCAGCCACTGCTTGCGTGCCACCAGGGGTTCGGTGTCGGCGACCAGCAGGGTTCCGAGTGTCTCGCCGTCGGCGAGTCGGGTGAGGATATGCTCGAGGGCGCCGCCGGCGATCAGCGTGTGCGCACCGGAGCGCGCAGCTAGCCGCGCCGCGCGCAGTTTGGTGATCATGCCGCCCCGGCCGAGATGGCCGGCACTCCCGCCGGCGATGGCGTCCAGGCGCTCATCCATGGCCCGCCCGCTATGGATCAATGTGGCGTCAGGGTGCAACCGCGGGTCCGCGCTGTAGAGGCCGTCGCGGTCAGTGAGAATCACCAGCAGCCGCGCCTCGATTAGATTGGCTACCAGCGCCGCCAAGGTGTCGTTGTCGCCGAAGCGGATTTCGTCGGTGACCACGGTATCGTTTTCGTTGACCACGGGTACCACACCCAGCTTGATCAGGGCGGTGATCGTGCGTCGTGCGTTGAGATAGCGCTTGCGATCGGAGAGGTCGTCGTGGTCGAGCAGAATTTGGGCGGTGTGGCGTCCGTAACGCTGGAAGCAGGATTCATAGGCCTCGATAAGCCCCATTTGGCCGACGGCGGCTGCGGCTTGGAGACGGTGCAGCTCCCGCGGGCGTTGTGCCCATCCCAGCCGCGCCATCCCCTCGGCGATGGCCCCGGAGGAGACCAGTACAATCTCGTGACCGCGCTCCTGAAGTTCGTGGATCTGCCGCACCCACTCGGCGATGGCGGTGCGCGCCAGGCCTAGGCCATCGTTGGTCAGCAGCGCGCTGCCGATTTTGACCACCCAACGCCGCGCGGCGGTGTATGGACGGCGTTCAGCCTGCATGGTCCGAGCTTCTCTCAGCGCGCATAGTGCACCTCGGTATCGCCGTCATCATCGGAATCATCCCCTGGATCGGAGTCGTCGGTATCGGCGCGTTGTAAGTTCCGCAAGTGCGTAATTTTCTCGCGCGCCTCGCGTTGCATGGCTTCCTGCAAGCGGGTTTCCTGCTCGGCGACTTCTGGATTTTCTTCGCGCTGGCGGGCCAGTTCTTCCAGATGGTTCATGATCGCTTCGCATAAAGCGCGGGTGCCTTCCCGTTGCGCGGCGGAAATCATGAACCAGGGCGCGGTCCAGCCGAGGGAGCGCACCACCGTCTCGGCGGCCTTCCGGGCTTCGGCTGCCGGCAGCAAGTCGGCTTTGTTGAGTACCAGCCAGGATGTACGTTGGGCCAGGGTCGGGCTGAACTTTTCCAGTTCGGCCGCTAGTGCGGCGATGGCAGCTGCCGGCGTACTCCCATCGATAGGCGCCAGATCGACTACATGGAGTAACAGCCGCGTTCTGGTCAAATGGCGCAGAAAGCGGATGCCGAGTCCGGCTCCGTCCGCGGCGCCTTCGATCACCCCGGGAATATCCGCTACCACGAAGCTGCGGTGGGCTTCCAGCGCGACCACCCCGAGCTGGGGCACGAGCGTGGTGAAGGGGTAATCGGCGATCTTGGGCCGTGCGGCAGAGATGGCCTGAATCAGCGTCGATTTGCCCGCATTTGGCAGCCCGAGCAGGCCCACGTCGGCCAGCAATTTGAGTTCCAGGCGGAGGTTGCGGGACTCGCCCTCGCTGCCCGGTGTCGTCTGCCGTGGCGCGCGGTTAACGCTGGATTTGAACCTGGTGTTGCCAAGCCCGTGGAAACCACCCTTGGCGACGACCAGTCGCTCTCCCGCGGCGGTCAGGTCGCCGATCACTTCGCCGGTGTCCGCGTCGAGCACCGTGGTGCCCATGGGAACCCGCAACAGCAAATCCTCCGCAGAGCGGCCGCGGCAGTTGCCGCCACGCCCTGGCTCGCCGTTGGCGGCGCGAAACACACGCTGGTAGCGATAATCAACCAGCGTATTCAGGTCGGGGTCGGCGATCAGCACCACGTCGCCGCCGTCGCCGCCGTCGCCGCCATCTGGGCCGCCTTTGGGAATGTATTTCTCGCGCCGGAAACTGAGGCAGCCGCCGCCGCCCTTGCCGGCGTGAACGCTGATTGGTGCTTCGTCGACGAATTTCATGGCAGGATTTCTCCCGTTAGACGGGATGGCTTCCAA
Source organism: Porticoccaceae bacterium (assembly GCA_041594335.1). Lineage (GTDB taxonomy): Bacteria > Pseudomonadota > Gammaproteobacteria > Pseudomonadales > Porticoccaceae > JAGPUQ01. The sequence goes on from JBFHML010000030.1 coordinate 23,366, forward strand.
ATATCATACGCGCGGCAGGAGCGCATAAAAAAAGCCCCGGCGACGGGGCTTTTCCTCGCGCCGCACGGGGGCTGGGGTTCAGTGCGGCACCACGTCGACGAATTTGCGATTTTTGGGGCCGCGCACCGCAAAACGCACCGTGCCGTCGGCGGTGGCGAACAAGGTGTGATCCCGTCCGATACCGACATTGGCACCCCGGTGGAACGCGGTGCCACGCTGGCGCACGATGATGCTGCCCGCAGTAACGCGCTCGCCACCGAAGCGCTTGACCCCGAGGCGTTTACTTTCCGAGTCGCGGCCGTTGCGGGTACTCCCGCCTGCCTTTTTAGTTGCCATCTCTGCGTGCTCCCCTGAATTCGCCGGCTCAGTCGGCGCTGATGCCGGTAATCTTAACCTTGGTGAACCACTGTTTGTGGCCCATGCGCTTGAGGTGGTGCTTGCGGCGGCGAAATTTGATGATGCGCACCTTATCGCCGCGGCCTTGGGCGATCACCTCGGCGGTGACCTTGCCGCCCGCCACATAGGGCGCGCCCAGCTTCAGATCGCCACCATCGGCGACCAGCAGCACGCGATCAAAGTCCACCGTCTCCCCAGGGGCGACGTCCAGTTTCTCGATGTCGAGCACTTCGCCGGGCTCGACCCGGTGTTGCTTGCCGCCGCTCTCAATAACCGCGTACATGTTGCTCTGCTCTCCGGAAACGGGCCGCCGGCAATACCAGCGACCCTTGCAAAGGGCGGCGATTCTAAGCTAATCCCCCCTGCCGCCGCAAGCCGTGAGGGTCGCGTTTGGCGTTTCATCGCTTGACGCAAATCTGCTAGGGTGAGATTCAGGGTTGCGGCCCGCCACCAGGTGCGGCGGCGTTCTCCGCGGCCCCGGCATTTCATCGCCTCCATGGCAATAATAATCCGCGCAGGTGGCGGTTGCGTCCAGCGCGTAGAGAAAGGGGTACTCATGTCGATCGTCAATACCTTCGCTGGCGGCACGCTGGATCGTGCCAGCGATCGTCGCACCGACGCCGATTGGCTCGCCGCGCAGCTCGCGAACCCGCTAAGCCGCGTGGTGCCGTTTTTCCGCATGCAGCCTTTGGTCAGCCCAGGGGGGCATGCGGTGGGATGGTTGTCCACGGCCGAAGTCGCGGAATTTCTCGCTGAACAACCGCATATCTTCTTGGGGCTCGACGAAGCCGGGATCGCCCATTTTGCGCTCGACTTGAGCGCCTTGGAGGATGCGCCGCGATTGGAGCCGTTCCGGGGCGCCGGACGTTTTATGGATTTGCGGGCGATCGCGCTGCGGCTGCCGGCTGGAGACCCCGCGACGCTGGCGACCGGCAAGGCCGTGCTCGATTGGCACGCGCGGCACCGCTTCTGCGCGGTCTGCGGCAATCCGACCGAAATGCGCATGGCTGGTTATATGCGTAAGTGCCTGGACGCCGATTGCAACGCCGATCATTTCCCCCGTACCGATCCGGTCGTGATCATGCTGGCCGTGCGTGGCGATGAGGCCCTGGTGGGGCGCCAGAAAACCTTTCCGGCGGGGATGTATTCGGCGCTCGCCGGCTTCGTAGAGCCCGGCGAGACCATCGAGGAGGCGGTGCGCCGCGAAATTCTCGAGGAGGCCGGCATCCGCGTTGGCGCGGTGCGCTACCACTCTACGCAGCCCTGGCCCTGGCCCTCATCGCTGATGATCGGGTGTTTCGCCGATGCCGAGACCAGCGAAATTCAGATCGATGGCCAGGAGCTCGAAGAGGCGCGGTGGGTCTCGCGCAATCTCCTCGCCGCCTCCTATCGCGGTGAGCCGGGTACGGGGGTGTTGTTGCCGCCGCCCATGGCCATTGCGCACCAGTTGCTGAAAACCTTTATCGAAGCGCAATAGACGACCGCAAACCAACATCAAAGGGGGGTGATCGTGGACTACCGGGAGATTCTCTACGAAGTCAGAGACGGCGTGGCCGTGATCACGCTCAACCGGCCGGACAAGCTCAATGCCTGGACTACCCGCATGGCGGAGGAGATTCAGGACGCGAGCCTCGGTGCCTGTGATGACGCCGCCGTGCGGGTGATCCTGATCACGGGTGCCGGCCGCGGTTTCTGTGCGGGCGCCGACATGAAACTGCTTGCCGATATGGGCGGCGGCAGGGCGCAGACGGCGCGCGACGATTCGGCGGATGCCCCGCGCCCGCGCCCCACCGGCGTACGTCCGGATTTCAGCCACAAATATACTTATTTCCCCGCCCTGCCCAAGCCGGTGATCGCGGCTATCAACGGCCCGGTGGCCGGTATTGGCCTGGTGCTGACACTCTATTGCGACATTCGCATTGCTGCCGAGGACGCCCGCTTCACCACGGCATTCGTCCAACGCGGGTTGATTGCCGAATACGGCGGTGCCTGGCTGGCGCCGCGCATCATGGGTCTGACCAACGCTTTGGAGGTCTTTCTCTCCGGGCGCATGTTTGACGGTCGTGAGGCGCGTGAACTGGGGCTGGTGAGTCGGGTGCTGCCGAGCGAGGGCTTCGCCGCGGCCGCGCTCGACTATGCCCGCGATCTGGCCGCCCATAATTCGCCGCGCTCTATGCGGGTCATGAAGCAGCAAATCTGGGAGAGCCTGTTTCAGGGGCTAGACGCTGCCGTTGCGCTGTCGCTCGAAGAGATGCAAGCCAGTATCGCCAGCGAGGACTTCAAAGAAGGTGTCGCGCACTTTTTGGAAAAACGGCCGCCGCGCTTCAACGGCCGCTGATGGCGCACGAGTAAGAACGACAACAATCGATCGACGACAGGGGAGGTAGTCATGGGGCGTGTAGCGGGCAAGGTGGCACTGGTCACCGGCGCCGCATCGGGGCTGGGGCGCGCAACCGCGATCCGGCTCGCCGAGGAGGGCGCGCGGGTGATGGTTACCGATTGGGAGGATCGCGGTGGCGCCGAGACCTTGGCGATGATCTCGGCTGCCGGCGGGGAAGCGTACTATCGGCATCAGGATGTTTCCAGTGAGGCGGCGTGGCAGGAAACCCTCGATGCGATCGTCACTACCTGGGGCCGACTCGACGTGTTGGTCAACAACGCCGCGGTGATCATCGCCAAGTCGATCCGCGATACCAGTCTCGAAGACTGGCGCTGGCAGAACAGCATCGCGCTCGACGGGGTGTTTCTCGGTGTCAAGCACGGCAGTGCGGTGATGGAAAAGACCGGTGGCGGATCCATCATCAATATTTCCTCCGTCGCCGGCATTCTCGGGCTCGATAAATCTGCTGCGTATTGCGCCGCCAAGGGCGGCGTGCGGTTGCTCACCAAGGCGGCCGCTGCAGAATTCGCGCGTCTCAACAACGGCGTGCGAATCAATTCAGTACACCCGGGCATCATCCATACCCCCGGCGTCGATAGCACCATTCGCAAGTACGGTGCCGGTGGCAAGGAAGATCAAGTGCGCGCCCGTTTCGAAGCCATGTCGCCGCTCGGCCGTCTGGGTGAGCCCGCGGATATCGCCAATGGCGTGCTCTATCTCGCCTCTGATGAATCCCAGTACATGCACGGCGCCGAGCTGGTGATCGACGCCGGCTTCAGCGCTGTGCGTTAGGGGGCGTTCATGAGTATCAAGGGGAAAGCCTATATCGCGGGGATCTACGAGCATCCGCTGCGCGACGGAACGGGTAAGACGGTGCCGCAACTGCACGCCGAAGTCGCCAAGGGGGCCTTGGCCGATGCCGGTCTCGACAAGAACGATGTGGATGCCTACTACTGTGCCGGCGACGTACCTGGTCTCGGCGGCATCAACCAGGCTGAGTACATGGGCCTGCGGGTACGCCAGATCGATTCCACGGAGACCGGCGGCTCGTCGTACTTGGTTCATGTCCGCCATGCCGCCCAGGCGATCGCCGCCGGCCACTGCAAGGTGGCGCTGATCACACTCGCCGGCCGTCCGCGCGCCGATGCCAAGGAAAACTACAGTGTGCGGCCGGGCGGCGGTCCGCCCGCCGACTATGGTTTCGAGGCGCCTTTTCGGCCGACCATCGTCAACCTGTACGCCATGGTGGCCATGCGTCACATGTATGAGTTTGGCACCACCAGTGAGCAGCTCGCCTGGGTCAAGGTCGCCGCGTCCCATCATGCCCAACACAACCCCCACGCCTTGTTGCGCGAGGTGGTCACCGTCGAGGACGTACTGCATTCGCCGATGATCAGCGACCCGCTGCACCGCCTCGACTGCTGCGTGATGACTGACGGTGGCGGTGCGGTGTTGGTGGTGGCGCCCGAGGTGGCGCGCAGCCTGCAGCGGCCACGGGTCCGGGTGCTGGGTACGGGCGAGGCGCCCAAACACCTCGATGGCGGCACGGTGGATCTCACCTACTCCGGCGCGGTCTGGTCCGGGGCCGATGCCTTCGCCGAGGCCGGGGTGCAGCCCGCCGATATCAAGTACGCCTCCATCTATGATTCCTTCACCATCACCGTGGTGGAGACGCTCGAAGACCTGGGTTTTTGTGCCAAGGGCAAGGGCGGTGCCTTCGTTGCCGACGGCAATCTGATCGCCGGCGTCGGCAAGCTGCCCTTCAATACCGACGGCGGCGGCCTGTGCAACAACCACCCGAGCGATCGCGGTGGAATCACCAAGATCATCGAGGCAGTACGCCAGGCGCGTGGCGAGGCCCATCCGCAAGTGCAGGTGCCGAATTGCGATCTGGTGCTCGCCCACGGCACCGGCGGTCTGCTGGGCTCGCGCATGGGCAGCGCCACGCTGATTCTGGAGCGGGAGGACGCATGAGCGAGACCACAACCCAGCCGCGGCCGAAGTTCCGCGCACCCCGCATCAACGATGAAAGTCGCCCCTTCTGGGAGGCCACTACCCGTGGCGAACTGCTGATCAAACACTGCACCGCCTGCGGTGAAAACCACTATTACCCGCGCAGCCTGTGTCCGTTCTGCTTCAGCGACGCCACCCAGTGGCTAACCTGCAGCGGTCGGGGGGTGATCTATTCCTTCAGTGTCAGCCGTCGTGGCGAACCCTATGCCATCGCCTATGTCACGCTGGAGGAGGGCCCCACGTTGCTGACCAACCTAATCGATTGCGATTTCGACCGCCTGGCCATTGGCGCGGCGGTGCAGGTCCGCTTTGTCGACACCGGCGAGGGCGCGGCATTGCCCTGCTTTACCCCGGTATAGACCGGCGTGCTGCGCGTTGCATTCTTCACCACTACGGAGCAATCACCATGAGAGACACCGACGGCAAGGTCGCCTTCATTACCGGCGCTGCCAGTGGCATGGGTCTGGGCATGACCAAGGCGTTCACCCGGGCCGGCATGCGCGTCATGATGGCCGACATCGATGCGCAGCGGCTGCAAGCCGCCGCCGCCGAGTTGCGCGCCCAGGGCGCGGAGGTGGATACCCACGCCTGCGACATCACCTGCGAGGAGCAGGTATTCGCCGCGGCGGAGGCGACGGAGCAGCGCTTCGGCAAGGTCCACGTACTGTGCAACAACGCCGGGGTGAGTGTCGGCGGGCTCAGTGAGGAGCTATCCCAGCAGGATTGGGACTGGGTCGTCGCGGTGAATCAGACGGCGATTGTCTACGCCATGCGTGCCTTCCTGCCCGGTATGAAGGCCCATGGTGAGAGCGGCCACGTGGTGACCACCGCCTCCATGGCCGGGCTCATCAACGCCGGTGCGGGCTGGGGTGCCTACAATGCCAGCAAGCACGCTGCAGTGGCCATGATGGAAGTGCTCTACAGCGAGCTCAAGGACACCCCGCTCGGCGTCTCCGTGCTCTGCCCGGGCGCGGTCAACACCAACATCCTCGAAGCCGCCAAACACCGCCCGGCGCAGTTCGGCAGCTCCGACGACCGCCCCATCGCCCTGAACCCGATCGGCGATACCCTGGCCCACGGCCTCGATCCTGATGTGGTCGGCGAGCTCGTGCTCGATGGTATCCGCGAGAACCAGTTCTACATCTTCACCGACCCGGGAATGGAAAAGCAGATCGATCGCCTCTTCGACCGCATCAAGCTGGGCTTCGCCTGGGCGCGCAACAACGAACACCTCCAGGCCGCCCATCAAGGGCAGCTGGTGTGGCGGACGAAGTAAGCGTCGGGAAAACGGGCGGGGGGTTGCGCAATCGCCCCGCCCGCTGGCCGTTGAGAGCTCGTTCGCCGGATGCGCTGCATTGATCCGGC